>DATGGL010000255.1:0-39036 GCA_035308605.1 Bryobacteraceae bacterium
CTGCGCCTGCGCTCTCGCAAGTTTCGCGCTGCTGCTGGCCCCTCCGCTTCGCCCCGTCGTCGAACTTTTTTCGAGGAGCCTGGTCACAGCATCGGCCTCGATCATCTCGATTTGCGGAGGAGATTCGCGAATACAAGGAACTGAACGGACCGTCCTGGCTGATCCCTCGAGTGGCCGGGGAGTCGAGATGAAGGACGGTTGCAACGGAGTTAACGTGACGCTCTTGTTGTGGTCGGCCCTTCTGGCGTTCCCAGTTTCCTGGCGGCAGCGGCTCAAGGGGCTTCTTCTTGGCACCGTCGCGATCCAGGTTGTCAACCTCGTGCGATTCATCAGCTTGTTTTACCTGTTGCAGTACAACCGGCAGCTCTTCGATTTTGCGCACGACTATCTGTGGGAAAGCCTGATCATGCTGGATGCGCTCGTCGTCTTCTGGCTGTGGGTTTATGGAATCCGCCGTTCTCAGGCCGTACCGGCGTGACCGATCGTCCACAGCTTCGCTTTCTGCTCCGCGGATCCCTCCTTTTGATCGGCATTCTGTCGGTGTGGTGGTTCGCATTGCGGACGCCATTGCTCGCGGCGCTTCGGGTGCTGGAGGAAACCGCCACTCCCGCAGCGATCTCCGTCAATGAATCGGGTGACTGGGATTTCCGGATGCCCGTGAACGACATCCATCAGGAACCGACTGGCCTCGTCAAGGTCAACCACGTCGAATTCACCATGCCGCGCTCGGATGTGACGCTGTTCACGTTTAGCCTTCCGGTCTTCTGGGCGATGCTGCTAGCGGCGCCGTTCAGGCGGGTCCCCATATACGGGCTGTTGTGCGGCAGTTTCGCAATGATGTTGTTCGAGGTCCTGCTTTTGTTCTCAGCGGTCGAGCTGAACACGCAGGCGATGGTCGCACACTGGCATCCGGCGGGCGACGTGTGGTGGAAGTGGTGGCGTCAATTCGCCGGTTATCTGGTGACCGGAGTGGCGCCGTTTTTTGCGCCGGTGTTCCTCGCCATTGCTCTCAGCCGTGAGCTACGCAGCACGATTTTGCAGTTCGCAGGTCCTGCGAAGAAGCGATCGCCTCAACGAGCCAAGCGCCGGGCCGCGGCCAAAGCTTAAACGATTGTCCGCGGACGGCGCCGCAGAAAGAACATGCCGCTGACGGCGACCAGAATCGCCAGCAACGCTAGTGGTCCCGGCTCAAGCGTGGGCGCAGGCACCACGGAGCAGTTGTTCGCTCCCAGGCTAATGCAGCCCGGGCCGCTCAGGGTGAGCACTCCACTTCCCGATGGGGCAGCCTGAGTGAAGAAAACAACGTAGGAGTATTGGACTCCGGCCTGTAGCGTGGCTGAGATCGTAGTCGTGGGGATATTGAATTCGCCAGCGAAAAAATTTGAGAGGGGAGTGGTGGGAACTCCTCCGGACGGAGCAAAAGTGCCCGTGAGCAAATAAACCAGATTGTCGAACCCGGGCGTGTTCATCGATGCGGAGTAAGTGCCAGTCGTTCCTACGTAGAACGTTCCCAGTGCGTATGGAAACGCTGGCGAATAGAAGGTAAAGTTCGAGGTTTGGGCACCAAAAAAAACGGGCTGCGGGAACTGGCTTTCAACGCCGATCGTCCAGTTAAGGGTTATCGGCACAGTATCCGCAAACGCCGCGCCGGAAAAGACGAGAGTTGCTCCTACTGCAAGAACCGCACTTCTGAAGTTTGTCAGAATCGATCTTGTGGACATTTTTTGGTTGTCAGTGCACTCCCATGTGCAATTTTGTTTAGTATACACGCTACGCACGAGCCAACTCGGAAAAATTGCAAAGAAAAATGTATGCGGCGAGTTTTCCACAGGCCTGGGGACGTGGATTCATGAAATAGCACGCCTTGCGCGTTCCACCACCCCCACCCGATACTCTCAGCTATGGCCCTTTTGTCCCGCCGGAGCTTCTGCCAGGTCCTGGCTGCGGCGTCCGCGCAAACCCCACCAAGACCTCGCCGGATCGACGTTCATCATCACATCCTCCCTCCCGCTTACGTCTCCGCTATTGGAAATGCCGCCATTGGAGCCGCTTCGGGAAGCCCCGGCGCTCCAAAATGGTCGGTTCAGTCGTCGCTGGAAATGATGGACCATCTGGGGATCCAAACCGCCATTACCTCTTTGTCCTCCCCCGGGATCCGTTTGAACGATGCCGGTACGATCCAGCGCGTCGCCCGCCTCTGTAACGATTTCGCCAAACAGATGGCCACGGATCACCCCACCCGGTTCGGCCTGTTCGCGTTCCTGCCCCTCCCCGACATCGCGGCGAGCCTGGAGGAAATCCGCTACGCCTTCGACCAGCTAAGAGCCGACGGCATTGCGCTCCATACCAACTATCAGGATCGCTACCTCGGCGATGCCCACTTCACTCCTCTTTTCAGCGAGCTGAACCGGCGGAAGGCCGTCGTTCACGTTCATCCCACGCTGTGCCAGTGCATGCTTGGTGTGCAGCCCGAAATCCCCCCGGCCCTGATCGAGTTTCCCCACGACACCACCCGGACCATCACCAGCCTGCTTTACAACGGCGTCTTTCAGCGGAACCCGGATGTCCGATTCATCTTCTCCCATGCCGGCGGAACACTCCCGTTCCTGGTCAACAAAATCGGATCGAACGCCGCCTTCGTTTCGCGACTTGGTCCGAACGGCTGGCGACCGATCGTCCAAAGCCTGTATTACGACACCGCTCTTTCCGGAAATCCGCAATCCATGGGAGCTTTGCTGAGCCTGGTCGATCCGTCTCACGTTCTGCTCGGAACCGATTATCCGTTTGTGTCCGAAGCCCGCGCCAAATCTGAAATCGACGGCATCCAAGTCTCCTCCGCCGATACCCTGCGGCGAATCCAGCGGGACAACGCCGCCCGGCTTTTTCCGCGTCTGGGTCCGTAACATCGCCGAAACTTCCGGGAAAGAACGGGGTTAGCGTAACGATGTCCCAGTGTGAACATCAAACTACAGTGTCCAAACTTGCCCCCGTGGCCTAGCCCAATGGAAGGATAAACGTGAAATGAACCTGAACCGATCCCTGCTCTACTGTGTGCTGGCGATCCCGCTAGCCGTTCCTTTGACAATGCCCCTCGAAGCGCAACCTCAAATCGGCGGAGGGACCTGCACCTCATCGACGCTCAACGGGACCTACTCGCTGACCCTGTCGGGCCGCGACGTCGGTTCCTCCGTTGCGTTTTCCAACATCGTCCAGGGCGTGGGTCTGGCCACCTTCGACGGTCTGAGCAAAGTCACCTTCACCCTGACCAATAACACCAACAAGGCGTTCGGCGTCGCGCAGACTCTGTCCGGCACTTACAGCCTCCAGTCGAACTGCATCGGCGCTATCAGCATTACCAGCGGCGACACGGCGAGCTTCATCCTGGGCTCCTTCAATTCGGGGACGAATTTTTTTGTCACCGGGCAGGATGGGGTCTACTCGTTCATCGGCAATGGCAACACCCAGCCGACCGCAACTTGCTCGGCGGCTCAGCTCAACGGAACCTATGCCTTCAACGGGAACGGATTCGCGTTGAACTCCAACGTAATCTCAGGCGTCAATTACATCTCTGGCCTGGTGTTCTTCGACGGAGTCGGAACCGCCAGCGGTCAATGGTACGTTTCACCATCTTCTTCTACCGGCTCCACGCTAACCACCGGAACCTTCACCGTGAGTTCCAACTGCACCGGAACCGCGACGCTTACCGATTCGTCCGGCAATGCCTATGCCCTGACCATCACGATCACCAACGTGACCAATGCCGGCGCCGGAACCAACTTCATCTTCGGCGGCTCTAACGCGAAGCTCATGTTTTCGGCCACTGGGAGGACTTTATGAATCGGGTGCACACGAAGAACTTCCTGACACTGGGCTCCTGCCTGCTCGCAAGCGCTTTCCTTGCGGAGGCGCAGACAGCAACTTCCGTCACCTGTACCGCTGCAACACTCAGCGGAGTCCATTCGATTGCTCTCGGCGGCCGAAATCTTTCCTCCACCGCCACGCTGTCCAACGTCCTGGTAGCGACCGGTACGGCAACCTTCGATGGCGTCAGCGCCGTTACCCTTAACTTGACCGTTAATACCAATCAGACGGCCGGTGCCGTTCAGACCTGGTCAGGAACCTACAGTCTTCCGTCCAACTGTCTCGGCACGATGACCATCGCCACCGGCGACGCGGCGAGTTTTACACTGATTCCCTTCAATTCAGGAAAGAGCTTCACCATCACAGGCCAGGACGCGACCTATAGCCTCACAGGGACTGGGTCGCCGGCTCCCACAACCTGCATAACCGCGTCGTTATCGGGCGCCTATGCATTCACCGGAAACGGGTTCATTCTTTCGGCCGGCTCGGTCGGTGGAGTCAATGGGATCTCGGGCCTTCTCCAGTTCGATGGCGCCGGATCGGTCACATCCGGCAGTTGGACGATCACAACGAGTGGTGTTTCGGTCACGGATACCGTCAGCGGCAAGTACACCATCACCGCCGCCTGCACTGCTACCGCAACTCTGACCGATAATAATGGTGTTCCCTATACGGCTTCCCTCGCCCTGACCTCGGCGGATGGAGCCAACTTCGGAATGTCGCTGGCGACCGCTACCAGCACTTTCACAATCAATGGCCATTCGACGTTCACGTATCCTGGCCTCGCCGTCGAGCAAGCCGCGGGAGCGTCCCTGACCACTCCTCCGGGCAGCATCTTCAGCATCTATGGCTTCAACCTTTCAACCGGCGTCGCCCCGGCTACCGGATTCCCGCTTCCCGCGAACCTCTCTAACGCGAAGGTAACGGTGAACGGCGAGACCGCCCCGCTGTACTACGTGAGTAACAAAGCCCTGGGCGCTGAAGGCCTGATCAATGCGATCATGCCCTACGACATCCCGCCTGGCGTCGTGCCTCTGGTCGTGACCAATGGAACGACGGCCAGCAATGCCGTTGCGATCAACATCCCGGCCACGCCGGTTCCCGCGATATTCACCTACGGGACTGCGCACGCGGAAGCGCAGAATCTCCCCAGCTACGCGCTGAATTCGGACACTTCACCGGCGAGCGTCGGCGACACCGTTGTCGTGTATTTCACCGGTGGCGGCCCGGTCCTGAATCAAAGCCAACTTGCCGCCAATCAGCCGACGCCAGCCGCTCGCTTCGACGTGAGCAGTACCAACAGCGCAACCATCGCCGGAGTCCCCGCCACGATCGACTTCATCGGTTTGGTGCCCACGGCGATTGCCGGCTTCTATCAGGCCAACATCGTGATCCCGAAAGTAGCCGCCGGGGACCGTAACCTGGTCCTCACCATCGGCGGCAAAGCTTCGAACACGGTGGTTTTGTCCATTAAGTAACGAAGCGCTCGTCCTGTCAGAAGCGGCACGAACTCGCCGCTTCTGACAAGAATCTGACATCAGTGCCGCGTCTTCAGAGCCACTATTTCAGCCACTTAGAACGGCGAGGCGATTGCCTGTCTGCCGCGTATGAATATAAACTCCACCTCTAACTCCACCGACTCCTATATTCAATCGCTGCTAAACAACTCGACGCTCGCGGGCGTGTCCCTGGGCACTTCCGGCAGCGCGATCGCGTCGACCACGGCGCCAGGATCCCAGAACGACGGTTCCCAGCTTTCCCCGTTGGCCGAACTTCTCAGCACGCTTCAGCAACTGCAGCAGCAGAACCCCACGCAGTATGAGCAGGTGACCGCGCAGATCGCTACCAACCTGCAAACCGCGGCAAACACCGCCCAGTCTGACGGCAACTCATCGCAAGCGAGCCAGCTAACTCAACTCGCCTCCGATTTTCAGACTGCGTCCCAGACCGGTCAGCTCCCCAATATTCAGGATCTGGCCCAGGCGGCCGGCGGCCATCATCACCACCATCACCATTCGCACGGGCAGTCCGCGGCGCAACCCGGCACGCCGACGAACGATCCTCTAAACCCGATCTCAATTATCGACAGCACGCTCGCCGGTTCAAGCAGTTAGAATCGAAGGCCCTAAGAAAGCGGAACCGCGATGATCGGCGTGGTGGTTGGACTCGCCGATCCCGCTTCGGGCTCGATGGTAACGGCGACAACGGCCAGCGTCGAAACGTCCACCGGACCAGGAAGCAGATGGAACGCAGAACCTGGGCCTGTCGCCTGGAACAGTCCCGCGGGTCGTGGCGCGCCGCCTTTCGGGATCAGCCACATCTCAAAAATCTTCCCCGGATCCAGCGCCGGGAGATTTGCGGAAATCAGCAGCACACCGCTGCGCGGATTTACGAAGACATTTCCGCGGGGCCCTTTGCTGAAACCGACCTGCTGTGTTTCGGGCTGATTCAAGAAACTCAAAGCCTGCGACATCGTGTCGCGCTGCGCGGAAACCTGCATCAGAGTGCGCCGCGCCTCCGCCAGTTCGCTGGCGCGATGCCGCTCCTGCACGCTTAGCCACAGCGCCACCACCAGCATGCACGCCGCCGCCAGCGCCGCGGCCCATCCCCATCCGGTTCGCTCGACGCCGACGCTGGCCATCAGTCGACGTTTCAGCCGCCTGCGTGGCGCAGCGGCGGCGGTTGAACTGAGCAGCATCGTGTTGATCACCAGCGCGTCGTTCAAACTACGTTTACAGACCTCGCAGCCGCGAGACAGATGCGCCTCGGCTTCATCCCTTTCCTCGCCATCGAGGACGCCCAGCGCGTAGAGTTCGTACAGGTCTTTTAACTCTTCGCAAGTCATGCGATGGCCACCCCGGCAAGCTCTTCGCGCAGTGCCTTTAACGCGCTGCGAACCCAGGTCTTTACGGTGCCCAGCGGCTGCTTCATGCGCTCCGCCATTTCGGTCTGCGAGAGCCCCTCGAAGTACGCGAGCTCAATGACCATCCGCTGGTTGGGGCTCAGTTTTTCGAAGGCGCTCTTCAGCCTTCGTGTACGATCCATGCTGAGAGCGCTGTCTTCAAGATCGGAAAACAGCGCCGGGTTTTCCATTCGATCCAGTTCCAGCGAACTGGCCGACATCCGGCCGTCGATGGAGCGCAGATAATCGATCGCCCGGTTTCGCGCGACGGTCAGGATCCACGGGCCCAGCGATCCGCGCTGCGGGTCGAAAGACTGGGCGCGGTTCCAGACCCGGAGAAAAGTTTCCTGAACCAGATCCTCCGCCGCGGCCGTGTTTCGAACGATGCGGTAAATGAGTGAAAACGTCAGGCGCCCGTAGCGATCGTAAAGATCGGACATGGCGTGCGGCTCGCGGGCCTTAAGACGCCGGGCCAGGTCGGCATCGTCTTTAAAACGCAGGAGAACTTGTAGCAGGCCGAACGCGAGCGCCGCCAGCAGGATCTGCAAAATCTTCATCTACTTGCGCCCATTCTAATCACCTATACGATGTGCGCGCCTCCGACGGATTATAACGCATGTAATCAGGAGTGATCCGCGGAAGGAATTCGCAGCCGAAATGGACTGGTCTAGACTAATAATGACGTGTCTCGCTGTTGCTTTCTGCTCTTGTGTTCGTTGCCGTGTGCCTTTGCCGCTGGACCAACCGCGGCCGCGCTGGCGAAATCGATTCGCGAAGCCGGGCTGGATCCGGAGCAATGTTATCGGGTACGCGATCTCAGCTTTCAGAAAGAAGACATACGCGTTTATCTCACCGACGGATATCTGATTTTCTCGAAGGCCGTCAACGGAGTGCGCCGGGGAGCCGTGTTCGCCGCCGAGGTAGAAGGAGGCGATGGAGAAGTGCTGCTGCTGCCTCCGAACCGCGGTGAGCGGCAATCGCTGGCTCTATTCACGAACTCGGCCAACCTGGACGAGCATTTTCAGGCGGCCCTGATGATTTTCACCGACGGCGGGACGCAACTGCTGGATCGCATCATGAAGGACGGCGAGGGAAAAAAGGCGCCGGAAGTGGGTCCCGCGATGGCCGAGAAGTGGGGGCCGGTGCTGATGAATATTCAGAACGGGTTCCAACTCCGCATCCTGACGGACGTACTCGGTCCCACGCAGGACAGCGGGATGACGTTCCTGGCCATGAGCGGCCGCCAGGCCGGAACCTTCGATGTGCTGTTCGATCCGCGGTCGCGCGAACAGATCATGGCGGGGCAGCTTTCCGAGCGCGAGGGGCGGATCGCCTACAACGTGTGGACCAGCTTTGCGTCGCGCAGCAATCGCAACGGCTCGGCCAAACCGCAAGAGCCCTGGTTCACGCTGGGGAATTACCGGATTGACGCCTCGGTGGAAACCGATCTGCGCATGAAGGCGACGTCGCGCATCCAGGTCCGCGTGGGACCGCGGGAGCTGCGCGGTTTTCCCTTCGACATTTCCAAGGCCATGCATGTGACGGCCGCGCGGATCGATGGAACACCGGTGGAATTGTTCGAGCAGGAATCCGTTCGGGGCCAAGCCATGCAGTACGGCGATAACCAGGTATTTCTCGTGGTGGCGCCGGAGACGCTGGCGGCGGGCAGCGAGCACGAGTTCGAGTTCGAGCACGAAGGCGCGGTGATCGCCAAGGCGGGGCCCAGCGTGTATTTCGTCAATTCGCGAGCAAGCTGGTATCCCAGGTTTGGGCAGAGTTTCTCGATCTACGATCTGACATTCCACTATCCGAAGCGCCTGACGCTGGTGACCGCAGGCGACCAGATGGAAGACCGGACTGAAAGCGAGACGCGCATCACCCGCTGGCGAACTCCAGTGCCGATCCGCATGGCGGGCTTCAACCTGGGCGATTACGAAAGAGTGACCGGCGACGCGCCCGGATTTACGATTCAAGTCTATGGCAACCGGCATCTGGAGTCGGCGCTACAGCCAAAGCCGGCCGCGCCGCCGGTAATTTCAGCGCCGTCGGGCCCGTCGCGTCTGGCCGGCCGCATGCCGTCGCTGCCCGTTCAGGCTCCCACTCCACCCGATCCGCGCGCGCGTTTGCGCGCCGTGGCGGCGGACGTTTCCTCGGCGCTCGAGTTTTTCTCGGCCAGTTTCGGCGCTCCCGCAATGAAGACACTGACAGTGGCGCCAATCCCGGGCACCTTCGGACAGGGATTCCCAGGGCTGGTATATCTTTCAACGCTGTCGTATCTCGACCCCAGCCAGCGTCCGATGGTAGTGCGCGATCAGGAACATCAGGTGTTTTTCTCCGAGCTGATCGAAGCCCACGAGGTGGCGCACCAGTGGTGGGGAAACGTGGTGACGACTAATTCCTACCAGGACGAGTGGCTGCCGGAAGCGCTTTCGAGTTATTCGGCGCTGATGTGGCTGGAGCGCAAGAAGGGTCCGAAGGCCGTGGATGAAGTGCTGGAGGCGTATCGCGAGCATCTGACAAAGGAGATAGAAGGACGGACGTTGGAATCGGCCGGACCGATCACCTGGGGAGTACGGTTGGAGTCGACCGGAGTGCATGACGCATGGCGGTCGATCACGTACGAGAAAGGTGCCTGGATTTTCCACATGCTGCGCCGGCGGATGGGCGATACCGCGTTCCTGAAGATGCTCTCGGAAATGCGGCGGAGATACGAATTTCGCTCGATTTCGACCGACGACTTCCGCGCCCTCGCGAAGGAGTTCTTGACAGGCAAAGGCACCGCCGGCGTGATCGACGGATTCTTCGACAATTGGATATATTCCACCGGAATTCCGACGTTGAAGGTGAAATATTCGGTGAAGGGCGTGGCCCCGTCGCTTCGAGTTTCGGGAACGGTAACGCAAACCGGCGTCGACGACGATTTCGCGGCGGAGGTGCCAGTGCAGATTCAATTTGCGAAGGGAGCTCCGCAGACGGTGTGGGTGCACGCGTCCAGTGATGCGGCCGGGTTCTCGGTAGTAGTGAAGCAGGCAGTGGTGAAGGTGGGGATTCCCGGGAGTGTGTTGGCGAAGAAGTAGGTTATCGCGACATCAGGTGCAAGCCCAGCCGTTTGCCGATCGCATGGCCCGTCTGACAGGTGAGATTATTCCAACTGCTTGTGGAAGCGGAGGACGCTTAGCCACAGAATCGTGACCCCGAAGATCGCCAGCGCAACCATCTGCGGCCATAGCGCCGCGACGCCCGCGCCTTGGAGGAAGACTCCGCGGACGATTTCCATGAAGTAGCGCACCGGATTCACGATCGTCAGCCATTGGGCGACTTGCGGCATGTTGCGGATCGGGAACGTGAAACCGCTCAGCATGAAAAAAGGCTGGAAGAACAGGCCAGTCGCCATCATGGCTTGTTGCTGCGTGCGTGAAACGGTCGAAATAAACAGTCCAGCTCCGAGCGTCGTTAGCAGGAACAGCAGCGTGGTCGCGAAGAGCAGCCAGAAATTGCCTTGAAATGGAACGTGGAACACCAGCAGCGCCGCGGCGAGGACCAGTAGCATGTCCCAGATGCCGACGAAGACGAAGGGCAGCGTCTTGCCGATTATGAGCTCCGATGCGCGGATGGGGGTGACCATCAACTGCTCCATCGTGCCGATCTCTTTTTCGCGGACGATTGCCATAGCCGTCAGCGACAGCGTGACGATCGTGATGATGTTGACGATCACGCCCGGGATGAAGTAGTTGCGGCTGCGCAAATCGGGGTTGAACCAGACGCGGGTACGGGAGGTGACCTGCGGCACGGACGCGTGAACGGCGCCCCCGGCGTCCTCGGTGGCCACCACCATTTTCGAGCGCTGCTGATTCTGCATGGCCTCGTTCGAATAACGGGCGATTGTCTGGCTGGCGAATCCGGAAACGATGGAGGCGGTGTTGGAATTGGTGCCGTCGAGCAGAACCTGTACGCTGGTCGCCCGGCCGCGTTTCACGTCCTTGGCGAATCCTGGGAGCACTCGGACAACCGCGTCGACCTGGCCTCGATCCATCATGCGCTGCATGGCGGGTTCGTTGTCGGGCATGCCGGCGATGTCGAATCGTCCCGAACCCTGAAATTCGGAAAGCAGCTCCCGGCTTTCCGTAGTCCGGTCCTGATCCATCCACGCGATTTTGGCGGAGTCGACATCCAGGCTGGCGGCGTAGCCGAAGACGAGGAGCTGGATCAGCGGCGGGATGAACAGCATGGAGCGCATGCGCGGGTCCCGCAGAGCCTGGATGAATTCCTTGCGAACGATGCAGCGGAGTCTTTGTCGCATGCTTATGCCACCTTCTGGCGAAGTTTTCGGGTCGCGAAATAGAAGACGACGGCGCCGTAGCCGATTAAGAGAAGCAGATTGAACCACAGAAGCTGCACGCCGATGCCTTTCAGGAAAATGCCGCGGGCCACTTCCATGAAGTAACGCGCGGGGACGAATAGCGAAATCACCTGAATGATGCGCGGCATGCTGCCAATGGAATAAATGAATCCGGAGAGCAGAAACGCAGGCAGAAATGAAATCAGCGATCCCATCTGGTACGCCATGAGCTGCGAGCGGAACATGGCCGAGATCATAATGCCCAGCCCGAGCGCGCCGAACAGGAAGATGGCGCTGGAGACCAGCAGCAACATCACGCTGCCTTTCAGGGGAACCCCGAAAACGAAGACGCCGATCAGAATCGCGATGCCAAGATCCGCGGCCCCCACCAAAAAGTAGGCCGAGATTTTGCCGAGCGCGATTTCAGAGGGCCGGGCAGGGGTCGAGAGAAGCTGCTCCATCGTGCCGTTTTCCCATTCGCGTGCGATGGTGAGAGAGCTCAGGTTGGCCGCAATGATCATCACGATGACGACGATTAGTCCCGGGACGATGAAGTTTCCGGAAAGCAGATCGGGGTTGTACCAGACGCGGACCTGCGGGCTGACGGTGGCGGGGACACCGCCCATGGCCGTCTGAATCGGCACTTGCAGGGACTGCGAATACATTGCGACAACGCCCTCGGCATAGCCTTGCGCGATGGCCGCCGTGTTCGAATCGCTGCCATCGAGGAGAATTTGCACTTGGGTGGGACGCTTCAGCGCAATATCTTTCGCAAAGTCTCTCGGGATAATCAGGCCAATCAGGCAGCGGCGCTGGTCGACGGCCTGCTCGATCGGACGATAGGCGTGAACTTGCTCGACGATCTCGAAATAGCGCGAGCCTTGAAATTCGCGGATCAAGTCGCGGCTTTGTGGTGTCTGATCGATATCGTAGACGAAGGTCGGAATGCGATCAACGTCCAGGCTCAGGGCCCAGCCGAAGATCAGCAGCATGACCAGAGGCTGGAGCAGCGCGGCGAATAAGCTTTGCGGGTCGCGAAGGATGTGGAGCACCTCCTTGCGGGCCAGCGCGCGAGTACGGCGGAAGTTCATGCGGCGGGCGCCTCCGTTTTCTCTTCTTCTTGTTCGATGTAGCCGACAAATACGTCTTCCATGGAAGGCACGATCGAATCCAGCACCAGCACCGTGATGCCCCGCTGTTTCAGCGTCTGATAAATCTCGGGGACAGCCGTTGCGGGATCATCGACTTTGATGTGAAGGCCACCGCCGAAAACGGCGACGTCGACGATCCCTTTGTGATTTTCGAGAGCGGTCACACTGCCCAGCAGATCTGACGTTTCGAGATTGAACAGATGGCCGGAGCCGAGCGACTGCTTCAGCTCCGCCGGCGACCCGAGCGCGATCACGCGTCCGCCGTACATCAATGCGACGCGATGACAGTATTCGGCTTCGTCCATATAATGCGTGGTGACGAAAACGGTGTGGCCGGCATCGGAGAGCTCGTAGATGAGATGCCAGAAGCCGCGGCGCGCGATGGGATCGACACCGCTGGTGGGTTCGTCGAGAAACAGAATGGGCGGCTCATGCAGGATCGCGCAACCCAGCGCCAGGCGCTGTTTCCAGCCCCCGGACAGCGTACGCGTCATGTCCTTACGCTTGTCCTCGAGGCCGGCCATTTTCAGAACATAGTCGCGCCGGGCGGCGAGCTTTTCGGAAGGGACTCCATAGACGCCGCCGAAGAATTCGATGTTTTCCTGAACGCTCAGATCGTCGTAGAGGGAAAACTTCTGCGACATATAGCCGATGCTCTTTTTTACGTCCTCGGGCTGGCGGGAGACGTCGAATCCGCCCACGGTGGCGCGTCCCGAGGTGGGCGGAAGCAGGCCGCAGAGGATGCGGATGGTGGTCGATTTTGCCCGCGCCGTTCGGACCCAGGAATCCGAAGATCTCGCCGGGTGCGACATCGATGGAAACGTTGTCGACGGCGACGAAATCGCCGAATCGTTTGACGAGTTTGTCGATATGGACGGCCGGGCCGTTGCGGCTAGGCAGCACGCGGCGCCTCCTCTTTGCGTGAGAGCGCGATAAAAACGTCCTCGAGCGACGGCAAAATTGGCCGATAGGAAAAGGGCGTTATTTCAGCCAATTTCTCCGGCGACGTTACCTTCTCATCAAGAAACAGGTGCAGATCGGCGCCGGCGGGCTGAACGGTCAGGACGCCCGGCTGTTTCTCCAGCACTTCGATGGTTTTTCGGCGATCTGTCGATTGGACCTGGAAAACCTGTTCGTCGAGGGAATGCTTCAGATTTCCGGGTGTATCGCAGCGGATCAATTTTCCCTGATACATGAACCCGACGCGATTGGCGCGCTCGGCTTCGTCGAGATAAGCAGTGGTGACGAACACGGTGAGCCCATCGCGAACGAGTTGATAGAGAATCGCCCAAAAGTCACGCCGCGATACCGGGTCGACGCCGTTGGTCGGTTCGTCCAGGAATAGGACTTTGGGCTTGTGCAGCAGCGTGCACATCAACGCGAGCTTTTGTTTCATGCCGCCGGATAATTTGCCGGCCGGGCGATTCTGGAACGGGTCCATCCGGGTCATGCGGAGCAGGCGGGCGCTCAACTCCTCGCGTTCGCGGCCGATGATAGCGAATAGGTCGGCGTAGAAAGCCATGTTTTCAGCGACCGTGAGGTCGGTGTAGAGGCCGAAGCGTTGGGCCATGTACCCGATCTGGTCTTTCATCTGATCTAGCTCGCGGGAAACGTCATGGCCTGCGACGATCGCTTTGCCTTCGGTCGGGTCCATTAATCCGCAAAGGAGTCGCATGGTGGTGGTCTTGCCGGCGCCGTCGGGCCCGACGAGTCCGAAGATCTCGCCTTCGTTCACCTCAAGGTTGAGGTGATCGACGGCGGTGAGGTCGCCGAACTTGCGCGTAAGATTTTGCGCCTGGATTATCATCTTTTGGCGATCTGCTTACTATCGCGCCCGGTTCGGTGCGCATCCACCGATAGCCGTTCATCCCCACGGAACCACGCGCGACAGCAAGCGGGTGTCACAGGATAATCTCCGCGTCAACGGGCATATTGCTCTTTAGTTCATGGCTTTTGTTGTCGACGTCGATCTTGATCCGATAAACCAGCTTTACGCGCTCTTCTTTGGTCTGGATTTGCTTGGGCGTGAACTCGGCGTCCGATGAAATAAAACTGATCACGCCGTTGTACGCCTTGCCGGGAAACGAGTCCGTGGTCAGCTTTACCTTCTGGCCAAGCTTGATCCGGCCCAGATCCGTTTCGTTGATGTAGGCCCGCAGCCAGGGATGTTCAAGGTCGCCGATGGTCAGGATGGTGGTCCCCGCGGCCAAGACTTCGCCGGGTTCGGCGGACTTTACCAGAACGACTCCATCAATGGGCGTCGCCACTTCGGTGTCATCGAGCTGCGACGCGGAGATTCCTTCCTGCGCGCGGGAGCGTTCTATTTCGGCCTTCCTTGCGCCCAGTTCCTGTTCCTTTCGTTTGAGCTCGATGCGATTTGCTTCCGCAGTCTTAACGGCGGCCTGCGCGCGAGCCACTTCCGCTCGCGCGGCAGCGATATCTTCCTGGCGGGGGCCTTCCTTAACTAGCGACAGTTTCTCCGCGGCCTGATGCAGCATCGCCTGGGCACTGTCGAATTTTGAGCGGGATTGATCGTACTGCTGGCGGGAGATGTCTTCGTTCTTGAACAGAGTCTGCATTCTCGCCCAATCCGAACGCGCGAATTCGAGCTGTGCCTTGGCGTCGTTCACGCCGGCCTCGGCCTGCTGGATATCCTGCTTTCGGCTGCCGTTGAGGAGCACTTCGAGCTTCGCGGTCGCCTGATTCAGCTCCGCATTGCGAGCTGCCACGTCGCTTTCGAGCGTCGCGCGCTGATAAGCGATGGAGGTTTCGAGCTGCTGATAGTTCGACACCGCGCTTGAGACCAGGGCCGCGTCGCGGAATTTCTGCTGGCGAAGCTGCGCGGGATCGAGCGTAGCGATAACGTCATTCTTCTTCACCCAATCGCCTTCATTCACTTTCCGTTCGATCATGCGTCCCGCGATTTTGAAGGAAATGTCGACCTGGGTCAGTTCGAGATTACCCGAGACAAACAAGCGCCCGGTGTTATCGGGATGCTGCGACTTCCACCAGTACCACCCGCCGATTCCCAGCACCGCGACCAGCAGGACTAATCGGATTGCTCTTTTCATTGGTTCACATACTCCTGGATTTTTCCCGTAGCGGTCGCCAGATCGATGCGAGCCACGTTGTAGTCATACAGCGCGTTGATCAAATTGTCCCGAGCGCGATCGAGGCGCGTTTGCGCATCGGTCACTTCAAGAGGGTTGGCCACGCCGGCCTGATAACGTCGGCGCGCCTGCGCGAGTTCATTTTCGGACAGCCCGACGCCTTCGCGCGCAGTCTGGACTTCCGTGGCCGCGGACGCGATGCTGTCGAACGCGAGGCGCACATCGAGCTCGACTTGCTGCTCCAGGTCCCGAGTACGGGTCTGCTCCTGGAGGTATTGCGAATGGGACTCGGCGCGCCGTGCGTCGCGTTTTCCGCCGTCAAAGACCGGGACGCGAAGCGAGAGCCCGTAGGAATAGGTTGGCTGGGTGCCGATGAGCTGTGATCCGATCGTGCCGTAATCGGCCGATGCGCCAAGCGAAGGAAGCCGCTCGGATCGGACGGCCGTGTAACTTAGACGCGCCGATGCTTCGCGATCCTTCTGAGCTTTCAGCTCGGCACGCATCTGGCGCGCGGCGGCTAAAGCGTCGGCGATAGAGCCAACGTCAACGGGCTTGTAATCCAGTTTGTCCGTGAGCGAGATGACTGCGTCGAACTTAAGGCCCATCGCGCGCATCAGATTCAGTCCGGCGCGGCGGCGATCGTTCTCCGCGACCACCAGCCGTTGCTTGTCATTGGCAAGTTGTACGTCTGCGCGGGTCACGTCGAGACCCGTTCCCGTGCCCGCGTCTTTTTGCTGAACGGCCTGGGTTCGAAGCGCCTGCGAGAGTTCGACGTTGGCGCGCGCGGTTTCGAGAGCGGCGTCGGCGCGGAGGGCGGTGAGATACGCCCGCGCGACCTGATCGCTGACCTGATTCTTCGCGGCGTCGAAATCGGACTTGACGGCCTCTACGTTCACCTTGGATTGTTGATAACGCTTGATGGTGCTGAAATCGAATACCGTTTGCGACGCGGTCGCGCGCGCGTCGAAAACCGAAAAGGGTCCGACGATGCTGGGAATGCTCACGCCGGGGATGGGTATGACGAAGTTGAATCCGTACGCACGCAGATTCGTGGTCTGGCGGCGGTCGCTGAGCGAGGATTCGAGGTCCGGGAGCAATGCCCCGCGAGCTTCGAGTTTCTTGGCTTCCGCTTCTTTGATCGATTCCTGCGCGAGAGCGACGCGCGGGCTGCCGTCCGGCGCTAGAGCGATTTCGACCGAGCGCTTGAGGCTCAACGGAAGCGTACTCTTGGCGGGCGGAGCGGACTGGGCAAGCACCAGCGCGGGAATGAATAGGATGTATTTCCCCATCTAAAAGCCCTCCGTTGCGCGGAATCCGGCGGCCGCGAACGTCACTAGACGAGCCAGAACCGCGGGGCGGTCACTCGGATCGCAGAGGCCGTTGGTCACTTCCGGCAAAAGATAACCGCGCGTCAGAATGTTGGCCATCGCCCCGGCGGTAAAGTGGAGCCGCCAGGCGATTTCCGCCGGAGCGAGTTCGGGAAGAGCTTTCGCCAGAGCGCCGCTAAACAAACGCACGACCTCTTCGAAGTGCCGCTTGAAAAGACGCGTAATGAAACCGTCGGGCGTCGCCATGATGCGGCCCATTAGCGGCGCGATCTGCTTAATGTCTTCGAATAGAATCGGAGCAAGGAACGCGATCAGGATCTGTTCGATGGTGGGGTTGGGGCCCGCGTCGGACAACATCGACCGGCGCTTTTCGTTCACCGGTTCGATGCGGCGGGCGATCACGGCGTCGATAAGGCTGTCCTTGGTTTGAAAATGATAATTGACGGCGGCGAGATTTACGTCGGCCTCGGCGGTGATGTCGCGGAGCGAGGTCGCATCGAAGCCGTTCTGGCCAAATAGCTTCTCGGCGGCATCCAGAATGCGGGTCTTGGTATCTACTGCTCTGGCAATCATACGTATGTTTGAATCATACGATTGATTTGGAGCTGCCGTCAATAAGATAACGGTTATTTGGTGGCAAGTGTATGATTGCATAGGGGAATAGGTGACAGAATCGGCACAGCAGTTTGTTGCGACACAGGTTGCGCGGCTACGAGAGTCGGCGGCGGTCAAGCGAATCGTCTTTCCGGAGGCGGATGACGCGAGGGTTCAGGATGCGGCTCGCAGACTGGAACGAGAGAGGCTGGTCGAGCCCATCCTGCTTAGGAAAGAATCGGGTAATTTGGCCGAGTATGCGGACATTTATTACGAGCGCCGTCGCGCGAAGGGCGTCTCCCAGTCCGAGGCTGAAGAGATCGTTCGCAATCCGCTTTATCGTGCTGCGTTAATGGTCACCGCCGGCGAGGCGGACGGAGCGGTCGGCGGCGCCGTGAACACCACCGCCGACACCGTGCGCGCCGGCCTCCACTGTATCGGGACGGCCGACGGGATTCGAACCGTGTCCGGCGTGTTTTTCGTATGCGTGCAGGATCGGGGGTTCGGGAACGACGGAGTGCTCGCGTTTGCGGACTGCGCGATGGTTGTCGATCCTACGGCCGAGGAGATCGCGGAGATTGCGATCGCGACAGCCCGGTCCGTGCGAAGCGTAATGGGAACGGAGCCGCGAATTGCGCTCCTGTCATTTTCTACCAAGGGCAGCGCCAAACACCCTCGTGCGGAAAAAATGATCGAGGCGTTACGAATTCTGCGCGCGCGGGCCCCAGAGATCGACGCGGACGGCGAACTGCAAGCGGACGCGGCGTTGGTCGAAGCGATCGCAGCGTCGAAGGCTCCGGGATCGACCGTGGCGGGGCGCGCGAATACATTGATCTTTCCGGACGTCGCAAGCGCGAATATCGCCTATAAATTAGTCGAGAGATTAGGCGGGGCGTCGTCCTTCGGTCCGTTCCTGCAAGGGTTGGCCCGGCCGTTCAACGACCTTTCCCGCGGATGCTCGGCGGAAGACATTTACGCGGCGGCCATCGTGACAGCGCTGCAATCGGAAGGGAGCCAGATTGCTCCCGTTTAAGCTCGTCTACCACGACGGATATGATTTGAATCTCGGCTCGCATGTATTTCCGTCGCGAAAGTATAGGATGATCCGGGACCGGCTGCTTGCGGACGGATTCGCGGAAGCCCCGGACTTTGTCGAGCCGGAACCGGCCACGGACGAAGACCTGATGCTGGTGCATCAGCGGGGATGGATTACGCGGCTTAAGAACGGGACGCTCGATTATCTGGAATTGCTGAAACTAGAAATTCCGTATTCGCAGCAAATGGTGGACGCATTCTGGCTGGCGGCCGGCGGGAGTATTTTGGCCGCCCGGCTCGCGTTGAAGGACGGGATCGGGTTCAACATCGGCGGCGGGTTTCATCACGCCTTTCCGGGCCACGGCGAAGGATTTTGCGCGATTCACGATGTCGCGGTGGCGATTCGAAAGCTGCAGCGGGAAAAACTGATCGAACGTGCCATGGTGATCGATTGCGATGTGCATGACGGGAACGGTACCGCGGCAATTTTCGCGAACGATCCGACGGTGTTCACTCTATCGATTCATCAACGGGACAATTACCCGAGCGTCAAGCCTCCTTCGAACATCGATGTCGAACTGGAAGACGGCGTCGGTGACGCGGAGTATCTGGAGTTTCTAGCGCAGGCGTGTCGGAAAGGCATGACGGAGTTTCGACCTCAACTGGCGATGTACGTTGCGGGTGCGGATCCCTACCGCAAGGATCAGTTGGGCGGGCTGTCGTTATCAACCGAAGGATTGAAGGCGCGGGATCAACTGGTGTTCGAGATTGCTCGCGAGAATGGGGCGAGCGTGGCGGTGACGCTCGCGGGCGGTTATGCCGAGAGGGTAGAGGATACAGTGACGATTCACTCGAATACGGCGAAGGCGGCGGCGGAAGCGCTCGTGGGAAGATGAGGTGAGAATGATAACCGTCGCCGCCTACGATATCCATGTGGAACAACTCTTCGAGAAAGTCCGGCGGTTACACGCGGCGCTGAGCGAGGCCAGGATTCCCTATCGCGTGGTGGGGGGAGTCGCTGTGTTCTTGCAAGTTTATGAACGCGATCCTGGAAAGGCACGGATGACTCAAGATGTGGACGTAGCCGTCGACCGCGGAGAGCTTTCCCGGATTGCGGCAGCAACGGAGAAGTACGGCTTCCAATACGAGCACTCCGCCGGCCTGGACATGCTGGTGGATGCGCAAGAGCCTCGCGCAAGCACGGGTATTCATTTGATCTTCGTTCGTGAGAAAGTTCGTCCGGAGTATTTGGAGCCCGTTCCAGGATTTTCGGAACCCACGCGGAGTTCGGAGGGCGTCTTGATTGCGCCGGTCGCCGATCTGGTGAAGATGAAGCTCACCAGTTTTCGACTCAAGGACAAGGTTCACATTCAGGACATGGACTCGGTCGGGCTCATCACGCCGGAAATTGAGGGGGACTTGTCGGCGCCCCTTCGCGCACGCCTAGCTGAAGTTCGCGCTACCGAGTAACTCAAACCTTAGCCGGGACCATCACCGGCGCGTTCGCCAGCAGTTTATCCTCGAACTCGTAATCCTGCTTGCTCGAATCATTGTGCCGCAGATACCAGCGGTACGTTTCTTTCAGCCCCGTATTAAAATCAACGGGCTTGAATTTCAGCACGCGCTGAGCTTTTGCCGTCACCTGCGTGATCGGAGGCATGTCGAAATAGAAGCCGAAGTAGAGCTTCGGCCCCATCGGATGGCCGCCGGCGCGGAGGACGTATTCGCGCGGGATACGAACGAATTTGACAGGCTTCTTGCAGGCTTTCGCGAACGCCTCAACCGCTTCCATCTGCGACAACGGCCGGGCGTTGGCGATGTTAAAGGCGTGCCCGATTGCATTCGGCTCGACCATGGCCTTTAGCATCGACCGTACCAGATCCTTCACATACACGAATTGCATCAATCGCCGGCCGTCGCCGGGAAGGATCACGGAGCGGTTGGCGCGCAGGCGATCCCAAAAATATGCCTCGCGATAGAACGGGTTCATCGGGCCGTAAACGTACGGCGGGCGCATCGTAACCACGGGCAGCCCGATCCGCTGATGCAAGCGGAAAAGCGCTCGCTCGCTCATGGCTTTATTGCGGACGTAGAGTTCGGGCGCGTCGTCCGGCGCCAGAGCGTCGCCTTCGTGATGATTCAAGCCGTCGCCATAAGCGGCCACGCTCGACATGAAGATGTAACGGTGCAGATTGTTGCTGGTGGCGCGGACGGTGGCTTCGATGTGGCCGGCCGTGGTGCCGCGGTCCCAGTCATAGACGTTATCGAAGACCACGTCGAAGCTGGTTCCGGCAAGTGCCGACTTCATCGCCTGGCCGTCGTTGCGGTCGGCCACGATGTTCTTCACGCGGCGGCCGAGGTCGTGCTTCGGACGCCGGTGTAGCACCGTTACGGAATGATCTTCTTTCAGCAGCTCGGCCACAAGCAAACGACCGACAAACCGGGTTCCACCGATAACCAGGCAATTCATGCGTGAATGTCTGAGAAATAATGCAACTTAATCGTAATATTCGAGGCCCAAATGTGTAATCAAATCTTCACCTCGCATCCAACGGAGCGTATTCTTGAGCTTCATGAGCTGGATGAAGATGTCGTGCTCGGGATACAAACCGGGAGCGGTCATGGGAGCCTTGAAATAGAACGAAAGCCATTCCTGAATGCCGCGCATGCCAGAACGCTGGGCGAGATCGAGGAACAGGACCAGATCCAGCACCAGCGGCGCTGCCAGAATTGAATCGCGGCAGAGAAAGTCGATCTTGATCTGCATGGGATAGCCAAGCCATCCGAAGATGTCGATGTTGTCCCAGCCTTCCTTCGAATCGCCGCGCGGCGGATAGTAATTGATGCGAACCGCGTGATAGAAATCCTTGTAAAGTTCGGGATAAAGCTGCGGCTGCAGGATCTGATCGAGGACGCTCAGCTTGGTTTCTTCCTTGCTCTTGAAAGAGCCAGGATCTTCCAGGACTTCACCGTCGCGATTGCCAAGGATGTTGGTCGAAAACCATCCGCTCAGGCCCAGCATCCTCATTTTCAGGCCGGGAGCCAGCAGTGTCTTCATGAACGTCTGGCCGGTCTTAAAATCTTTTCCGCAGATGGGGATGTTGCGCTCGCGGGCCAGTTCCAGAAGGGCCGGAGTATCCGTGGTCAAATTCGGCGCGCCGTTGGCGAATGGAACGCCGGACTTGAGCGCTGCGTATGCGTAAATCTGACTTGGGGCGATTTCGGGATCATCCTTCATCAATCCGCATTCGAAATCCTTGACAGTCTGATGAACCGCAGCCGGGCGATGGAAGACTTCGGTTGAACCACACCAGATCATCACCAGCCGGTCAGCGTCGTTCGCCTTGCGGAATTGCTCGATGTCGTCCATCAGCATTTCCGCCTTGTCCATCTTCGTGCCGGTCTGCTTGACGTTCGGACCGTTGATGCGGCGGACGTAGTCATGATCGAAGACCGCTTTCATGGGACGGATTGCCGAAAGCGGCTCTCTTAATTTTTCGAGCTGCGTGCGCTCCAGCACCGATGCGTTCAACGCGGCTTCATATGCGGAGTCTTCGTAAATATCCCAGCCGCCGAAGACCAGATCGTTCAATCCAGCGAGTGGAATGAAATCCTTGATGAGCGGAGTTCGATTATCTGTCCGTTTGCCGAGCCGAATCGTCGCAAGCTGCGTAAGCGAGCCGATGGGCGCGGCCATCCCGCGCTTTACGGCCTCGACTCCGGCGATAAACGTGGTGGATACTGCGCCAATTCCCGGTATTAGAACGCCCAGCTTTCCATTCGCAGGCGCAATCTGGACGTTGTCTTGTGCCGACAAAGCCGTTCAACTCCTTACGATTTGCTGTCCCGGCGCATGCTGCGCGCGCGACATGGAGGACTTAAGGCTAACGTAATATATACTAGCACTTAATGCTCAATCGCGCGAATCCGAACGCGGCTCCGGTAACAACGGCAGCGGCGATCTCGGCCATTCTTGTCGATGACGAAAAGCTTGCTTCCGAGGAACTTGCCTACCAGTTGAAGGAGTTTTCGGACATCGAAATCATCGCGACGGCTTCCAATGGTCTTCAGGCCGTGAAGCTGATCGAAGACCTGGAGCCGGACCTGGTCTTTCTGGATGTTCAGATGCCAGGCCTGGATGGCATGGGCGTAATCCGCAAGCTGCGCGAGAAAAATATTCCGCTTCCGTACTTCGTGATGGCGACCGCTTACGATCAGTACGCCGTGGAAGCGTTTCGCTGGGAGGCGATGGACTATCTGCTGAAGCCGGTGGAGAAGGACCGGCTCGCGATGGCGATCGAGCGCGCGCGCAAGGGAATCGCGGAGCGCGCCAAAGCGGCGCCGCCGGAGATGCCTGCGCCCAAGCCGTCGCTGCAGCGGACCAAGCTGCTGATCAAGAGCAACCATCGAAATTTCATTGTGGATGCCCAGGATGTGGTGTACGCGACCATCGACGACGGGCTGATTACCGTCGTTGCATCGAACGTCGAAGGGCAATCGAATTACAGGACGATCGAAGAACTCCAATCGAATCTCGATCCGGACATGTTTTGGCGCGTGCACCGGTCGTATTTGGTTAACATACACAGGATTCGGGAGGTCATTCCCTGGTTCAAGTCGAGCTTCCAGCTTCGGATGGACGATAAGAAGCAATCCGAAATTCCCGTGAGCCGGGTTCAGACCAAGCGTCTGCGAGCGCTGCTGAAACTGTGAACCGGGAATATCACAAGTGGTTTTCGCCGCGCTTGGGGCGAGAGATGGAGATGCTTGTCTTCGGGCACTCCGGAAAGCCCGTGGTCGTGTTCCCGACATCGATGGGGCGATTTTTCGACTATGAAAATCGCGGGATGATCGACGTGGTTCGCGGCAAGTACGAAAACGGCGAGCTCCAGGCGTTTTGCGTCGATTCCGTGGACGCGGAGAGCTGGTACAACAAAGCCGTTCACCCGGCACAGCGTGCCGCGCGGCAAATTCAATACGATCAGTATCTGGTCGATGAAGTCGTCCCGTTCGTTCACGCGCGAAACGCTGCGTCGCGAATCGCCGTAACCGGCTGCAGCTTCGGCGGCTACCATTCCGTGAATTTCGCAATGCGCCATCCGGATCTGGTCTCGGATTGCGTGAGTATGGGCGGAGCGTTCGATATTCACCAGTTCTTGAACGGCTACTACGACGAGAACTGCTATTACAACTGCCCGCCGGATTTTTTGCCCAACCTCAGCGACGCGTGGTTCTTGGATCGCATCCGGCAAATGAGAATCGTACTCGCCACTGGCGAGACCGACATTTGCCTGGAGGAGAATCGCCGTCTTTCCGGCATCCTGAGCGCGAAAAACATTCCGCACTACCCGGATGTGTGGGGCGACGGCGCCGGACATGACTGGCCCTGGTGGGAACGAATGGTCCAGAAGTTCTTTTAGTAGCGCAGGCCCCCCGGCCTGCGAATCCCCCCATTCAGGTAAGATTGCGGGATACATGCGCAAGATCGGTATCGTCTATGGGATGGAGAATACCTTCCCCGGCGCCCTTGTGGAGCGCATCAACTCGATGCACGTCGAGGGCGTTCGCGCCGAGCATATTCACATCGGCGGGATCAAAATGGCGGAGCCTTCCGGCTACAGGGTTATCGTCGACCGCATCTCGCATGACATCCCGTTTTATCGCGCCTATCTGAAGAACGCAGCGCTGAACGGCGCCACCGTCATCAACAATCCGTTCTGGTGGGGCGCGGACGATAAATTCTTCAACTACGCGCTGGCATCGAAAATCGGCGTCGCCGTGCCGCGAACCGTGCTGCTGCCGCATAAATCGCATCCGCCGGGCACCACTGATCAGTCGATGCGCAATCTGATCTATCCGCTGAACTGGGACGAAATTTTCGATTACATCGGATTCCCGGCGTTTCTGAAGCCGTACAGCGGAGGCGGATGGAAGAGCGTCTACAAAGTCGATTCTCCGGCGGAGCTTTTCCGCGCCTACGACGAAACCGGAGATCTCTGCATGACACTGCAGCGCGCCGTGAACTTCGATGATTACTTTCGCTGTTACGTGGTCGGGCAGAGCAAGGTTCACGTAATGCGCTACGATCCCCGGCGTCCGCATGCGGAACGATATGTTCTGGATGGCGACGCCATCGATCCATCGATGTACGCCCGCGTCGTGGACGATTGTCTGAAGTTGTGCCGCGCGCTGGGGTACGATCTGAACACTGTGGAATTTGCCGTGGAAGGCGGCGTTCCGTACGCGATTGATTTCCTGAATCCGGCGCCGGATGCGGATTACTATTCGGTGGGCCCGAAGAATTTCGAATGGATCGTGGATGCCGTCGCTGAGTTCGCCGTCGAACAGGCCTTGAAAGAGCCCAGGCCGGTCGAAATGCGGTGGGCCCGGTTCCTTACGAGTACTGTATGAAACCCAGTTTCACGATCGGGATCGAAGAAGAGTATCAGACCATCGATCCCGTGACGCGCGATCTTCGGTCGCATATAGAGTCGGAGATTATCGAGAAGGGGAAGACGCAGCTTCAGGAATCCGTTAAGCCGGAGATGCACGCCAGCGTCATCGAAGTCGGCACCGGCATCTGCAACAACATTCACGAAGCCCGCGAGGAAGTCCGTAAGCTTCGCCAGGCAATTATCAGTCTTGCGCGCGATAACGGGTTAAGGCTCGGGGCATCGGGGACGCACCCCTTCGCCGACTGGCGCGATCAGGGCATTTATCCGGACGAGCGGTATCACACGATTGTCGAGGACATGAAGACGGTCGCGCGGGGCAATCTGATTTTTGGTCTGCATGTGCATATTGGCGTGGAGGATCGCGAAGCCGCGATTCATTTGATGAATGCAGCTCGCTACTTTGTGCCGCATATGCTGGCGCTGTCGGCGAATTCGCCGTTCTGGCTGGGTATGGACACCGGCCTCAAATCGTACCGCTGCAAAGTCTTCGACAAATTTCCGCGTACGAATATCCCCGACTATTTCCCGGGCTGGGGAGAGTACCAGAGCTTCGTCGATCTTCTCGTCAAGACGCACTGCATCGACAATGCGAAGAAGATCTGGTGGGATATCCGCCCGCATCCGAACTTTCCGACGCTGGAGTTCCGCTGTTGCGATATTCCGATGCGCCTGGATGAGACGATTTCGATCGCAGCGCTGATTCAGGCGACGGTAGCGAAGTTGTACAAGCTGTATTCCGCCAATCAGGGATTTCGCTTGTACCGGCGTGCGCTGATTATGGAAAACAAGTGGCGCGCCGCGCGCTATGGGCTAGATGGGAAGCTGATCGATTTCGGCAGGCAGGTGGAAACGCCGATGCGGGGCTTGGTCGACGAGTATCTGGAATTCGTCGACGACGTGCTGGACGAGCTCGGTTCGAGAGAAGCGGTCAACGGCATCCGGAAGATCGTCGAGACGGGAAATGGCGCTGACCGCCAACTGCGCGTTTTTAAGGAGACGGGAGATTTGAAGAAAGTGGTGGATTACATCATCGAGGAGACGGAGACATCCGTGGACGGGGCGGTGCTGAGCGGCGGGGTGCAATGACCGATTCACTGATGGATTTGCGCTCGGTTCGCTTCGATCCGGAGTTTGCACCGGGGGCGTACAACGCAGTGCATGTCTGCCTGCGAATTCGACCGGACGAGAAAGTCACAGTGATTACAGATCGAGCGTGCCTCGAAATCGCAGCGAGCCTGGTCGCGGAGCTGGAAAAGCTGGGCGCCCCATACCGGTCGTTTGTGCTGGAGGAGCTAGCGGCGCGGCCGATGACCGATATGCCGGCTCCGGTGCTGGAGGATTTGGAAACCAGCCAGGTTAGTATTTACGCGGTGGTTGCACAGGCGAATGAATTGAGGACGCGGATGCAAATGACGGACGTCGTGAACCGGCGCCACATCCGGCACGCGCATATGGTGAACATCGAGCGGCGGATCATGCTCGAAGGAATGCGTGCGGATTTTCATAAGGTCGACGAGCTGAGTTTGAAGGTCCTGGAGATCGCCCAATCGGCCCACGTGATTCGAGCCCGCACGGCGGCGGGAACGGATCTCACGGCCGATATGAATCCGGATTACAAGTGGATCAAGACCAGCGGAATCATTTCGACCAAGAAGTGGGGCAATTTGCCGGGCGGCGAAATCTTCACCACACCGGGCGAGGTCAATGGGACCTTCGTCATCGATGGCGTGGTCGGGGATTATCTGTGCGCCAAGTATGGCGACCTGCGCGAGACGCCGCTCACGATTCGAATCGAGGGAAATCGGCTGACCGAAGCGTATTCGGCGAATCTCGAGTTGCGGGACGAGTTCTGGCGCTACACGCATACGGACGCGAACAGCGATCGTGTCGGGGAATTTGCCATCGGGACGAATATCGGTCTGCACGGCGTGATCGGAAATATTTTGCAGGACGAAAAATTGCCGGGTGTCCACATCGCGTTTGGAAATCCATACGGCTCGCACACCGGAGCGAAGTGGGACTCGTCCACGCACATCGACGTCGTAGGAACCAAATTCGACATCTGGGCGGACGACCGGCAGATCATGCGCGCGGGTCAATTCTTGATCTGATGGTTCCGGAACTTCGGCGTGCGTTCAACGCCAAATTCACCGCCGAAAAATATCAGCGATTCTTATCAAACCTCGACGAGGGCTGCGGGACGCACGTCAAGTTCCGAAACGCGGAAACTCCACTATTCTTGCCACGCGGGCTGTTTCAGAAAATGGCCGGCTATGGCGCGGAGCTGATTGAGCAACTGATGACGCCGGAGTATCGGGCGCGCTCTGAAAAGACCGTTCCGGCCGAATATCGCGTGCCGAATGAAGACGCGCGACCGCTGTTTATTCAAGTCGACTTCGGACTGGACGCGGCCCTTGAGCCGAAGCTGGTCGAGATTCAGGCGTTTCCCTCCCTATACGCCTATCAGCCGTTCTTGCAGCGGACCTATCGTGAGGCCTACGAACTCGACGCGGCGCTCGATCCATCCTTCGCAGCGGCCTTGCGGGGCGCAGTTGTCGGCGATCACGCTCCGGAAAATGTGGTGCTGCTTGAAATCGATCCGCGAAATCAGAAGACGCTGCCGGATTTCTTGTTGACTGAGAAGCTGCTCGGGATCAGGACGGTTTGCATCACTCGCGTCGAGAAGCGCGGGCGGCGTCTTTTCTGCGACGGCGTGCCGATCGAACGCATCTACAACCGGGTGATCGTGGACGAACTGGTGCGTAAGCAGATCAAGACACCGTTCGATTATCGCGACGATCTGGACGTCGAGTGGGCCGGGCATCCCAACTGGTATTTCCGGATCAGCAAATTTTCGATTCCGTTTCTGAAACACGTTTCGGTCCCGAAGACGCGATTCTTGTCGGAAGGCGTGCCGGACGATCCGGAGAATTGGGTTCTGAAGCCGCTCTACTCGTTTGCAGGACTCGGAGTGGTAATCGGTCCCAGCCAGGAGGAAATCGCCGCGATTCAGGACCCGTCTCAATACATTCTGCAGGAGCGCGTCGATTTCGCCTCCGTTGTCGAGACTCCTCACGGTCCGACAAAAGCGGAGATCCGTATGATGTACATCTGGGACGAGGCGCTGCGTGCCGTGACAACCATCATCCGGATGGGGCGCGGCAAGATGATGGGCGTGGACCACAATCGGGATATGGAATGGGTCGGCGCCTCGGCGGCCTTCATTATCTAAAGAGCCATGCGTTTACTTTCGTTCTTGTTTTTGTTGATCGCCCCGGCGTGCGCGCAGACGACGCGAGTCAGGATCGAAACCACGGCGGGGAATTTCGTGATCGAAGTCCATCGCGATTGGGCGCCTCTCGGAACCGATCGCTTCCTTACTCTCGTGCGCGAGAAGTTTTTTGATAATTCACGATTCTTCCGCGTGGTCGCCGGAAAGTGGGCACAATTCGGAATTGCCGGAGATCCAAAAGTCGCGCAGGCGTGGCGGCCGCGGACGATACCCGACGATCCTGTCAAACAGAAAAATTTGCCTGGATATGTCGCGTTCGCCATGACCGGGCCAGATAAGCGGACGACGCAGGTATATATCAATCTGGGCGACAACTCCGCGAGGAATGATCCGCAGGGGTTCGCGCCCTTCGGGAAGGTGGTGGAACGCATGGATGTCGTCGAAAAACTGTATTCGGGCTACGGCGAGAATTCGGGCGGCGGGATGCGGGCAGGGAAGCAGGATCGAATGTTCCTGGAAGGGAACGCGTTTCTGGACGGTCAGTTTCCGAAGCTGGACAAACTGATTCGGGCTCGGGTGATCGAATGAGTTTCCGTTATCTCGAAGACTTCATCATCGGGGAGCGGAAGGAGTCGGGGTGGTTTGACCTCACCGAAGAAGAGAGCGTGGCATTTGCACGCCGCTACGATCCGCAGCCGATGCATATCGACAGGGAAGCGGCGGCGCATGGGCCGCTCCAAGGTCTGACGGCCAGCGGATGGCAGACCACGGCGATCGTAATGCGGTTGATTATTGAGGCGCAGCCGTTTGGAAGCACGCCCGTGCTCGGCCTCGGTGTAGATGAGGTCCGCTGGCCCACGCCGCTTCGTCCAGGCGATTCGATTCGTGCAGAGATCGAGGTCTTGTCGACGACGCCCTCGAAGTCGAAGCCGGAGTTCGGGGTAATGCGGATTCAGATCACGGCACGAAATCAGCGCGGCGAAGTAGTGCTGAAGATGATCCCGAACTTGTGGATTCCGAGAAGACCGAAGGAACCGTAATTCGCCGTCAATTGGACACAGGCAGCGTCGTGGTATTGCTGCTAATTCCGCCTTGGTTCACTACCAGGCTTAGATTTCCACTGCGCGCGTTCGCCGGAACCGTGAAGTTGATCTGATACAAACCGACACCCGATGGCGTGAGCCCGGCGTAGGCGACGAAGCAGCTCTGGCCGTCGAGCGATACGAGCGGCTGTACAGTCGTCTTGTACGCTCCCGGACTCGGCGCTCCCGAGGGAACGGTCGTCTCGGTGGGGCCCATGCCGGCGAGATAAATGATTACCGTCTCGCCTGGATGCGCGGGACTCGACTTGGTGACCAGCGAATAATCCACTGCATGTTGCGCGGTCGCGCTGCCGTCCGGATTTGCCGCCATCCCAGGCTGGAGCGGAACCACCGAAATCGTGATCGGAAGAGACAAAGCTCCGTTGGCGCTGACGATTGCCGGGTATTGTTGATTCGCGCTCAGTTCGAAGGGCACCTGCACTGCAATCGGAGACTGGCTGACGAAGAACATGGGCGCCTGAATTCCGCCGATCAGCATAAACGTCCCGGCGATTTGATTTTGCAAAGGCACCGTCGCGGAACCGGTGAGTGACGGCGCCAGACCGGTTCCGTAGACCTGGGCGACATTTCCCGGTGCCAGGCCCGCGCCCAGCGCCTCCGCAGTGGATTCGTTAAAGAAAATATGCAGCGTGCCGTTGGGGAGCAGCGTGGGAGGCGCAGCGGCATTGCTGTTGATCGCTCCAATGAGCTGCGCGGTCGCGGGCTGCAGACTGCCCGCGGTTCCTTGAAGCGCAATGGTCATCTGCGGCTGGACGACGCCGGGTTGCCACGTTGCGGAATAGATGCTGGTCGCTTGATCCCCACGAAGCGACAGCGGAGGATCGCCGTTAGAAAAACTTGCGACCACGGCGCCGTTGGACACCGAATTCCCGCAATTGTCGTTCAACTGGACTACCAGAGTGGCGGGCCAACCGGCGGGAACCGCAAAATTATTCACGAGTCCCGTTTCCGTCAGCGCCAGCGCGCCGGGCGTGCAACTCGCCGTCGCGTGGCTTTGCAGCCCCGATGGCGTGAAGCCCGACGGGATCACAACCAGTGTCACGTTTACGACGCGCAGTGCCCCGCTCATGCCGATGTTGATGCTGCCTGTGTAGATGCCGAACGGGAGATTCCCGGAATTAACGGCGACCGATAGCTGCCCCGGACTCGAGGTGGAGGCGACACCGGAGGCCGGCGTAACGGAGAGCCAATTGGCTCCGTCGGTGGTGGTCGCCGACACCTGGAATCCAATGGACGTGACGGAGCTCGTGTAGACCAGCAGCGGCTGCGGGGCGGTGCTGGAAGTGAAGAACAAGCCGGCTGGCGCCGGGTCTGGCAATGCTGGGCTCGCGGCCGGTTGGTTGTCGAGAACAGCGGCCAGGTATTGGGGCGAGTTCTGCGAATTTGAGTCGGAGACGCGCACCAGAGCATACTGCGGTCCCGCGGGAAGACTCGCGACCGTCGAATTCGGCGTTAGTATCAGAGTGCCAGGCTGACCGGGCGTCGAAGTGCCGGTAACGGTCGCCACAGTGAGCCAGTTCGATCCGCTAAGTAAATCGGCGGTCCAGTTCACGATGGACGCAGGGCCGCCAATATTAAGCACGGGAACGTTCTGCGACCTAAGGGATCCGCTGCCCTGGCGGGTCTGAAATCGCAGTCCTGTCGTATTTAGCGCAAGGACCGGTCCACCGGCGGCCACGAACAGCGTCACCGGCACATCGACGGAACTCGACGGCGCGAGGATCCGAACGATATCGTGATACGAGCCGACGTTGAGGCCCTGGGTATTCACCAGAACCTGCAGAAATACAGGGGAATTGGGGGCTGTCGATCCGGAAGAAGGCGTCACGCTGTTTATCCACGCGCTGTGGCCGACAACGATGGCGTTGAAGCCCAAAGGTCCGCCTCCGCCGCCATTGCTTAAGACGATGGTCTGTTGCTGCAAGCCGGGCGTCGCGGAATTGGCGCCGAATGCGAGCGATGAAGGCAGCGGCAGCAACGTCGGGCTGCCGGAGACGATCGCGTAAGTTACCGCAATGTCGATGGACGCCTGGGCTGTGCTCTTCGGAACCGTGACATGGATGGTCGCTTTGTAAGTCTGCGCCGTAAGCTGCCCGGGGGTTGCGGTCACGATAACTCGCGCAGGCGAGGTTCCCGAAATCGAACTCACGGTGAGCCAGGACGGTGCGGTGCTTCCGGCCGTTCCGCTGTCGACCGTGATTGCATAGAGCGCCGCGCTGCCGTTCGTGGAAACGATAGAAAGCGACTGCGGCGTCGGCGCATTGCCGCCGATCGCACTGGTGAAGGAGAGCGCGGACGGTGAAACCTGCAGCAGCGGCGGCGCTGCGGTGAAGGTCACTTTAAATTGCATCGTCGCCGTGAAATTGAGGGAATCGGTCACTTGCACAGTGAACGTGAACGTGCCGATCGAGCTCGGAACGCCATTCAAGACTCCGCCTCCGGAACTCAGGGTCAGACCGGGCGGCGGCGCATCGGTGACCGCGAATGTGTATGGAAGGGTCCCGCCCGTGGCCGCGATGGTTTGCGTGTAGACCGCGGTGGCCACCGCGGTGGGAAGCGGCGATGTAGACGTGATCAGGAGCTGCGGCGTGATGTTGACCGAAAATGTGCTGGTGACGGAGCTCTGTTCTTGATCGGTGACGGTGATCACCACGTAGTAAATGCCGCTGGTGGTCGGCGTGCCGAACAGCGTCCCAGTCGTCGTCAACGTGAGGCCTGGCGGAATCGCAGACCCGTGAAAGGTGTAGCCGGGCGAACCGCCGGAAGCCGTAATATTCTGGCTGTAATTAACGCCGACCATGCCCGTGGAAAGCGGCGACGTAGTACTGAACTGTAACGGAGTGGCGACGGCTATCGACAGAGCCTTGTTCGCGGTGGATTCCGTCTGAGGATCGAAGACCTGGACGGTGAAGGAATAATTTCCACCAGCCGTCGGCACGCCTCCAAGCGTGGCCGACGGGCCTGTTGCGTTGGTCAGGGAGATTCCCGGCGGAAGGGCCCCGCCGACCGACCACGAGGCCGAACTGCTGCTCGTATTCGAGTTCACCTGGGCGGAATAGTTGATCTGTTTGGTCGCGCTGGGCAGAGAGTTCGTCGTGATGGCGACAAACGTGGATTGCGCCCACGCGGGAGCGATGGCGAAAAGAAGAAATCCCGCGATCCTTCTTGATGTTGGCATAGGCACCGGCTGCACGGCGGATTGCACTAGCATTACTAGAACTCTCATATTTTACGTCATCGTCCCGCCGCCGGTATTTCGTTAGCCGCGGCCCGCTTCCTTCATGGGCGAAGCCAGTTTCGTCGCCAGGCCCCTTCCTTTTCGGATGGGCTGCCATTTATCATCGATATCGCCACCGAACCGCGACCGCCAGGAAGCGGGTCCCCACCCGTTCGCAACCCTTCTAGCGGCTCGGGCGCGTCACTTTTCTCCCTTGCGTCCAATCGTGATACGCGTGGCACTCCGCACAAGTTGAAGACTGATGACAATTACGACAGCTTTCAATCCCTGGAAGCAGAACATCGGCCGAAACGGCGCTGGTCAGGGCGCGAGCATGGCATTCGGTGCAAGTGAGCTTCTGGTGGGCGTCGTGATCGAAGGACGCATGACGGAACCATCGCGCGAGAATCTGCGCCGGCGCGACGACGGGCTCCGCCGATGGAGATGAGAAGCTCAGTGAGTGGCACTGCTCACAGGCCTTCTGCCATATCGCGGCGCTCATCGTTGTCCGGCCCGCGGTTGTCCGGCCCGCGGTTGTCCGGCCCGCGAGCAAGCTCGCGACCACGGCAGGCGTGTCGTGCGGCGCCGGTTGGCCGAGATTTGGATCAACCATCAGCGGATGGCACGCGGCGCAGTGCTTCTTGTAATCGATGGGCAGCATCTGGCCGCGCTCTCGCGCATGGCAACCGGCGCAGGCAAGATGGACCGCGCCACGGGGGCCCCGGAGGTTGTCGGCCGCGTGGACCTGGTGATTGAAGCGGATGCCGGTCGGGTCGCGGCTTGCCAAAGCGGCAAACTCGGGATGCCCCTTTGTGAATCCGGTGATCTTGGTCTTCAGAATCGCGTGACACTGGGTGCAGGGTTGGGAGCGAATGCTGGCCATCTGCGTTGAGCCTTGATGCTCCACATGGCACTCAGCGCACGCCGGCGTGAACGTTTGTTCGACGTGATGAATGGGGCCGTCGTGACAGGCGCGGCATGCCGTATCCTTCACCTTTTTGGAGAACGCGGATTGAGCTGCATGACAGGCGGCGCAATCGAGCGATGCGTGAGACCGGTCCAGCGGGCCCGCGCTGAACACGCGCTGCCTTCCTGTCAAAACTACCCATCCGAGCCATAGCGCTGCGATTCCGAGAACCGCGAAAGTCAGATTCCGGCGCCAGCGAGAAATCGGGTACAGGCGCTTGAAATAATTCAGGTCGATGCGCTGCGCGAGTTTCTTGGTGCTCCGCGATCTACCCGGCATTCGTTAGTAGCGCAGCGCCATGATGGCGTGCACGCCTCCCAGAACCAGCAGCAGGATCGACAGCGGAACATGGACCAGGAGCCACGCGTGCATCCACTGATACAGCCGGACCTGCCGGCTCAACTGACGCTGCTCCTTGCAGATATCTTCGAGATCGTCGAGTACCGGATGAAGCGTCGCGGGAAGCGAGGCTCTTAATGGCGGGAACATTTCCGCACTAGGCTGTTCCAGGTGCGGACGGATCTGCGCGTGATAAACCTCACGAAGCCGGGCTTTGTCAGCCGCAGTGGCCGCAGGGGCAGCTTCAACGAGATGATCGGCTTCTTCGAGAAGCTGCTCTCGCACGTGAGGGATCTCCTCGTAAATCGTTTCCAATGGAACCTGCGTCGTCATGACAGTCGGCAAGTAGTGCTGGAACGCGGCGCCGATGACTCCGCTGGCGGCTACGATCACGAAAAGCACCATCAGGATTGCAGTAAGCGGTCCACGGAATGCGAAACCGGAGTGAAACAGGATCAGCGGGAAACTGAGCAGACCCAGCCAGAGATGGCTGCGCATCCACGTTTGGGCGCGTCCGATTCGCACGGTCGGAAATTTCTTGCGAACCCCGAGAAGCCCGGCGAACAGCATCATCCCGTAGCCCGCGATTCCGAAGGCCAGTCCCATCGCATTACCGCCGCGAGGGCCTTCGAGCGATCGGACGGCGAGCAGCATGTAAATCAGGGTGGCGACCGCAAGTGCGGTCACACTCCAGAGAAGCCAGGGGCGGTGAGTTGCATCGATCCTCATGATGAACCCGGTCTTACAAGCGTTCCGAAGAACTGGTTCGGTTCAACGCGATGCGCGGCATCGTGCGCGCATGCGTAAACACAGGCAGGCTCCGCATGGTCGGTGCAAAGGTCGCACGAGGTTGCTTTTTGACTCACCACCGCGCGCTCCGCGTCCCGGCTCTCGAAGGGGGTCTCGAACGTGTGCATATTGATATTCCCGTATGGGCAGTTCTTTGCACAGAACCCGCAGCCGATGCACCAATCCTCGATGATCACCTCCAGCGAATTGCGGCGGCGAATCGCTCCGACGGGACACCCGACCATGCACAGCGGATCGCGGCACTGGCGGCACGAAGTCGCCACCAGATACTTGTCGAAACGCAGCCCCTCGCGGATCAGACGCGTTACGCCATCGTGAGCGTCGGCGCAGGCGTGGACACAATCGTCGCAGCGCGTACACTTTTCAAGATCAATGACCAGCAGGCTCTGGGCTTCCATCAGCCCCTGCGTCAGGAACTGATCGAGCGGGCCGGAAGCCGACGCGGCCAGCCGCTGGCGATTCTGTTCGACGTGCCGGCGCGCGACGCTGTCCAGAGCTTGCCGGATATCCGGGAAAGCCTCCATCATCCGCTGAAAATCGCCGGCATGAATCCGCACCAGCTCGACATGATCGAGCGCCGTGCAGGTGGCCGTGCGAGGGCAATCGCCCAGCACTCCGATTTCACCGAAGTATCCGCCGCGCCCCAGATACGCGAGCACCAGTTCATCGCCGGCGTGCTCCTCGGACACTTTTACGAAGCCGATGCGGATGAGGTAGAACGCGTCGGCGACGTCGCCCTGGCGGCAGATAACGTCGCCCTGGTTGTAGCGCACCAGTTCCACGCGGCTTCGAAGGGAATCGATAAACTCGGCGCTGAGCGAGGCGAAGATCGGCACGCTCTTCAGATGATCCTCCAGCGCTCGCCGCCGGTAGTTCGCCTCGATCTGAGCCTTCAACGTCGGGTTGCGCTGCATGATGTCGAGCACGTTGCGCAACATCTCGTACATCGTGCAATCGGTCGCGGCCTGCACGGTTGCCGATCGCGGGTACTGGCTCATGCAGGTCATTTCGCCGAAAAGCTCGCCCGGCCCCAGCTCGGCGATGGGATTGTCGTACGGCAGATCGACCGGAGCGTCGATGGAGATAGAACGCCGGTCGTTTTCCCCTTCGCGCCGGTCCTGCGTACGGCCCGCGAGGCGGCTTCCGAGCTTGCTCAACACCCCTGTGGCGCCGCCCGATGTCTTGACGTGAGCAATGGGCGACGCGATAAATACGTTGACTTTGCCTTCGAGAATATAAAAGGCCGTCGAGCCATACTCGCCCTCCCGGCAGACGATTTCTCCCTTGCGAAAGTGGCGCCGGACGATCGCGTTCTTATTTAATCCGAGAAACGCGCCGGAGACGTTCTCGAAGTAATGCAGATGCTTCAATTCGTCGGCCGGGACGGCCTCGCCCTGGGGCAGAACGGTTCCCAGCACGGTACGATTCGTCAGCGCTCCTGTCGGACAGGACACCATGCATTCCCCGCAGGAGATGCACGTCGAATTGCCCATGGGGACGTCCAGATCGAAGGCAATGCCCGAGTTGTAGCCCTTGCCGCTCCGTCCCAGGACGTTATTCTGACGGATTTCGTTGCATCCGCGAATGCAACGGTCGCAAAGAATACAGGCCTGATGATCGACTGCGATCGATAAAGACGAATCGTCGCGGCCTTTCGGTGCGCGGTTCGTGGCGAAGCGCGAATACTCAATTCTTTCCGCGCGCGCCAGCGCTTCCAGCTCGCAATCGCCGGACTGCCGTTCGCGCGAGCAGGGGCTGTGGTGATCGCCCATCAGCAATTCGAGCAGCATGCGGCGCGCGCTTGCGACGCGGCCGGATGTGGTCGAAACGGTCATTCCGTTCTCGGCAGGGCGAACGCACGACGCGGTCAGCAAACGTCCGCCAGCCTCGACCACACATAATCGGCACACGCCGACCGGCGTTTCGTTCTGCTGATGGCACAGCGTCGGGATCGCGATGCCCTGCATGCGGGCGGCCTCGAATATCGTGGTCCCTTCGGCAACCGAGGTCGCGATTCCATCGATAGTGAGACTGATCAAACGCGCACCTCAGCCATGGGGCAAACGCCTTCAGGACAATGATGGGAGAGGATATGCGCCTCAATCTCCCCGCGAAAATATTTCAGCACCGACGCGATCGGCGAAGGCGCGTACTGGCCCAGGCCGCAGATGGATGTCAGCCTCAAAGTTTCTGAAAGCTGATCGACCAGTTTCAGGTCCGCGGCGGTTCCTTTGCCCTGCGACCAAAGGGTGAGAATGTCGACCATCTCCTGCGTGCCGATGCGGCAGGGGACGCATTTGCCGCAGGACTCATTGCGGAAGAACTTGGTGGCGTTGAGCGCCAGGTCCAGCATGCAAGTGCCTTCCGCGCACACCACGATTCCACTCGAGCCCAGCATCGAACCCGCTGAAGCCAGCGACTTGAGATCTACGCGAGTATCCGCCATCGAAGCCGGGAGAAAACCGGACGACGGTCCCGACGGTGCGAAGGCCTTCAGCTTCTTCCCATTGCGGATTCCGCCCGAGTGCTTGAAAATCACGTCTGACATCGGCAGCCCCATCGGGATCAGGAACACACCAGGATTTTGGACATCGCCGCTTACGCCGACGAACTTCAGTCCCGCCGCTCCATTCTGCCCCTGCCCCTTGTACCAATCCACGCCGTTAAAAAGAATCTGCGGCACGTTCGCGAAGGTCTCGACGTTGTTAAGAACCGTCGGCCGATTCCACAGGCCATGTGTCGCCGGCAGCGGAGGTTTATTCCGCGGCTCAGCGCGCTTGCCTTCGAGAGCTTCCAGCAGCGCTGTCGCTTCGCCGCAAATGTAACCGCCCGGACTCGTAACGATTTCGAGATCGAATCCGACGATATTCGCGCCTAGCAAACCCTCGGCGGTAGCGCGAAACAACTCCTGTTCCAGGCTTTTCTGTTGCGCCGCGTACTCATGGCGGATATAGATGAAACCGCGCCGCGCGCCGGTGACCAGCCCGGCGATGATGATGCCCTCGATCACCAGGTGCGGAAGATGATCGAGGATGAACCGGTCCTTGATGGTTCCCGGCTCGCTTTCATCCGCATTGCAGACGACGTATTTCTCGGTTCCTGGAGCTTTGCGGACCGTGTCCCATTTAAGGCCAGTTGGAAATCCCGCGCCGCCGAGGCCGCCAAGACCGCTCGCCTTGAGTTGCTCGATAACGTCGTCAAAATTTCGCGTCTTGACCAGCTTTCGAAGCGCGCCGTAAGGGCGGGCGTTTTGATACGGGTCCGCTGCGAGTGTGGTTCTGTGCGGCTCGGGCATACCAGGGAGAGCGATTCCGTCCAGCGCCTTAAGTACCAGAGCCTCCGCTCTCGCGGCAGAGACGTCTCGAAAAACGTGATCGTTGATGGACGCAGCGGGCGCGCCGTCGCATTGTCCCAGGCAGGAGACAGCGTCGACGGAGACATCCTTCTTTTTCTTCGTACCGAATTTTCCCTCGAGTTCCGAACGAAGCGTGGCCGCGCCGCGCAGGTGGCACGACAGATCGGAACACACCCGCACGCTCACCTTCGGCGGTGGTTTCAAATGAAAGTGCGGATAGAAATCGGCGACGCCGTGGATCTGATAGAGCGGCAGGTCCGTAGATTTCGAGAGCGCCTCCAATTGCTCCGCGGGCAAATATCCGTGCTGGGCTTGAATCGCCCGAAGGCGATCGAAAATGTGGGGGGCTACAGGCACTCCGTGACGTTCATTATAAGATTTCGGCGCGCGAGCGAATCAGAACTCCAGTTTTAGACTGATCTGCACCTGCCTTGGAGTTTCATTCAACGGCGCGACGGCGGGAAAGCCGCTCTGGATTCCCTGCCGTCCGTAAAGCGCGACGCCGAACGTCGGGCTGGTGAGCAGCGAATCCGGGTTATTCAAATTCGCATGATTCAGCAGATTGAACGCGGACGCGCGCACAGTTACGCGCGATCCTTCTCCCATGCGACGCAACGGAACCAATCGCGCGAGCGAGACATCCAGGTTGTAGAATCCCGGTCCGATGAATGCGTTCCGCCCGAGATTCCCCAGAGTGCTCGGCGCTGCGTTCGCGAAGGCGCCGGCGTTCAGGAGCCGCTCCCCGCCCGGGACCTGGGCGGACGGCGCAAGCTCGGGTGACGGCCCAATCAAGTTGGCGCGATTGTTGAGAATCTGCCCATCGCCCTCGATCGCGCTCGATGTGCCGAGCACCGAATACGGAAATCCCGAGCGAAAAGCCGCCAGGCCGGAAACGATCCAGTCGCGAAGCAGAAAAGCAGCCTTTGTATTCGGGAGCGCCGCAGGCACGTTCCAGTAGGCCGAGATCACCAGATTGTGGCGCTGGTCGAAATCCGAATTCCCGCGGTCGGCCTGCGGATTGAACTGCTCCGAGAAGGCCGCGCGCCCGCTGGAGCTGGAGCCGGTCTGGACGCCTGTGAAATTGAGATTGAAAAAATCGCCGAGCAGCGGTTCACTCTGATTGTCGATGGCATGGCTCCATGTATAAGTGGCCTGGATCATCCCGCGCGTCGCGCGATAGCGCAGAATCGCGGCAAGCGCGTTGTAGTTCGAAAACCCCTGCCCGGCCCGGTAGGCGA
>DATGGL010000256.1:0-5328 GCA_035308605.1 Bryobacteraceae bacterium
AGGCCACGCGCCGCATCACCGCCGCTGCCCCGCGCACCCGCGTGCTGGCCCTGAGCATGCACAAGGACGCCGTCTACGTCCGCGAAATCCTCCGCGCCGGCGCCCGCGGCTATTTATTGAAAGATTCCGCCGACGCCGACCTGATCGCCGCTGTTCGCGCCGTAGCGAAGGGCGAGGGCTATTTGAGTCCCGCAATCTCGGACGCGGTACTCACCGACTATCGCCGTCATGTAACCGATCCGTTGGATCTCTTGACTACGCGCGAACGCGAAGTGCTTCAAATGATCGCGGAAGGCAAGACGAACAAAGAAATCGCGACGACGCTGAACCTAAGCGTCTACACCGTCGAAGCCCACCGCGGCCGGGTGATGGAGAAGCTGAATCTTCACAGCACCGGCGAACTAGTCCGTTTCGCGCTGCGGAGCGGGCTGATCGACTAGCGGCTACCCACGAATAAGGATGGATCAAAGAAAGATCTTATTCGTGTTTATTCGTGTGCATTCGTGGCCCAAAACGCATTTGCAGTTATGAAACAATGAGTTCATGAAGCGACCCTTCTCCGCGACGGTCTGGCGCGAGGGCGATTGGTACGTATCCCAATGCCTCGAAGTCGACGTCGCCAGTCAGGGCGTAAGCGAAGAGGAAGCGCTCGCCAACCTCAAAGAGGCGCTGGAACTACATTTCGAGTCGCCGCAGTCGACACGCCCTCCGAAAGTTCGCACCCTCGAGGTAGAGGTTGGGACGGCTTAAGCCGCTTCCCTTTCGCGAAGTCAAGCGCCGTCTGGAGGCGGCCGGGTTCGCCGAGACCAGCCAGAGAGGGAGCCACGTTAAGTTCGTCCGCCGAATCGCGAATGCAGTCGATACGGCAATCGTCCCTCGAAAATCAGAGATCGCCGTTGGGACAATGCGGAGTATCCTCAATCAAGCGCACATCGATCTCGATGAGTGGGAGGAACTCGGCTAGCCCTCCATCGGCTCGTCGCCCAAATCTTCCGCCCGATTCTCAAACCTGGTGTATTGCCCCAAAAACCGCAGCGGTACCGTCCCGATTGGACCATTTCTCTGCTTCGCGATAATCAAATCCGCCAGGCCCTTCACGTCCTCGCGATCCTTCTTGTACACCTCTTCGCGGTAGATAAAGCCCACCAGATCGGCATCCTGCTCGATCGATCCGGAATCGCGCAGATCGCTCAACTGAGGTTTATGATCGCCCGGGCGAGTCTCCGAAGCGCGGCTCAACTGCGACAGCACGAGAAACGGAATATCCAGATCCTTCGCCATCAGTTTCAGCCCGCGCGATAGCGCGCTGACCTCCTGATTGCGATTCTCCGTGCGCCCGCGCGTGCTCATCAGTTGCAGGTAATCGATCACCACCAGGCTCAATCCGTGCTCGCTCTTCATCCGCCGCAGCTTCGCGTGCACGTCCATCAGATTCACGCCCGCGGTGTCATCCAGAAACAGCGGAGCTTCGGTCAGATCCGCCAGCGCGAACTGCAACTTCCGCCGCTCTTCGTTGTTCAGAAACCCGATCCGGAACTTGTGCTGGTCGACGCGCGCCGCCGCGCACAGCAAGCGCGTCAACAGGCTCGACGACGACATTTCGAGCGAGAACACCGCCACCGGCTTGCGGATCTGCGGATGCGTCGCCACGTGCTGCGCAATATTCAGCGCCAGCGCCGTCTTCCCCATCGACGGCCGCGCCGCGAGAATGAACAGCTCGCCGCCATGCAGGCCGCCGGTCATCTCGTCGAATCGCTTGAAACCGGTGCTGAGGCCGCTGATCCGCTGGCTCGGGTCAAGGAACGCGCCGATGCCGCCGGGAAATTTTTCGACGATGCTCCTGGGCGACGCGAGCTGCTCATGCGCCCGCCCTTCGCCCAGCTTCAGCAGCGATTCCTCGGCCGAGGAAAGAATCTCGTCCGGCTCCTCTTCCCCGATCAGGCAGCGGTCGATTAGAGCCTGCGCGCTGAAGATCAACTTCCGCAGCGTCGCCTTGTCCTTGACGATGCGGATATAGCTTTCCAGATTCGCGATCTCCGGAAGCCCGTCGTCGAGCGAGATGAGATATGAAAGCCCGTCGATGGATTCGAGCTGCCCGTTCTTGATCAGCTCATCGGCGAGCGTAACGCGGTCGATCTTCTCGCCGCGGTCGTACAGGTCCTTCATCCGCGCGAAGATGCGCCGGTGTTTTTCCAGGCTGAAGTCGGAGGGATCTACCGCGCCTGCAACCTGCAGATACACGGAATCGTTCAGCAGCACTGATCCGAGCACGAACCGCTCGGCATCCAGATTCGCTGGCAGGCCTTTCGTAAATGCTAAATCAGTTGAAGCCATCGATCGGGACCGTTCCACGTTACGTGTTCTCCGCCCTGCGCGCCACAGGTTTTTTCATCGTTTGCTTGGCCATGTTTAGGCTCTGGAAAAATCCTGTGGAGAACCGGCAGACACCGGGAACGCTAACTCCTGAATCATGAGCGCTCGGGAACGCTACTGCGGAATCACGAACGCCCACGCGCCACGTTGTCCAATACTTTTCCACAGCCTGGACCCACTTCTCACAAACATTTTACCTCTGCGTTGTTTGGAAAGCAGGGCAGGCCTCCGGCTCGTCTTTTTTTAGACGCTTGATTTCTTGAATACAGCCGACTTACTGCTTCGCGTCGCTCTTGCCGTCAGCCGGCTTGGGCGCGGCGGGCGGCGGAGGAACAATGGAGGCTTTCAGAATCCTATCCAGCCGCGGATAGAATCGATCCAGATACGCCTTGCCTTCCGAATGGATTCTCCCCTGGTCCGGAGCCTCCTTGTATTCCGGATTCATCTTGTCGACCACCTCCATCCCCTCCACAACCTCGCCAAATGGGGCGAAACCTTGTGAATCGAGTCCGGCATTGTCCTGGAAGTTAATGAACAACTGGGTGGTCCGTGTCTGCGGGCCCGCGGTTGCGAAGGTGATCCGGCCACGCTTGTTCGACTGCGTGACGGGATCGTCGATGATCCTCGCCTGCTCCCAGACCTTCGCGATCGCCGGATTCGGACTGATGCCGAACTGCGCCATGAATCCGGAGAGCACGCGGAAGAACGCGCAATCCGTGAAAAATCCCGCGCGAACAAGATTGTAGAAGCGGTCCGCGCCCCGCGGCGCCCACGCGCGCGTCACCTGAATCACGAAGTCGCCCTTGGTGGTCGTGAATTTCGCCTGATACGTCGCAGGGGCCACCGCCTTTAAACTCGACGGATTCATCAGGCTCGGCGCGGCTGCCGCCTTGGGAGCTGCCTTCGTGGCCGTCCCCGCCTTGGTCTGCGCGAATGCACTTCCGCACAACCCTGCGCACATCAACGTGGTGATCAAAGCTTTCGTCATAGAATCTCTATCTTACTATCGCCGCGCGCGGAATCGAAACTCGTGCTGCTCCATCCAGACCTTCGCGCCGCGAAACGCCACCCCCTCGGATTCCAGCCGCAATCGCTGCTCCGCGCCCGCATCTTTCGGCAGTAGAATTTTCCCGCCGGCGCCCAAAACCCGATGCCACGGCAGCCGCCCATCCGTTCCCCTCAGCGCCCACGCGACGCGCCGGGCATTTCCTGGGAACCCAGCCGCCTTGGCGACCGCGCCGTACGTCGCGACTTTTCCTTTCGGAATCTTCGCCACTACTTTACGAATCTCGGGAAACATGTTTAAAACGAAATGTTGACGATACGATCTGAGTCCGCCTCCGCCCGCAGCATTATGTGCAGATTATTCTGTGCATCATCGTGCCACCAAGTCCCCGGCTTCAGTAGCGCCCGCTGCGCGACCCTCTGGTAGGTCGCCGCCTCATCCGCAACTTCGCGCGCCGCCTTCGTATGGTGCAGGATCCACTCGTAAGTCCGGCGCTTCTTCGATTCGATCTCAACGCGAACGTAATCTCCCGCCGGAGCTGCGTGAAATTGCGAGTTTTCGTTCACATCCGGCTCCCAAAGGAAAAACTCCCCGCCCAGCGACGGAAAGTAATGCAAATCCATCTTCCCCTGCTCCGCCAGCGGCACGATCCAACCATTGCGGACGAACATCGGCACACGTCCCGGCGGCGCATCCACTTCGATCGACTGATTCCCGCGATACTCCTGATTGGTCCGAAAATCCGTCCACAGCCCGCGCGGCAGATCCAACCGGCGGCGCGTGCCCGGCGCCAAAACGGGCGCGAGCAGCATCTCGTCTCCGAGCATAAAGACATCCGCCTGCCGGTCCGACCCTGCATCTTTCGAAAACTGCATCGCCAGCGGCCGGATCAGCGGATATCCGCGATCGAACGCTTCGCGCAGATACGTAGTCAAGTACGGCGTCCAACGCGCCCGGGTCGCCACGTCGACACCGCCCTCGCCCGCGCCACGATATACAAGCGGAAGCATCGTACTGAGATCCGCGGCGCGCTGCTTGATCTCAGACGCCGCGGTATCGAACGATCCCACGTCCACCGCCGGATAGATCACCGCCGACAGCGACCATTGATTCAACCGCCGCACCAGGGCCGCCAACGCATCCCACGAATTAACCTCGGTCCGCGGCAGTGGCGTCGCTTCCTTAGGCAGTTTATCCGGCGCCAGCAAATCGAGCGAAGCCGCCATTACTTCGCTCTGCCCGATCACGTTCGCGTGCTGTTCCAGCACCTCTTTCGCGGTCGGCCCGTAATAAATCACATATTCGATCGAACTCGCGCCGGCGGCGTCGATGGTTCCACTTCCCATATCGAACGAGCACGGCTCAGGCGAGCGCACATAAACCCCATATCCCGCGCTGGTGAAGAAAAACCCGTGCGGCATCGTGATCTTTTCGCCGCGCACGTTCAGCCGCGCGCTCGATCCTCCACGCAGTCCGAAAACCCGTTCATCCTGCCCCAGCGCGAATCGCAACTGCGCGCCATTCGCAGTCTTGGCCAGCGTAGTCCACGTGATCGCCGTCTGCCCCGAGGAAACCTGCAACTTCAGATCCTCGCGATTCACGACCGCCGTAATATACTTCGACCGCATGGTGAGCGCCGCATCGCTGCTCTCGAATTGCGGCGCGATCTTGTCGTGCGCGATCTTTGGTTCAACCGGAGCCGGCCCGTTCCAGCTCCGCACGAAACGGAACGCCGTTGGCGTCAGCCACTCCAGTTCCGCCGCCCCGTCGTCGAGCTTCAGCGCCAGCTTGCCGTCAGCCCATTCCTGCGCGACCACACCCGCACGCGCCAGGGCGCACGCACACAACAACAGAACAGTAGCTCGCATCTTAAATGAGTACAATCGCGTTCTGCATTTCGCCCGTCACACGCGCGTTCGAATCGTCCACAAACATATCGATCTCGGACC
>DATGGL010000257.1:0-5051 GCA_035308605.1 Bryobacteraceae bacterium
TCGGCCGTGTATGGCGAAGGGATGTGGCCGGCGGATCTGCACCTGATCGGGAAAGAGATCGTCAGGTTTCATGCGGTCTACTGGCCGGCGTTCTTGATGGCGGCGGAATTACCGCTTCCGAAAAAGATTTTCGCGCATGGATGGCTGCTGTTCGAAAACGACAAGATGAGCAAGTCGCGCGGGAATATTGTCCGGGCGACGCCGATTCACAAAGTGCTGGGCACGGATGCGCTGCGCTATTTCCTGCTGCGCGAAGTCGTATTTGGGCAGGATGGCAGTTTCAGTTACGACGCGCTGGTGGGCAGGTACAACTCGGATCTGGCGAACGGATTTGGGAATCTCGCCAGCCGGACGCTGTCGATGATTCATCAATATCGGGCGGGTACGGTGCCGGAGGGGCCGGGGGATTCGCATATTGCGGAGGCCGCTACGGCGGCTACGGCACAAGCTCTCGATGCCTACGAGCGGTTTGAGTTTTCTAAGGCCCTGGAGGCGATTTGGGGACTGATCGCACGGGTCGACAAATTTATCGTCGAGCGGGCGCCGTGGAAACTCGCGAAGGGCGGCGACGAAGCCAAAGCGTTACTCGATGACACGCTGTACACCGCGGCCGAGACGCTGCGCATCGTGACGGCGCTGCTATCGCCTGTGATTCCGGAAGCGGCGGCGCGGATCTGGTCTCAGCTCGGCTTCCGGACCCCGGTTTGCGACGTGCGGACCAAAGATTTGCATTGGGGGCATTTGAAAAGCGGGCAGATGCTGGGAGCGGTGACAGGCGTGTTTCCCCGGGCGGAGGCAAAGGCATCGATCGAAAAGATGCGGGAGCTGGAAGTCGAGGAGTACGCACGCCAGATGGCGGTGTTGGGAAAGACTGTGCCCGCGGCGGCCGCTTCAAGCGAACCGAAGATTACGATCGACGATTTCCTGACGGTCGATATGCGAGTCGGCGTTGTGAAAGAGGCGGCTGCGGTGAAAGGATCGGACAAGCTGCTGCACTTGCAGGTTGACATCGGGGAGCCGAAAACGCGCAGTATTGTCGCGGGGATTGCGGGCGCTTACGAGCCTGCGTCGCTGATTGGGAGGAAGATTGCGATCGTCGCGAATTTGCAGCCTCGGAAGTTGAAGGGGCTGGAGTCGCAGGGGATGATTTTGGCGGCTTCTATCGAAGGTGGTCCGCCGGCGTTGGTGAGCTTCTTGGAAGATGTGCCGCCCGGGGCAAGATTGAAATGAGGCTGGCGGGAAGAGACAGGTCAGAGCCCGCTTGCTGGCGCGCGCGGCTCGGTGCTGGGGGATGAGGCTGATCGATTCGCATTGTCATCTCGATAGTGAGCAGTTCGATGGCGATCGCGAAGAGGTGATTGACCGGGCTCTGGCGTCGGGTGTTGCGCATATGGTCGCCATCGGGACTGGGAACGGCCCGCCGGATCTGGAGGCGGGGGTTCGGCTGGCGGACCGGCATCCGGCGTTTTACGCCACTGTAGGCGTGCACCCGCATGATGCTGTGAAGGCTGCGGGCGATACCTTCAAGCGGCTGGAAGAATTGTCGAAGCATCCCAAGGTGATTGCAATAGGGGAAATCGGGCTCGATTATCATTACGATTTTTCGCCGCGCGACACGCAGAAGAACGTATTCATCGAGCAGATGCGGATTGCGGCGGATGCGGGCAAGCCGATTGTGATTCATACGCGTGAGGCGTGGGACGACACGATTGCTCTGATCCGCGAGCATGGGTGTGTGACGGGGCGATGCCCGGGAATCATGCATTGTTTTTCGGGTGGGCCTGAAGAAGCCCGGCAAGCGCTGGATCTCGGGTTCTACCTGAGCTTCGGCGGCATCGTGACCTTTCCGAAGGCGACGCAGATTCAGGAAGCCGCCAAGATGACTCCTGCTGACCGGATTCTGATTGAGACCGATGCGCCGTATCTTGCTCCGGTGCCCAAGCGCGGGAAGCGGAATGAGCCGGCTTACATGGTAGAGACGGCGCGGAAAATCGCGGAGTTGCGCGGGGAGTCTGTCGAAGACATCGCCGCCATGACGAGCGCGAATTTCGCGCGGCTTGCGCTACACTGAAGTGTTTCAAATGGCATTCGGCAACCTGGGCCGTTCCTTAACAGCACTCGAAATCTTCGATCTGGTACGCGCGGACTTGGAACAAGTCGAGCGCGAGATCAGCCTCGAAACCGTCGCTTCGGCCGACGCGGTGACCTACATCGGACAGTATCTGCAATCGGGCGGCGGAAAACGTTTACGGCCGATTCTGGTTTTACTGTGCGGGAAGCTTTTTACGGAAGGCAACCCCGGGCTGGTGCGGATGGCGGCCGTAGTCGAGATGATCCACACGGCGACGCTGGTTCACGACGACGTGATCGACATGGCCAAGACGCGGCGCGGGCGGCCTTCGATCAATGTAGTGTGGGGGAATCACACCTCGGTGCTCGCAGGCGACTGGCTGTATATGCAGGCGTTCCAGGTCGCGCTGCGCGAGCGGAATTTTGGGCTGCTCGACGTGCTGATTGAGTTGACGCAGCGGATGGTCGAAGGCGAGCTGTTGCAGCTCGACCGGATCGGGAAGATCGGCGTGACGGAAGCCGATTACATGGAGCTGATCGACCGCAAGACAGCGAGTTTATTTTCCGCGTGCGCCCGGTTAGGCGCCATGGCGGCTGGCGCGGAAGAAAAAGCCGAGACGCTAGGTGAATACGCCTGGAATCTGGGGATCGCGTTCCAGTTGATCGACGATATTCTGGATTTCACTTCGCGGGAGAAGATCCTGGGGAAACCGGTTGGCAACGATCTGCGCGAGGGCAAGGTCACGCTACCCCTGATTTACGCGCTCGAATCAGCCGAGCCCGAGGAGCGCAAGCTGGTCGAGACAGTGCTGGCGGACGGAAACTACGACCAGGTTCCATTCGGCAAAATTCTGCACGTCCTTCACCGTTACGGAAGCGTGGAACGCGCGCGCGAGCGTGCTCGGGAGTTTACAGAGAAAGCCCGAGAGATTATCGGCGAATTTCCGCCCTCGGCCTATCAGCGGGCGTTGTTTGCGGTAACGGATCTGGTCACCGACCGGGACCACTGAGATTAGCCACGAATACACACGAATGCACGCGAATTTTTATTTGCGTTTATTCGTGTGCATTCGTGGCCATTTTGCTTTTTAGGCGGTACGCATCGATTCTGACTTATCGCCCGTAATCGCCGCCTGCGCCGCCGCCAGCCTTGCGATCGGCACGCGATACGGCGAGCACGAGACGTAGTTCATGCCTACGCGATAGCAGAACTCGACCGAGGCCGGTTCGCCGCCATGTTCGCCGCAGATGCCGATGTCGAGATCCGGGCGCGTCTGGCGGCCGAGCTTGATCGCCATCTTGATCAACTCGCCCACGCCTTCCTGATCGATGGTCGCGAAGGGATCGGCTTTGAAAATCTTCAGGTTCTCGTACTCTTTCGAGAACTTCGTATAATCGTCGCGGGACAGGCCCATGCAGGTCTGGGTCAGATCGTTGGTGCCGAAGCTGAAGAATTCGGCTTGCTCGGCGATCTTGTCGGCGGTAATCGCCGCCCGAGGGATTTCAATCATCGTGCCGACCAGATAGTGGAGCTTCGGCATGCCAGCCTTCGCCAGAACTTCTTTGGCGACCTTGACGACGATCTCTTTCTGATTCTCAACTTCCTTCACGCTGCCGGCCAGCGGGATCATCACTTCGGGGATGACCTTCTTGCCCTTCTTGGCCACCTGAACGGCGGCTTCGAAGATCGCGCGGGCTTGCATTTCGGTGATTTCCGGATAGGTGATGCCGAGACGGCAGCCGCGATGGCCCAGCATGGGGTTCATCTCGTGCAGTTCTTCCACGCGATGGAGGAGTTCGGGAAGACGCTTCTTCAGCTCGCCGACGGGGATGTTGTACTTCGCCGACATTTCCTTCTTGATCTTTGCATCGACGTATTGGAAGCGGGCGACGTCGACCATCAGGTCTTCGCGCTTAGGCAGGAACTCGTGCAGCGGCGGATCGAGAGTACGGATGATTACCGGAAGTCCGTCCATGGCTTCAAAGAGACCGGCGAAATCTTTGCGCTGCATCGGGAGAAGCTTCAGCAAAGCTTTCTTGCGGGATTTTTCATCGCGGGCCAGGATCATCGCCTGCATGAACGGGATGCGATCCTCGGCGAAGAACATGTGTTCGGTACGGCACAGGCCGATGCCCTCGGCGCCATACATGCGGGCGACCTTCGCGTCGCGCGGGATGTCGGCATTGGCGCGGACGCCGAAGTTGCCGCGGAATTCGTCGGCCCAGGTCATGAGCTTCGCGAAATACGGGAGCTTGGGATCGGGCAGCGTCATTTTGGCCTGGCCCAGATAGACTTTGGCGCTGGTGCCGTCCATCGAAATCCAGTCGCCTTCCTTGACCGTTACGGTCTTGCCGGCGACGGTTACGGTAAACTGCTTGCCCCGCTCGTTGATGCTGATGGCGCCCGCGCCCACGATGCAGGGGCGTCCCATGCCGCGCGCGACGACGGCGGCGTGGCTGGACTTACCTCCGACAGCCGTCAGAATGCCTTTGGCTACGTCCATGCCGTGGATGTCATCAGGGGTGGTTTCTTTGCGGACCAGAATCACGGGCCCGGCCTTGCCCATCTCGACGGCTTCTTCAGCGGTGAACGCGGCCCGGCCGACGGCGGCTCCGGGGGATGCATCGATGCCGGTGGTCAGCAACGTTAGAGACTTGAGCGACGCGGTGTCGAAGACCGGGTGAAGGAGCTGATCGAGCTGCTGCGGAGCCACGCGCAGCACGGCTTCTTTCTTATCGATCATTTTTTCTTCGCACATGTCGACGGCGACGCGGACCGCGGCGGGGCCGGTGCGCTTGCCGTTGCGGGTTTGCAGCATGTACAGCTTGCCTTCTTCGATGGTGAACTCGAAGTCCTGCATGTCGCGGTAGTGCTGTTCGAGCTTGTTCGTGATCTCGCGGAGCTGCTTGTAGGCGGCGGGCATCACCTTTTCGAGCTCGGAGATGGGCTGCGGAGTGCGGATGCCGGCGACCACGTCTTC
>DATGGL010000258.1:0-5072 GCA_035308605.1 Bryobacteraceae bacterium
TGCTTCGCGCTCGAATCCCAAATCCAGAAACAGATCCAGCAAATGCCGGCCGATGTATTTTCGTAAGAACGAATCGGAAATGTCCGCGCGGCCGCGTGCGACCAGAACTTCCCGGATGGCTCCGCAAATATCGCGAGCCGAGTCCACCAACGTGCCGTCCACGTCAAAAAGATAGACGGGAAAGGCAGGGAGCCGCGTCACGCGGGCTGGGGACCGCCTTCGAGCATCCCCGGCAGTCTTCGTCCGGTCTCCGGCTTGATCACCTGCTGCGAGGTTCCGTCGCCCGATGGCGGCGGCTGCACGGCTTGCAGGGTCTTGCCTTCGATCAATTGATTGACTTCGCTTCCATCCAGAACTTCACGCTCGAGCAGCGCCAAAGCGATCCGTTCCAGCGCATCGGCGCGCTGTTCGATGATCTGCCGCGCCCGTGTGTAGCCGTTCTCGACTAGCTTCTTCACCTGCTCGTCGATGCGGATGGCCGTCGCTTCGCTGAAGTCGCGATGCTGGGCAATTTCACGTCCCAGGAAGATCTGTTCTTCACGCTTGCCGAAGCTCAGCGGACCCAGCTCGCTCATGCCCCACTCGCAGACCATTTTGCGAGCCATATCCGTCGCGCGTTCAATGTCGTTGCCGGCGCCCGTGGTCATCTGCTTCATGAAGATCTCTTCCGCGATGCGGCCGCCCATCAAAATCGCGAGCTGCGCTTCGAGATAGACCTTGTTGTAGCTGTGCTTGTCGTCGATGGGAAGCTGCTGCGTCAGTCCCAGCGCCATGCCGCGCGGGATGATCGTCACCTTGTGCACCGGATCGGCTTCCGGAATCAGAGCGGCGACTAAAGCATGCCCTGCCTCGTGGAACGCCGTGTTCTTTTTCTCGTCTTCGGTGATGACCAGGCTTCTGCGCTCCACGCCCATCATCACTTTGTCCTTGGCGATTTCGAAATCGTACTGCGTCACCACTTTGCGATTCTGGCGCGCGGCGATCAGCGCGGCTTCGTTCACCAGATTCGCGAGATCGGCTCCGGCAAATCCAGGAGTGCCGCGGGCGATCGTGGTCAGGTCGACGTCATCCGAAAGCGGCGTCTTCTTGGTGTGAACTTTGAGAATCTGCTCGCGGCCTTTGACATCGGGCCGGCCAACAACCACCCGCCGGTCGAATCGGCCCGGCCGTAGCAGCGCCGGATCCAGCACGTCCGGACGATTGGTCGCGGCCACCAGGATTACGCCTTCGTTGGACTCGAACCCGTCCATCTCCACCAGCAGTTGATTCAGGGTCTGTTCGCGTTCGTCATGCCCACCGCCGAGTCCTGCGCCGCGGTGGCGGCCGACGGCGTCAATTTCATCGATAAAGATGATGCAGGGGGCGTTCTTCTTGCCCTGCTCGAACAAATCGCGGACGCGCGAGGCGCCGACGCCGACGAACATCTCGACGAAATCCGAACCCGATATCGAAAAGAACGGAACGTTCGCTTCACCGGCGATCGCCCGGGCCAGCAGCGTCTTTCCGGTTCCCGGAGATCCGATCAAAAGCACGCCCTTGGGAATTCTCCCGCCAAGTTTCTGGAATCTCTGGGGCTCGCGCAGGAACTCGATGATCTCCTGAAGCTCTTCCTTGGCTTCCTCGACGCCGGCGACGTCTTTGAACGTCACTTTCTTCTGCTGCGAGCTATGCAGCCGCGCTCGCGACTTTCCGAAGCTCAGGGCTTTGTTCCCGCCGGATTGCATCTGGCGCATCATGAAAATCCAGAAGCCCAGCAGCAGCACAAACGGAATCGCGTTCACCAGGATGGAAACCCAGTTTCCGCCGTTATCTTTCTCCACTTTGAACGACACGTGCTTGTCCAGCAACAGCGTCGTGAAATCGTTATAGTTCGGCGGCACGATCGAGTGGAACTCGTCGCCGTTCTTCATCTTCCCGTGGATGTCCCCGGTGGTGCTGTTGAAGGTGACGCTTTCCACCTTCCCGTCTTTCACTTCCTGCACCAGTTCCGAGAACTGCGGCGTTTGTCCCGTCGGCTTGCTGCCTTTGAAGACAGCCCACACCAGTACAACCAGGCACAGGATGATCAGCCACAGGACTGCGTTTCGAACACTTGAATTCATGACATCTCCCAACCAACTGCTAAATCTTTGGATGCTACGGCTTTACCGCAGGATCTCGGAAACACGAATAGGCGCACCCGCCGCCGCGCCGAACTCCTTGGCCCACAGAATCTTCCCGTCTCCCTCAAGAATCGGCCACAAACGGCGCCTCCAGGAGGGAACCCGCGCGCTTTGAAACATTTCGGTAAGCTTTCGATCGCGTGATTTGCCCACTGGGCGGTAGTGGTCACCAGGTCTCCACGCGCGCAATTCGATGCGGGCGGCCAAATCCACCTTAAGGTTAGCACACGCCGCCGAAGCCGTTTCATCGACTTCCAACTGGATTTGGCCCGTTCCGTCCGGCGTCGCGTAACTCCCCGGAACCATGACCTCAACTGGTTCTACGGCCGGTGTAGTACCAGGCGCGGCGATGCGGATCCAATCAAACGAGCGGGTCACGTCGATACCGGGCAGCCGCAACCGGCGCCCGGTTGCTATATCGACGATTCTTTCGACATGTTGAAACTCAATTCCGCGCAAATCGCCCTTCGCACGGGCAATGGCCGCCCGGATCAACCGGCGTGCAACCGAACGGTCTAAATTCATCAATTCATTCGCCGGAAACTCGACGCCCCCTCCGGTTTCCGTCAGCAGATCCGGCAAGTTGCGGCCCCACCACCGCTCTTCCTCATAGGCCAGGTCGGCGAGATGGGCCAGGGCCTGTGACAGCCTGGGATTCCAGTCTCGCTTCAGCTCCGGCAACAATCCGTGACGAATCCGATTGCGCGCAAAACGAACCTCCTGATTCGTTCGATCCTCGCGCCATTCGATCCCGCGCGCGTTCAAAAACTCCAGAACGTCCGCGCGAGTCACCTGGATAAGCGGTCGGACGAAGCCGTCCTCCGTCACGGGATGAACCCCGGCCAGTCCGGCCAGACCTGATCCGCGGAGGATGCGAAACAGCACCGTTTCCGCCTGATCGTCCTGCGTATGCCCCAGCGCCACCCGATCGCCAGCGCCATCGCGCATCAAACCTGATAAAAACTCTCTCCGCACGCGTCGAGCGGTCTGTTCGAGGTTCCCGGGCGCTGCTCCGACATGCGCCTCCGCGCGATAGAACGGAATGCCCATCCGCGACGCCATTGCCGTGACGAAATGCTCGTCCGCGTCCGATTCCTCTCCCCGCAGCTTGTGATTAAAATGCGCAACCCCCGCGAGGCTCATTTCCAGCTCGCGCAGAGCGTGCAAAAGGCACACGGAATCCGCGCCGCCGGAAACCGCGACAATCACGCGGTTTTCCCGGGTCAACATGCTATAACGAGAGATGGTTTTGAGCACCCAGTCGAGCAACTCCTACATTGTAAGTCTCGATATAGGGAGCTCTTCGGTCCGGGCTCTGCTGTTTGACGCTTCGGCCCGCCAGGTAGAAGGCTTCGGCGCGCGTCTGCCGTCGCGTTTAGAAACCACGCCGGATGGGGGCGTCGAAATCGACCCCGAAGCCCTGGCCGATCTGGTTGTCGATTGCCTGGATGAACTTCATCGCCAAGTCCAGGCCGACGGCCTCAAGATTGCCGCCGTGGCGGCGAGCGCTTTCTGGCACAGTTTCCTGGGGACGGACGCGGCAGGCAAACCCACGCTGCCCATTCTGCATCTGCTCGACACGCGCAGCGCTTCCGAAGTCGCTCGCGTCCCGAATGCGCACGCGCGCACCGGCTGTGTGCCGCATTCGAGTTACTGGCCGGCGAAACTTCTGTGGCTCGCGAAATTCCGCCCGGCGGAATTCGCGGCTACGCGCCACTGGATATCTTTCCCTGAGTATCTCTTCCAAAAGCTGTTTGGCAAGGCATGCGCCTCGACATCGATGGTATCGGGCTCGGGTGTTTGGAACCAGCTTGCCAACGACTATGACGACGAGACTTTGAGAGCCATTCGCGTCGACCGCGCGACGCTGGCAAATCCGGCCGATTTGGACCGGCCGGCAAGCGGGCTCCTCCTCGAATTCGGCAAGCTCTGGCCTGCTTTCGACAATATCCCGTGGTACCCGGCACTGGGAGACGGCGCCTGCGACAGCATCGGCAGCGGAGCGATCGGACAGGGCCGCTTTGCCCTGATGGTCGGGACCACTGGCGCGCTTCGCGCCGTGATGGAAGGCGCCTGCCGCGAAATACCTGCCGGCCTGTGGTGCTATCGCGTCGACCGCAAACGCTTCGTTATGGGCGGCGCACTTTCCGACGGCGGCGACGTCTACGCCTGGATGAAGCGGACTCTCGCCCTGCCGCGCGATACCGAGGCGCGCCTGGAATCCGCCACGCCCGGAACCCACGGGCTGACGTTTCTACCTTTCTTTTCTGGCGAACGCTCTCCGGACTGGCGCTCCGATGCGCGCGCCGCGATCACCGGAATCAGCCTGGCTACCGATCCGTTCGACATCTTCCGGGCGGGACTCGAATCGGTGGCGCTTCAATTTCGCGAGATTTATCAACAGCTCGCCGCCAGCCTGGGAGTGCCCACGGAGATCCTGGCTTCCGGCGGAGCGCTGCTGCACTCACCTACATGGACCCAGATGATGGCCGATGCACTGGCGCGTCCCGTAACTGCCTGCACCGAACCCGAAGCCTCCAGCCGGGGGGCAGCGTTGTGGGGACTGGAACAAATCGGCGGGATCGGGAGCATCACAGCCTTACCAGCCTCGACCGGCGCAACTTTCGACCCGCGCATCGACCACGAGCAGATCTATGACCGCCTTTTGTCGGAGCGCCGTGAGCTTTTCAGGAAATTATATGGCGGGTGTTAGGGCCAGTTTTGCGAGGTATGACGAATTCGAAGTACGCGCACCTGCTGATCCACAACCTCGTAGACGGCAACGAACGGCAACGGGGCGAAGACGAGCTCGAGTGCCTTGGACTGGGCCTACGCTCCCTCGGTTCGGGAATTTCCGCAGGGAGACGACGCCTGTAAAAACGATTTCCGCAACACGGCGGGCCGCCGGCG
>DATGGL010000259.1:0-3252 GCA_035308605.1 Bryobacteraceae bacterium
CGCCGATCGACTTCATGTCGCGCGGCACGTCGCACATATCGTAATCGACCACGCGAATGGTAACGCCCGGAACCGGCCAGCCCGCCGTAGCTTGGCGCCGTAAGCGCTCGGCGTCGGTCGGGTACGTCAGGCCCTTGGATCGTGACGACGTCAACACGGGTGACGTTTCCGTCAGCCCGTAGCCCGCGATGCATTCTGAACCCGGAAACGCTTTTTCCACGCGGTCCGTCAGCTCCGGGGAAGACGCCGCGCCGCCGATCATCACGCGTTTCATGCTGGTTAAATCGTATTGCCCGCGATCGGGGGCGTTAATCAGCGCGTTGGCCATCGTCGGCACCAGGCACATGTCGGTGGCCCGATGCTCCTGAATCATCCGGAACACGAACGTCGGCTCGAAGCGCCGCACCATCACCTGCTTGATCCCGTTCATCGTCGACGACTGTGGACGGCCCCAGCCGTTGGCGTGGAACATCGGAATGGTGTGCAGGTCGACCATCGAATCGATGTCCCGGTAGATAGCTGAGACGTCGAGCGCGTGGACATAGAGCGTGCGATGCGCCAGCGTGACGCCTTTCGGAGTTCCCGTGCTGCCGCTGGTGTAGAACAGCTCCGCGATGGCCATCTCGTCATACGTGAAGATGTCGGCGCGCTCGGGATGCCCTTGATCCAGCAATTCCGCGTACGCCAGGTCGGCGCAGGGGGTCTTCTCGTCCAGCGACACCCAGCGCTGAACCGCCGGGCATTGCCGCCGCAGCTTCTCGACCATCGGCGCGAAGTCGGCTTCGAACAACAACATTTTCGCGCCTGAATGGTTCAGGATATTGACCAATTCAGGCTCTGAGAGACGGACGTTCAAAGGCATTACGATGCCCCGCGCCTGAATCACGCCGTAATACCCTTCGATCAACTGGTGATTGTTAAAGCTCAGGTACGCGACCCGGTCGCCCGGCTCGATACCGAATTTGGGGAGCGCCGTGGCCAGCGTCTCACAGCGCTCTCCCATTTGACCGTACGTGAACTGGCGGTCTCCGCAAACGATGCCCACCTTTTTCCCGAACAAATCTACGGCGCGATGCAGACAACGCAACGGAGTCAGGGGAACGAACATAGTCCTCTTTCAGTGGAGCTGCTCGAGATTCTCGGCGATCTCGCGGTCGGCATCGGAGCCGGCCAGATCGCCCGAATTTCTGCGGGCCATCGCTCGGGCGCGGTAGACATACGGCGCATCGCGCCGCACGGCAATCGCCTGGTCGAAATCCGCCACGGCTTTCGCATGCTGCCCCAGGGATTCGTAAGCCTGGCCGCGTTCGAAGTACGCATCGGCGTCGGGTGCGATTTCGATGGCTTTCGCGAACGCCTGCATGGCTCGCTGAAAGTCTCCACGCGCCCGGTAGATGGAACCCTGGGCATCGTAGGCGTGCGCGAGAGCCGGATCGTAGCCGAGAGCACGATCAAAATCCGCCATCGCACGATCGGGCTGCTTCAGGCTCTGATACGCCACGCCCCGCTGGAAATACGCTTCCGCGAACTGCGGCCAGATGGCGATGGCGCGATCGAAATGCAGGATCGCATTTTGATAATTGCCGGGCGCCATCAGATTCATGCCGGACTGAACTTCCTTCGCCGCGCGTTCCGGCGCACCGGCAATATATTCGTAAACGCCCCAGCCGGCGCTGAGCGCAACCACCCCGCCGCAGGTCGCAAGCAGGAGTCTTTTTTGTTTTCTGTTGAGAGTTTTTGAGTTGGGAGCCGAGGACGCGGCTCCCGTCCGTTTCGCCGACTGCGGCGGCTTCACGGCCTTCCACAAACGTGAAAAAGTGGATTGGGCCATACATTTTCTTCCGCTCGCGATTATAGCAGGGGAGTCTAGGGCCGAAATTCGATCCGCGTCACGTCACGGTTGTCGGAAAGGTACTCGACGACAACCGGAATCTCCTGCGATCCGCAGGAGAATTGATAGCTCGCCGTGGGTGCGTTCACCAGTTCGATGTCGCGGGGATGAAGCAAATTGAGCGTTGTCTCCGAGCCTCCGGCGTTGCGGACAAGAATTTTCGGATTCGCGTCGCAATCGAAACGCGTCAGTACGCCTTCAACGCTCGAATCGCCCTTGCGCCGGGTCCATGACGTGGGCGTAATCACATCCGGACCTTTCGACGCAGCCTGGCCGGGACGTTCTTGAGCGAGGACGGCCAACGCTTGCGCCATCGCCTCTTCTCCCGAGGTCGAGGCCGTCGCCTCGGCGCGCCGCGCGGAAGCCAGCGCGTCGGCTATCCGGCCGGCCTTGCTCTGCGCGTAGCCGAGAGCGTGCCAGTAATCCGACCGTCGCGGCCGAAGCTGTGTGGCGGCCTTCAGGTGCTCGATCGCCCAGTCGTAAAGCCCGTAATCCGTCTTCCGGACACCCAACAGAAATTGGGCATCCGCGAAATGGGGGTTCAACTCGATCACCTTTCCGAGCAGCTCTTCAACGCGCGAGGCCTTTGCGCCCGCGTCCTCCTCCACCATCGCGTACTCGAAATAAGTGGAAGCGTCACGGCTGCCGAGTTCGATGGCTCTTGTCAGGAGTTTTCGCGCCTCGTCATCCTTGTGCTCCGCCCGAGCCAAGGCGCCGGCCGCCGCGACCACTTCCGGCGAATCCATGGGGAGCGCTTCCATTAACCGGCCCGCCTGATCGGGCCGTCCCACATTGAGAGCGAAATCGACCAGCGCCAGTGCCGCTCGGATGGGTGGCAGCGGTTCCACGCGAATCGTGTTGGCAGATGCCGGCGCGACATCGCCGACCGTCGTCGCCTGCATGCCGCGCAGGTACTTCGGAAGCGCCGCCACAGCTTGATCCAGAGTCTTGCCGAAAGCAGTCTTGAACGCGTCATCCGACGTTCGTCCTTCGGATAACAGCAGCGCGAACGAAGGCATCCCCGTCCGCCACTCAGGCGACAGATTCAGCATGTGCACCAAAGCCCAGCTTTCCGCATAAAACAACCCGCGTTCCCGATCCTGATATTCGTCCGACATGGGAGCGACCGCATCCAGTTGCGCGGCGGAAAGCAAACGGCCGTTTCCCAGCCAGGTGATATGCGAACCGATAGGCTCGCCCACGCGCCAGCGATTACCGGAACGTGCGAGCGTTGAGTAAAAATCGGCCGTCCCTTCCTCAAACCATCGCGGCAATACTGCCGGTGCGTGGCTCAAGACCAGGTGGACGTATTCATGGAAGGCGGTGCGGCCGGCTTCCGGCCCGGAGTGGAGAGCGATGTA
>DATGGL010000260.1:0-4493 GCA_035308605.1 Bryobacteraceae bacterium
GAGGATGCCGAACCGCTTCCGGCAAGCGTGCCGGCGCCACTGCGGTGGATCATCGAACGGCTGCTGTCGAAGGACCCGGCGGACCGGTACGATTCCACTCGCGATCTGTATCGCGAGCTGAGGCAGGTTCGGGACCGGTTATCGGAGACCGTCAGCGGCGTGCAGGCGGCGAGCACGGCATCGTTTGCAGCGCCGGCTGCGACGCCCGCATTAACCAGGAATCGACGGTTTTTGCTCGCAGCGCTGGCATTCGCGGTGATCGGCTCGGCCGCGGGATGGTTTTTGATGCAGTGGAGAGTTGATGTCGGGCGGCTTCGGTACATGCCGATGGAAGTCTCCTGGGAAAATCCGTCGGACGCGGTCTGGTCGCCAGACGGGACCGGCTTCGCGTATGTCGCGGGCGCCGCGGGGGACAGGCATGTCTTTGTGCGCTATCTCAACTCGCCAACGCCGGTGATGCTGACGCGCACTGCCGACGATTGGTATACGGCCGGTTGGTCCCCGGATGCGAAACGCGTATTCGCACGCGGAAAGTATCCGCAGGGACGCTACGCGCTTTTTTCGGTACCGGTCTTCGGCGGCGATCCAGTGTTCGTAATGCAACTGGACACACCGTTCATGCCGATTCCGCGAATTTCCGATGACGGCAGGTCTCTCGTAGCCGTGGGGTACACGGGCTTGAAGCTGGGAGTGTACACCTCCTCGCCGGTGGGATCGCCACTGCAGCGATATACGCCCGAACCCTTCGAAGCAAGAGCGCTGTCGAATTCGCCGACGGCGGCATTTGGACCGGATGGCACATGGATCACGCTTATCCAGGACGTGATCGGCGGCAGGCAGGTGTGGAAGCTTCCCTTCCCGCCGGGAAAAGCCGCGCCCGAGCGAATCATGAAGGGGCTGAACAGCATTGGCCCGACGCCCCGGTGGTCCTGGTTTCCGAACAGCCGGTATGGTTTTATATCGTCCACGGACGAGCAGGGCGCGCATCTTTGGTTTGCGGGCGTTCGCAACGGACCAAAGTGGAAGCTGACCGGCACTACGCCCTCGGAATCGGAAACGCAGCCGATGCTGTCTCCGGATGGAAAAAGGATGCTGTTCGTGCAGGGGAACGTGGATTACATGATCGTCTCCGCTTCTTTGAGCGACGCCACGGTGACGCGCGTGATCTCGTCGGAGATGCAGACGGGTATGCCCGCATGGGCGCGGCAGCGGCAGGAGTTCGCTTACGAAAGCCGCCGGAACGGATCGCCTACGATCTGGGTCCGGAACGAGGGCACGGACCGCCCAATCGTTACTCCGGACATTTTTCCGCCGGGCACCAGTCTGTTTGCCAGCCCCGCGCTGTCTCCGGGGGCGGACCGGGTTGTGTACACGCGAGGGGATGATATGCAGCGCTTCCAAAACTGGATCTCCGCGGTTTCCGGAGGACCGCCGGTCCGGATGACAAACGAGAAGGAAGTAGTGGAACGCGGAGGCGCGTGGTCGCCAGACGGCACCAGCATCGTTTACTGGGAATACGGTAGCGTCCCATCCATAAGAATTGTGAAGAGCACCGGAGAAGCGACTCCCGTCACTTTGCGCCAGAGCGCCTCAAACGTACCGGACTGGTCGCCGGACGGGCAGTGGATCAGTTTCCGGGACGGGACGGATGAGGTGGGCTGGGGCGTGATCTCTCCCGATGGCAAGACGGTCCGAAGTTTCGGAGAACCTCAAACGATCCAAGTGACGTTTTCACCGGACTCGAAACGTCTGTACGGAATTCGCGTGGAACCTAGCCGGTGTGTGTTGTACTCGATCGATATAGCAAGCAAGGAAAAAAAGATTATCGGCGAGATCAGCAAGGATTTTACGCCGGCAAGCTACAGTAATCCGGCCATTCGTCTCAGCGTGTCGCCGGATGGCAAGAGTATTCTTTATCCCGCGATCCGGCGAAGCAACAGCCTGTGGATGCTGGAGGGATTCGACCAGCCGGGTTGGGTGGACGGATTGCGGGAACTAATACCGTAGGGAGGCGGGCGAGACAAGATCGACCATGAAGGCGGCATTCTTGCGATTCGATGGCGCGGTGGAGCACGATCCCGCCATCGATGCGTGGATGAAAGAGCATGCGGGTGAGCTGGGGGCCATCGCGCACCGGTGGTTTGAGGTGATGCGAAAATGCGGGGACGAAGTTCGGGAGCTGATGCATGACGGGTGTCCGGTGGCATGTCTGGGAGATGCGCCTTTCGGCTACGTTGACGTGTTTACGGCGCACGTAAACGTCGGTTTTTTTCACGGGGCGGCGCTGCCGGATCCGGCTCATCTGCTACAGGGCGCCGGCAAGTCCATGCGCCATGTGAAACTGAGGCCGGAAACGGCTATCAACACGGCAGCCTTAGCTCGGCTGATCGAAACGGCGTACTGGGATATAAAGGCACGCGTCGAAAACGGCTAAGCTGTTGAATATACGGGGATAGTGAAGAGACGGGCTGCTTCCGCCGATTTATCTCGAAGCCGGGCTCCGGAAAAAGAGCGGGCGAAAAATCAACCGGTGGCGGGAGGTACAAATGGCGGCGAGGGGCCTTGTTTTGTTTACGAGTTTCGTGGCGCTCTCAGGCTGTGGCCCGAACACGTTCCTGAGTGAGCGTGAGAATGACATCAAGGCTTCGACGCGCGCTATCGAGACGGCGCGCGGCGACGGCCCGCGCGCGAAGGCGTATTCGGCGCGCGGCACCGCGTATTCGGAGAAGGCTCGCTTCAGCCGGGCCGTGAAGGGGATCTCCAACGATGAATATGTGCGGTTGTTTGATCTGGCAATCAAGGATCTTGACCAGGCTGTCGCACTCAGTCCGGGAGACGCGGAAATGTACTTCAACCGGGCGCAGGCGTATTACGATCGGGGCTCGCTGGACCTGACGGAAAGCAAGAGCGGCAAAGAATGGCTCGACGCAGCCGCTTCCGATTTCGAGAAGGCTATCGAAAAGGACCCGCATAATTCGCTGGCGTTTGACCGGCTCGGTCTGACATATGAATCGAATGGCCAGGCAGACAAGGCCATCCGAGCTTACACGCAAGAAATGGCTCTCGATTCGTATGGGAAGCGGCGGCTGGCTGACGCGTATTGCAATATCGGATTCCATCATCAACAGGAGAACGACCTTCCCGCGGCCGCGACGGCTTACGAGAAATCGACTGAATTCGGCGTGGCGGACGACAAGACCTGCCCATACGATCCCTATGCGAATTCGGTCGAGATCTTCACGACGGAGACGCGACAGTATGACAAGGCTTGGGAAATCGTCCGGCGGGGGGTGAAGCACGGGCGATTCATCGCGCCGGATCTGATCGCCCGGCTGGTGAAGGATTCAGGACGCGTTTATTAATCAGCTTACGGCTTAGGGGGCGCACTTCAGGAGTTCGGAGAGCGTCCAGGGCGGGGCTGAGTGCGAGTGCGCGTCGTCGAGGAGCCAGCGGCCGGAGATGCGCTGGAAATCGAAGCGCATTTCCTGGGGTTCGCCGAAGTTGCGGAACCTGGTTATCACGGTTTGCCGATCCGGGCCGTCGGCCGAACTGGTGATGGCGAGGCTGGTGATCTTCCAGTCCTGCGCGTTGAGCCAGAAAACGAAATCGAGACAGCCGACTTCGCCCTTGGCTTTTCGCTTGTCGTCACTCATGAGCTTTTCGAGGCGGGGCGTGTAAATGTCGCCGGGCGGCGTGTACGGAGAACGGGCGGATGGGGCCATGAAGCGCCGGTAGACGTCGGTGACGAAGGTCTTCGGGTCCTCAATGCGGGTGGCGGCCGACAGGGGAAGGACGCTTAGAAGAGACAGGGCCGCGAGTGTGCAGCGTGGGCCTTTCATCGTGCGGGCTCTTTGCCGGGATGCGGAAGTTGTGAGGAAAAATCGTAGAACACGCGGAGTTGATTGCCGTCCAGATCGCCGACTCGGAATTCGCGCAGGTTCCACGGCTTGTCCTCCGGCTCGGCCAGGATGCGGGCGCCCGACCGGCTCCATCGGGCGTAGAGTTCGTCGACTTCGAGTTTGCTGTTGAGATTCAGCCAGACCATGACGGGTCCGCGGGTGCCGTAGTGTTGGTGGAAGGGCGCGTTGGTGAGGAACATGCGGCAGTCGCCAAGCGAGATGCCGCCGATTCCGCCGGGGTCGTCGCCCCAATCGAAATGGAATCCGAGGGCGGTGACGTAATATTCAGCGGCCTTTTCCACGTTGCTGACGGGGATCTCGGGAACAGCGGGGGGAAGGTGCGCGAGCATATTCACCAGGATAGGACAACGGGCTCGGACTGGTCGACGGGTTTGGTGCGGTGGGTTGATCGCGGGTGGGGACGGGTCGCTGGCGCTCTCGGTTGGTGCGCGAAGAACGGCGGGGCGGGTCGGAAGGGTCGGGTGCGGTGGGTTGATCGCGGGTGGGGGACGGGTCGGGGGCCGGTCGCTGGCGAGTCTGTGTGAAAACCGGTAACGTTAGTAAATTAAAAATCGACTCACAGAAGTGAGCCGA
>DATGGL010000261.1:0-5819 GCA_035308605.1 Bryobacteraceae bacterium
CGGTGGGTTCCACTCGCGGTCGGTAACCGACGGGATTTGGTTGATGCGATTGGTCTACATTGCGCTGGTGGTGTGCGTGGGTGTTGCGATGGCAAGCGCGCCGGACTTCGCAATATCGGACGAGCCCACGCAACAAGGCCCAGAGCAAGTTTCGTCCAGCGAGGGTGAAGCCGTTTCTTCCGCGCCTTACACGCCCCTCGATCTGGGACAGCGTTATCTTTATGCGCTCGATAGAGTCGTAGGGCCAGCCCGATTAGTGGGTTTCGTGGCACATTCCGGACTCGATCAGGTGTGGAAGAAGCCGGAACAGTGGGGGTCGCAGCCGGAATCGTTCGGCTATCGCGTGGCTTCCCGATTTGGAGACGCGCTTCTGAAGGAGACCATCCGGTTCGGAATCAGCGCCGCCGATGGCGAAGATCCGCGCTATTTCCGCTCCGGTCACGGCACCGTGTGGAAACGGACCGGGTACGCGCTCGGCCATACGTTCTGGGTCCATAAGGACGACGGTTCGATGATGCCGGCGTACAGCCTCTTTTTGGCGGATTTCGTCACACCTGCGGTGACGCAGCAGTGGCGGCCAGGGCCGTTCACGGGTCTGCGCGAGATCCGCAGCGGAACGCTGGGGATGGGCGCCAACGCGCTCACCAACGTCTGGCAGGAGTTCTGGCCGGATCTGCGTAAGAAGCTGCCGAACCGTTTCCAGGAACGGCTCACTCGCGGGTTACGAGGGATTTAATCTCGAGCGCGCGCTTGTAGCCCACGGCGACGATCTCACCCTGGTATTTCAGGCTGTTGTTTACGGTTAGATCCAGCGGCCGCCCCACCGGATAATCGAAGCTCAAGACGTCGCCCTCTTTCAAGTCAAGCAGATCCGGGACCGCCATCGTGGGCCCATTCAAACGGGCGTCCAGCCTCAGCGTGCCAGGGCGGATGAGCCTCAAAATGCGAGCGTGTTCCTCTTCGGTAGCCTGCGTCTTGCGAACCGTCCGGTGCGCGTCGAATTTGTGACGCAGCATCTTGACGATGATCGAAGGGATGCCCAGATTCATCATCCCCGAAATCTCTCCGATCCGAACTTCAATCGCGATCGCCACGACGGCTTCGTTTTGCGCCAGGATCTGGAGCAGTTGCGGTTCCGTCTCGTGGCTTTCGATGGAAAACTCCATGGCCGCGACGGCCAGCCAGGCCGTCCTCAAATCGTGGAGGATCACACGTAATAACCCGTCGAGAATGCTCTGCTCAATCTCCGTGATCTCCCGGGTAATCTTGGTCGGCATTTTCCCGGTTCCGCCAAGCAGCATCTCGAGAATCGGAAAGACCAGTGTGGGATTCAGTTCCAGGACTGCGCTTCCGTCATAAGGTTTCATGCCGAGCGCGATCAGGCTGGTTGGCGACGGCAAGGATTGAGTATATTCGCCGAACGAAAGCTGCTCGACCGAAATCAGGTTCACGACGACATATGACCGTAAGTATGCGGATAGGCTGGATCCTAAGCTGCGGGCAAAATTCTCATGCAACAAGTGGATGGTGCGAAGCTGATCCTTGGCGATCCGGTCAGTACGCCTGAAATCATAGACTTGCGCTTTTGACGGGGCATCGGCGGTTCCTTCGCCCAGATGCGCCTGCCGAAACGCGTTATCAATTTCGTGCTGGGAAAGAACGCGATTCACTTGAGTGTTGATCGACGGGGAGCGCAGCGCGGTCCATGTAGGAGTAGCCTTAGATCCGGTTACACGGCTAAAGGTTGAGCCGCGTGGCCGATAAGAGTCCTGAGGAACCGCGACAAGATGATCGACATTCTGATTGTGGACGACTCGGCCGCTATCCGGAAGATTCTGCAACGGGTTATCCGCCAGGCCGACATACCGATCGGGAACGTGATCGAAGCCGGCGATGGCAAAGAAGCACTGGAAGCAATGAAAACGCAGACCATCGGTCTGATTCTGTCCGACATCAATATGCCGAACATGGATGGCATAGAAATGCTGGGCCATCTAAAGGCCAACGATGCCTGGAAGAACGTTCCCGTGGTCATGGTGAGCACGGAAGGAAGTCAGGCGAAGGTGCTGGAAGCAGTTCAGCTTGGCGCGGCGGGCTATGTCCGCAAGCCGTTTAATGCGGATCAAATAAAGGAGAAGCTGGCGGCTTTCTTCTGAGCCTCCCAAAAGTCAACCATGACGGATACACCACAGACGGAAATCATTTCTCAGGCGGATCTGGTCGCGACGATGACGACCGCGACCCTGGAAGTCTTCTCCACGATGCTGGGGATGGAAGTTACGGCCGGGGAAATTCTAACCGAGCATACAGTTTCCGCGACTAACACCTCGGGAGTCGTGTCGATCGTCGGTATTGCGGGAGTGTGGTCGGGTACAGGCGGCGTGGCCTGCTCCGGAACGCTGGCATGCAAGTTATCGGGGCATTTCCTGATGGCCGAATACGAATCCGTCAACGACGACGTATTGGATGCGGTCGGAGAGATCACGAACATGATCATCGGGAACGTCAAGACCGCATTAGAGGATCGCCTTGGGCCGATGGGGCTGAGCACGCCCACGGTAATTTTCGGCCGCAATTTCCAGACGCGCAGCGCGCGCAGCCATGAGTGGACCGTGATCCCGTTCGATTGCGGAACCGAACGAATCTTCGTCCAGATGTGCATCGGTCCGAACTCAAATGCCAGCCGAACCGTGCGCCCAGGATTCCAGCTTCCCGAAGTCCTGAATTTTTGAGAGCGCGGTAGGGCAGGTCGCCGACCTGCCTCTTCGGACTTCGATTTCACTCAAAATTCATCGATAATAGACAACAACGGTTGTCTATGTCCAAAACACTACCAGTGTTTGCCGGCACGATCGTTTTGATCCTGCCGTTCGTGGCCCAATCCGACGAAAACACGCGAACGCAGGAGTTCGCTGTTTCCGATCGGGAAGCTTACGCGCTGACGATCTCCGTTGCGAAGCCCGAACGATTTCAAACCGGGCGGATCGACGTCGAGGTGCGCGATCCCGCCGGGCCTATCGTCACGAAAACACTGCATCCGTTCGATCTCGATCTCTCGACTTACTTAAAGCCGCGCGCGACGGGCATGGTGACGGTAAAGCTTCGCGCGGCAAGCGTACGTCTCGACCAGGTCGACGTAAAATCCGACCTGGCGCCGATTCATCTTTCGAAATCGAGCCCGGTTGTGATCGCCACGTTGCCGAACGGGACGTGGGAACAGGCGCAGCCGATCGAACTTGGTCAAACCATTTATGGATCCGCCGACGAGCGGCCATACGTTCCGGTTTCGAGCGAGAGCGCGTATTCGGCGCTGGTGAGCGGATTTCAATGGTTTCGATTCACGGCGCCCGCGGGCGAAGCCAAGCTGGCGCATTTCGTCTTAGAGACTCCCGATCGCGACGTGCCGCCGGACGTCGACGTGTTTGAGCCTGTCGCCGAAGGGGGCATCGTTCCGTATCGCGAAGGCGCTTCCGCTTACACTCCCGAGGCGACGCAGAATTATCCGGGCTTGACCCCGTTCCGAACGCGGATCGTGCATCCCGGCAAGACGTACTATCTACGCGTCGCGGGGAATCATCCGGAGTACAAGCTCCGCACGATGCTGTATCCGATGCCGCCCTATCGCGACGCGCAGAACGCCGTCATCGCCGGAATGGATTACCTGATTGCCCTGGGCGATTCATGGCACGCGAACACGCCGCGGCGCGGATCGATCGCGTTACGGAATACGATGCCGCACGCCGAGCCGCAGGCGTGCATCGCATGCCATCCCACGCAATTCACGGTGCGCGGGTACTTAACGGCCGCGAAAAACGGCTACCCGAATCATCACCCGGCGCAGCTTCGATTTTTGACCGAGCGCCTGGCCAACAATCCGCGACCGCTTTACGGCCAACCGGATACGAATTGGGCGCGGGTGATCTTTTCCGCCCGGACCGTTGCCAGCCGCGTTCCTGTGCTGCTCGACATGGCGCGGACGGAGGCCAATGAAAACTTTGATGCCCGCGGTATCAATCGCGGTTATGCCGATTATTTGAATCTGCACTACGGGAATCGCAAGGCTCTGGCGGACGACGAAGCGGACGGAAGCATGCCGATGGTCAGCTCGTTCGAGATCGGCTTACAAAGCTGGCAGACGTACGGTCTGATGGCTCGCGATTTTCCAGGCGAAGCCCAATGGCAAAAGCGCCGGAGTGAAGTGCAGGAGGAAATCGCAGCGCGGCCTCCCGCGAACGTCATCGACCTTGGCTGGAAGATCACGGCGCTCTCGGTAATCGATCGCCAACAGTATCGCCGCGATGTCGAGGATCTGGTGCGCCAGCTTTATTCGTGGCAGACCGAAACGGGGCAATTTCCGTACGCGTTCGATCGAACGGCAGCACCGTCGGACTTTATCTCCTATCAGGCGCTGTATGCGCTGGCGATGGCAGGTCATCGTGCCGAAACCGATCCGTGGCTGGCGCGCACCGTAGCGTATGCGCTGAGCAAGCAGCGGCCGGATGGAAGCTGGCAGGGCGATCCAGTCTATAAAGGTTTCGATACTCCGTTCCGGGACACGCAGTTCGCGGTGATGGGCTTGAGTCAGTTGTACCCGTACAGCGGGTCAAAGCCAGCTCCTGGCACCGCCACGATCCGGACCGGTTCGCTCGATCAGGCATTGGCGGATCTGGATGGTCTTCCGTCGCGTCCGGGCGAGGCGCTGCGGAAAGAGGTCCTGGCCATCCTGGCAAACAGCCCCTGGCCGTTGGCCCGCAGCGCTGCCGCGGCATACCTGGGAACAATCGGCGATGCAGAGGCAATTGTTCCGCTAACGGCCGCACTCGGCGATCCGACGAAATCCGTCCAGCGATCCGCGGCAGAGGCGTTGCGGCGCATTGGGATGAATCAGAGCCGCGCGGTAACCAGCGCGCTGACAGCGGCGCTGCATTCCGCGGAAGGGCGAACGCGCTGGGGTGCGCTCCGCGTCCTGGCACAGGAGTTTCGGAATCTCACATCCGACGATGCGCTGCTTCAATCGGTCCAGGCCGAGGTCGCCAGCGATCCTATGCCGCAGAACCGGTTTCAGGCAGCCGGCGCCTTGTGGCGATGGTATAGCTGGCGGTCGGAATCCGCCGAAGCGCGAAGTTCTATCTTAAATGCGCTTGCCAGGCCGCTTGCGGCCGAGCACGACGCATCCGTTCGGCGTGGCTTGATCGAAAGCGTTTACAACGTGCTCGACGAAAACGCCGGGCAGCTCGAAGCGTGGGAACGGGCTATGGCCGAGCGCACCGATCAGCAGGCAACTGAAGCGGCATTTCACCGCGTTATCGCCGGCCAGGCCGAAATCATCGCGGCGAACCTCGAATCCGGTAATCGCGAACTTCGCATAGGCCTGTTGACCGCGCTCTGGGATTTTCATCTGCGGCACATGGCGATCCCGGAGAACAATCGCCAGAAGGTCGACGTAATTCTCCCGGCGTTCTTCTCCGATTATTCCGCGGGCGTGCCGAAGCTGCACGAAGTTGATTTCAAGTACGAGCCGTATGCCGAGACGGCCGCATTCGCCTATCGCGCGACGAATGAAATGCACGTTACGCGCCTCGGCAACGATACGGACCTGCCGCGACTCTTCCCGGATTCCGGTGCTGCCATCGAGCGGGCGCTCTTAAAGTGTCTCGACGGCGCGGATCGGGAACTTACGATGGAAGCGATCAAAGCCGGCAGCGTGCTGGGCGACGCGGAAACGACGGCGTTCACCTCGGCGATGCTGCGCCTGCTTCAATCGCCGGACCAGGAAATTCGATCGACCGTACGATACGTATATGCCGGAAATCAGCGAG
>DATGGL010000262.1:0-17767 GCA_035308605.1 Bryobacteraceae bacterium
AAACGTCCCCGGGGCGACCACGGAGAATACGGCTTGCGGCGCGCTTACGGTGAGCTGGTCTAATGGCGGCAAGCGGTCGATCCAGTAGCCGCCATCCGAGCGAACCGTTCCCGGAGCCGCCATGGTCGCGCCCGACGCGACCACTCCCGGCAATGCGGCGACGTCCGCCAGCAGGCCTTTGTAAAACCTTGCCGCCTGCTTCGCGCCTTCCACGCCCGACGAAGGAACGCTCGTTTCCATCACCAGCACGCGCTCCGGCCGGAATCCCAAGCTCACGTTGTTTAGCGCGATGAAACTCTTGATCAGCAATCCGGCGCTCGCCACCAGGACTACGGACAGCGCGATTTCGGCGACCACCAGAGAACTGCGCATGCGCCCAGCGATCCCGCCGACCGCGTTCCGCGACCCTCCCTGCTTCAGGGAATAGTTCAGATCGACCTTCGACGCCTGCATCGCCGGAGCCAGCCCGAACAGCACGCTCGAAATCAGCGAGATTCCAAATGTAAACGCCAGCACCCAGCCATCGAGGCCCGTTTCCGTAAGCCGCGGAACATCCTTCGGAGCTAGCAGCGCCAGCGCATCGGCGCCCCATACCGACAGGATCAACCCAACGACGCCCGCCATCAGCCCCAGCACCATGCTCTCGACGATCAGTTGCCGGACGATTCGCGTACGGCTGGCACCGACCGCCGCGCGGATCGCGATCTCGCGGGTTCTCGATGTGGATTTTGCCAGCAGCAGATTCGCCATGTTGGCGCACGCTATCAGCAGAACCACGCCCACCGCCCCCAACAGCAGGTACAGCGTCGTACGGATGCCGCCCACCATACGATCCAGCATTCGCACGACGCTCACGCCCTTGCCGGCGTTGCTCCCCGGAAACTTCTGCTCCAGGCGCGCGGCGATCGCGGACATCTGGGTCTGCGCCTGATCGAGGGTGACGCCCTGCTTCAGCCGTCCTACGACCATGTAATTGTGCGAACCGCGCTCGGGATTCTCCGCGGACATGGCCAGCGCCGGCGCCCAAATGTCGGTCTTGTCCGGAAACCGGAAACTGCCCGGGAACACTCCGATGATGATGAGGGGTTTGTTAGAAATACTGACGGTCTGGCCGAACGCGCGTGTGTTGCCGCCGAAATGTTTTCGCCAGTAGCCTTCGCTGATCATTGCGGTCAGCGGTCCGCCGCGCTTCTCCTCTTCCGGGGCGAAGTAACGTCCCGCGATCGGTTCCACCGCAAACACCTTCGCGAACTCCGGAGAGACCAAGGCGACGTTGCCGTATTCGGCGTTGGTTCCCAATACCACCGCGGTTTGCCGTTCCGTGTAGTAAGCGAGCGCGTCGAACGCATCCGACTGATCGTGCCAGTCATGAAAATCGGGCGCCGAAATATACCGGCTGAGAGTGGACTTCTTCCAGAAGTTATGAATACTGACGATGCGATCCGGCTCGCGATAGGCCAGCGGCTTCAGCAGCACTGAGTTCACGACGCTGAACACAGCCGTGTTCGCCGCGATCCCCAGAGCCATCACCAGGACGGCGAGCAGCGTAAATCCGGGCGTCTTGCGCAGCGCGCGAATCGCGAATCGAAGATCCATGGATTACGGTAAGCACCCGCTGTTCCAAACGTATGTCCCCGTGTTTGAGCACAATACGGCTCAAAGTGGTGTTCGTTTGTGGGATCTTACGCGTCAAAAACGAGAAGGGGAATGTCGCCATTCCCCTTCGTCGCGTCGTTCAGGTTTAACTCTGAAATAGTGACTTCTTGGTCCCCTTCGAATCGGGGTTCCCCCCAGGATAGCACTGGGCGTCGAAAAACATCTGGACCCGCTGATTGGCGTGCGCGGCGAGAGCGAATGGGTCTTGATGTTTTGGAACAGTCTTAGTGAATCAGGCCCATGCGATCCAGGGGCCAGTACACGAAGACCGCGCGTCCGTAAATGAAATGACGCGGGACCATGCCCCACGTCCGGCTGTCGTTCGACGAACTGCGGTGGTCTCCCAGGACGAAATATTGATCGGTAGGAACCACGCGGCGGGGCATCGAAATGTGATCGCGATATTCCTGTGGGACGTAGGATTCGGCGAGCGGCTCGGTGTTGACGAAGACGGTTCCGTCACGAACTTCAATGGTGTCGCCAGGGACGCCGATCACGCGCTTGATGTATGACTTGGTGGGATCGCCCGGGAATAGGAAGACCACCATGTCGCCGCGGCCGATTTCGGAGATGCCGAACCGGTAGACGAATTTGTTGATGAAGATGCGTTCCTGGTCTACCAGGGAGGGCATCATGCTGGTGCCTTCCACTTTCACCGGCTGATACAGGAACAGAATCACCACCACTGCAATCAGCACGCTGACGAACAGGTCGCGGAGCCAGGAGATGGTCGCCGTGGCCGTGTTGCGGGGGCGCGCGTCGACCGTGGGTGACGGCGAAACAACAGAGTCGGCCGGTGGCGGCGTATTCGTCGGCTCGTCCATGTGGCTCTACTTGAGAATTATAGACGAGCCCGTCTCTCGATTGGTTGCGACATATAATCATGGGGATGCCCCAAGTGATGCGCAGCGCTCCGGTCGCGGACGTGGTGATTATCGGCTCCGGCGCCGGCGGCGGCACGGTCACTAAGGTCCTGGCGGATCTTGGCGTTAGCGTGACGCTGCTGGAGGCGGGTCCGATGCTGCATCCGGAGAAGGATTTCAAGGAGCACATGTGGCCCTATCAGGTGCCGCATCGGGGATCGGGTGAAGGCGGGGCGAGCTATTTCGGCCGTGCCAGGCCGTTCGGCTGGTTCAGCGCGCACGCCGGCGGGTGGGAGCTGGCGGGCGAACCCTACACTGTTGCGGAAGGGTCGAAATTCCGGTGGTTCCGGTCGAGGATCGTCGGCGGACGGACCAACCACTACGGGCGAATTTCGTTACGCTACGCGGATTACGATTTTAAACCGCACTCTCGTGACGGAATCGGGACCGATTGGCCGATTTCGTACGAAGACATCTCGCCGTATTACGACAAGGCCGAACGATTTATCGGGGTGACTGGATCTAAGGAAGGTTTGCGCAGCGCGCCGGATGGGATTTTTCAACCATGTCCTCCGCCGCGAGTGCATGAAGCGCTGATCAAGAAAGCGTCGGACAAGCTGGGGATTCCGTGCGTCGCCAACCGGCTGGCAGTGATTACCAAGCCAACCAACGGCCGCGCCGCGTGTCATTACTGCGGGCAGTGCGGGCGCGGATGCATTTCGGCGTCGAACTATTCTTCGGCGCAGGTTCAGGTTTTTCCGGCGATGAAGACCGGGCGGGTGAACCTGATCACCAACGCGATGGCGCGGGAACTCATCACGGATAGCGAAGGCAAGGTGACGGCGGTTTCCTATATCGACCGTATCACGCGTACCGAGAAACAGGTGAAATGCCGCACCGTGGTTCTGGCGGCGAGCTGCTGCGAGTCAACCCGGCTGCTTCTGAATTCGAAATCATCGCGGCATTCGAACGGACTCGGCAATTCATCGGGCGCGGTGGGGCGGTATTTGACGGATAACACCGGGTTCGGGATGAGTGCGTCCATCCCGGCGCTGCGTGGGATGCCGCACCACGATTCCGATGGCATGGGCGGCGCGCATCTGTACATGCCGTGGTGGCTGTGGGACAAGAAGCTCGATTTTCCACGTGGGTATCACATCGAATTGGGCGGCGGTTACGGGATGCCGCAGATTGGAACGTTTGGGAGCGTGCTGGAGCGCGAAGACGGGTACGGCGAATCGCTCAAGAAGGCGATCTACGAAGACTACGGCACGCACGTCAGCTTCGCGGGACGAGGCGAGATGATCCCGAACGAGGATACGTATTGCGAGATCGATCCCGATGTCGTGGACAAGTGGGGCATTCCGGTGCTGAAGTTTCACTTCAAATGGACCGAAGCGGAGCTGAAGCAGGTGGAGCACATGGAGAAAACGTTCACCGACATCATCCAGACCATGGGCGGGACGGTCACGGCGCGGCCGGGTCCGGCGAGCGAGAAGATCTCGACCGGAGGGGAGATCATCCACGAAGTCGGATCGATTCGAATGGGGGACGATCCGAAGAAGGCGCCGCTGAATAAATACTGCCAGTCGCACGATGTGAAGAATCTGTTCGTTGCGGACGCCGCGCCTTTCGTGAGTAATCCGGACAAGAATCCGACGCTGACCATCTGCGCGCTGGCGTGGCGGACGGCCGAATATCTGGCGGAGGAAATGAGGAAAGGCAATGTCTGACGGAATCACCCGGCGCGAAACGCTGGCGGCGATCGCTGCAATGGCGCTGGCCGGGCCGCTGGAGCTTGCCGAGGCGCAGCACGTTCATCAGGCAACGGCCGCCGACGCAAAGGCCGCCGGCGGCATGTATACGCCGAAGGCTCTGACGCGGCATGAATTCGATTCGTTGAGAGCGTTGTGCGACGTGATCGTGCCGGGCGCTTCCAAGGGCAATGCGGCGGAATTCATCGACCTGCTTTCGAGCCAGAATCCGGAGATGGCGGCGATTTATACGGGTGGGCTCGCGTGGCTCGATGAGGCGATGAAGCGAGGCTATTCCACGGATTTTCTGACGGCGCGCGCCGAAGACCGGACCGCGATGCTGGACAAGCTGGCATCGCGGCGCAACAACAATCCCGATCTCGCCGCGGGTGCGCGATTTTTTTACTGGACTCGCCGGATGGCAGTTGACGCTTACTATACAAGCGCGGCAGGGATCAAAGAACTCGGTTACATGGGGAACAAAGGAATGACAGAATTCAAAGTTCCCAAAAATGCTCTGGATTATGCGCTTAAACGGAGCTAGTAAGCGAGGAAAACCCACTCGCTGCCGCTCGTGGCTCCGTGTCCGCACTGAACCGCGAACGCCAGTGAGCGGGCCGCGATCGATTGTAGATCGCCGATAAAATCGCGGGCAGCAATTTCATCGTTCTGAAACGAGGCGCGTGATAAACTAGCCCCTTTCTTGGGGAGAGGTCTCGATGCGCTTTTACTCAATTGTTACGTTACTTTCTTTGTTTTCCGTGTTGGGATCTGGTCAATCGGCGGCAGGTGTCGCCGGTATTTCCGGCTCTGTGAAGGACTCGGCGGGTGCATTTGTTCCCGGAGCCAAAGTCGTCATTACGAATGAAGCTCAGGGCATTTCTCGTAATCTGACGACGAATGACGCGGGACTCTTTAGCGCGCCCGCGCTAATTCCGGGATCGGGCTACAAAGTAACCGTTACCGCGCAGGGGTTCAGCTCGTATGAGGCAAAGGAACTGGTGCTTCAGGTAGGCCAGAACGTCGATCTGCAAATTTCTCTTTCGCTCGGCCAGACAACCACCTCAATAGAGGTCGCGGCGGCCGCGCAGTTGATCGAGGATACGAAATCGGATGTTTCGAACGTGATCGGCACGCGCGACATCATGAATCTGCCAACGAACGGGCGTCGCGTCGACGCGTTCGTGTTGAACACGCCAGGCGTGACCAACGACGGCACGTTCGGACTTCTGACATTCCGCGGCGTCGAAGGCAACAACAATTTCCTGCTGGACGGCAACGACAATACGCAACAGTTCTATAACGAGAACGCAGGCCGCACGCGCATTGTGTCGCAGATTTCCGCCGACGCGGTGCAGGAGTTTCAAGTAGTCTCTTCGAACTTCTCGGCCGAGTACGGGCGTGCAATGGGCGGCATCGTAAATACGGTGACCAAGAGCGGCACCAACGACATTCACGGCAGCGCGTTTTATTTTTTGCGCAGCACCGGCTTTGATGCGCGCGATCCGTTCTCGACGATCTCCCTGCCGAATGGCCAACTGGTCGGGCTGAATCCGAGCGAGCACTTTGTCCAGGTTGGCGGCACGGTGGGCGGCGCGATTATCAAGAACAAGTTGTTCTATTTCCTGAGCGCAGACATCACCCGTCGCAATTTTCCGTTCGTCGACAGCCAGATCAAAGTCGGCGTGCTGGATCCGAACAATCAGGTGTGGGTGGGATGCACGCTTCCCGCGACTCCGGCGCAATGCGCGGCGATCAACGGCCTGCTGCCGCGCTTCTATGGGCTGATTCCCCGAACCGCCAAGAACGATTTGTATTTCGGCCGCCTCGACTATAACCTCTCGGATAAGAACACATTCAACGCGAGCTTCAACTACTTGCGCTGGGTCTCGCCGAACGGCATTCAGACGGGCCTTTCCTCGACGACAGGAGCAGGCATCACCGGCAACGGTGACGATTTCGTCGCGCTCCGGAACGGAAAGGCCGCGTGGACTTTCGTGCCCAACGGCAGGTTCGTCAACGCATTCCGTTACGGCCTGTATACCGACCGCGAAGCTGACACGTTCGATTCAGCCGAGCTTGGCGGCGGCCTCGGTTATCTGGATGTCTCCGTCGGTGGAGTGCAGCTTGGGCCGGCCACTTACCTGCCGCGAATCCAGCCTCTCGAGATCCGCAACGAGTTCGCGGACGATGCGAGCTGGAGCAAGGGAAAACATGTCGTCAAGTTCGGGATCGATTTCGCGCGGACCACGGATCTGGTGAATACAGTGAGCAATCGCTATGGCTCCTATACGTATCTGACGCCTACAGCTTTCGCCCAAGACTACAGCGGCGCTACCAGCGTGAAGAATTGGTCTTCCTATTCGCAGGGGTTTGGGACGCCTACCGTCAATTACGCGATTAAGGAAATCGGTGTATACCTCGAGGACCAGTGGCGCGTTACGGACCGCCTGACACTCAACCTCGGCTTACGTTATGAAAAATCCCTGGCGCCGACGCCGACCGTGATCAATCCCGACTGGCCGCAAACCAGCCATATCGATACCGGCAGTCTGAATCTTGCGCCGCGTTTTGGCGCCGCGTATCGCCTGAACAACAAGACGGTGATTCGCGGCGGATTCGGGACTTATTTCGCACGTCTGGTTTCCGGCATGGTGGAGGATGTTCTGATCGGACAAGGCTTGTTCCAAAGCTCGATCACGCTGAACAGCACGAATTCGGCGCAGTTTGCCGCAGGCCCGAACCTCCCGAATGCGCTGAGCGTCGTTCCGACTGGAGCGAATGTCTCGGCGCTTAGCCTTCAATTTACACAGCCGGGGTTGAAGACTCCGTACTCTGAGCAGGCGTCGCTCGCAGTGGAACGGCAAGTAGGCAAGGACATGGTGCTGACGGTTTCGGGTATGTGGAGCCATGGCGTGAACCTGTATGGGACCACGGACTTGAACGCTCCAGCCCCGACCGGAAACTTCACCTACAAAGTGGACGATGCGAGCGGCAATCAGGTGAGCTCGTTCTCGACGCCGATCTATTTGAATCCGCGCCCCAACACGAAGTACGGCGGCGTTTACGAGACCACCAACGGCGTCAGCAGTTGGTATGACGGACTGTCGGTTTCCTTCGAGAAGCGCTTTTCGCACGGTTTCCAGTCGCTGGCATCGTACACGTGGTCGCACGCGATCGACGACGGGCAGGGCACCAGCACCAACGCTGTGTTCACAGGAAGCACCAGCATCTGGACGTATAACGGACTTTACGGGTACGACAAAGGCAGTTCGCAGATCGATCAGCGGCACCGGTTCACGTATTCTTTTGTCTGGACGCCGACGTTCTGGCATAACGATGGCCTGTTTGCAAAATACGTGGTGAACAATTGGGCGCTATCGAGCATTACGACGCTTGGCAGCGGGCGCCCCACCAGCGAAACGATCCGGCTGACGGACACGCCGGTCGCCGGGATGCTGTCCAGCAATTCAATTAACGGATTCGGCGGGAACTTCCGCGTTCCGTTCCTGCCGGTCGACAGTCTGTACACGCCCCCGGTCTATCGTGAAGATCTGCGTCTGACCAAGACCATCCCCTTGCCTAAGGAGCGGGTCCGGTTGTCCCTGAGCTTCGAGGCGTTCAACCTGACGAATACCTGGTCACCGACGAGCCTGACCACGCAGGCGTACACTGAAGCCAAGGGAGTGCTGACGTACACGCCGACGGCTTTTGGACAGGGATCGGGCGACGGCGGCTTCCCCGACGGCACGCAGGCACGCCGCCTGCAAGCTAGTTTTCGAATCACTTTCTAGAGATGGCATTGGCCTTGGAGATCAGTCCGCAGGACGTGAAGCGTCGAGTCGACGCGGGCGAGAAGATCCACCTGATCGATGTGCGTGAGCCGCACGAGTACGCGCAGGCTCGTATCGAAGGCGGACGGCTGGTGCCGATGCGCACGGTTCCCGCGACGTTACAGCAACTCGACGCTGACGCCGACGAGGCTCCGTTGATCGTGTACTGCCACCACGGCGTTCGGAGCCTGAACGTCGTACAGTGGCTGCGCGAGCAAGGCGTTGAAGCGTGTCAGAGCATGATGGGCGGCATCGACGCGTGGAGTTTGACGATCGATCCGCGCGTGCCCAGATATTAAGACGATCCTAAGGCGCGATTCCTTAGAATGGGAATGCATGCGCTACGACCTGGTTGTCCTGTTCGAGCATCCCGAATGGCAGAAGCCACTCTTTTCCGCGCTGGAACGCCGCGGCGTGAACTTCGGAAAACTCGATCTTAAGCGCGCCTGGTTCGATCCCGACAGCGTTCCGGAGGCGCGGCTCTATTTCAATCAGGCGAGCCCCAGCGCTTACGTCCGAGGCAATACGCGCGCGGTGCCGCTGGCGTTATCGCTGATGAGGTCGCTGGAACTGGGCGGCGCCCGGGTGCTGAATGGGTCGCGGGCTTTTTCGCTGGAACTCAGCAAGTCAGCGCAGGCGGCTCTAATGCATCAGTTGGGAATTCATCATCCTCGAAGTCTGGCGTTCAACGATGTCGACGCGGCGATCGAGGGATGGGGAGATCGATGGCCAGCGCTACTTAAGCCGGAACAGGGCGGCAGCGGCGCGCGGATGTATCTTGTCAATTCTGCTGACGAGTTGATCCGTCTGTTGCGCGACCGGCCGGAGCTTTGGTTTCCGGACAATCTCCTGTTGCTTCAGGAATATTTTGAAGTTGACCCGGCCCAAGGGATCGTGCGCATGGAGTTTCTCGGCGGAGAGTTGCTCTATGCGATGCGGGTGATTTCGCACGGGGCGTTCAATCTGTGTCCGTCGGAGGTGTGTAATCCGGCGGATGGTCCGGGGCATTGCGAAGAACCGGCCGCGGCGCCTACGAAGCCGGTCGAATTTCATCCGTACAAAGGCGTTCCCACGGCGGCCGTAGACGCTGGCTTGAAACTAGTGGCGGCCGGGGGGCTGGACGTCGGGGGGATCGAGTATTTGGAGGCTCGGGACGGACGCCTGATTTTCTACGACGTCAACGCCAACTCGAATCTTCGCGCGCCGATCGGTCAGGCATTCGGGTTCGATCCATTCGAGCGCGTAGTGGACTTTCTAATTCGTTTATTCTGAATCAATCACGTGATTCGATTCTTTGTTTCTATTCTCGCTGCTACTTGTGCGCTGGTAGCCCAAACCCCACCGTTCGAAGTCGAGGAAGCAACCATTTCGCAGGTGCACGACGCGATGAAGGCAGGGCGTCTGACTTGCCGCGGGCTGGTGGATCTATATCTGAAACGGATTGCTGCGTTCGATAAGAACGGTCCGGCGATCAATGCGATCGTCATGTTGAATCCGGAGGCCGGGAGGCAGGCCGATGAGTTGGACCGCCGTTTTTCGCAATCGGGATTAACGGGACCGCTGCACTGCGTCCCGCTGATTGTCAAAGACAATTTTGAAACACAAGGTCTGCGGACGAGCAATGGCGCGGTGGCGCTGGAGAAGTATATCCCCGAGAAGGACGCGTTCCAGGTGAAGCGCGCCAAGGCTGCGGGCGCGATTGTGCTGGCCAAGTCGAACATGGCGGAATGGGCTTTCAGTCCTTATGAAACGGTCAGTTCGATCTTGCCGGGATACACGCGAAATCCTTATAGTCTGGACCGGGTCACGGCCGGGTCGAGTGGAGGGACCGCGGCGGCGATCGCGGCGAGTTTCGGTCTGGTGGGGCTGGGAAGCGATACCGGGAACTCGATTCGCGGGCCTTCGTCGCACCAGTCGCTGGTGGGAATTCGTTCTACGATGGGGCTCACCAGCCGGGCTGGCGTTTTTCCGCTGAACCTGCTGGCCGATATCGCGGGACCCATGGGTCGAACCGTGGAAGATGCGGCCACGGTCTTTCAGTCGATTGTCGGGGACGATCCCGATGATGCCGTTACGGCGGCCGCGCGCGGGCATTTGCCACAGAACTACACTGCCTCGCTCGATCGGAATGGCCTGCGGGGCGCGACGATCGGAGTGCTGCGGCAGGCGTATGAGCGGGATACGACCGATGCAGAAATCGTTCGGGTGTTCATCGCCGCCGTCGAGGATCTGCGCCGCGCCGGTGCGACGATCATCGATCCGGCGAAGGTAGAGGGGCTGGAGGCGATCACGCGCTCGCGGGATGCCGGACCATGCATGGGTTTTAAGTACGACCTGAACCAGTTTCTTGCATCGCGCGGGGACCGAATGCCGGTGAAGACGCTGGCGGAGATCATTAAGTCCGGAGGGTTTCATCCATCGGCGCAGCGGCGGCTGGAGCAGGCGGAGAACGGACCGCAGAACGGGCCAGGGTCGTCGGCGTGTCAGGCTGAAGGGGAGTATCGCGAAAAGGTTCGAGCCGCTGTGCTTAAGACGATGGACGGGCTGAAGCTGGATGCCTTTGTTTATCCGACATGGAGCAATGTTCCGCGGCTGATCGGCGACCTGAATACCCCCGCGGGAGACAATAGCCAGTTCTTTTCACCGACCACGGGATTCCCCGCGATCAACGTCCCGATGGGATTCACGCGCGGCGGAACACTGCCGGCAGGGATGACGATTTACGGGCGTGCATGGTCGGAAGCGGCGCTCATCAAGTACGCCTACGCTTTTGAACAAGCCACCCATCACCGGCACGCCCCGGCGTCGACTCCGCCGTTGCGCTGACGATCAGCTCTTTGCTTCGGATTTGAGGAACGTTCCGCGTTCCAGTTCGTCGAACGCCTCACGCAACTGCGCTTGCGTGTTCATCACGATGGGGCCATACCACGCGACCGGCTCTTCAAGCGGCTTTCCGGAGACCAGCAGAAAGCGGATTCCGTCGGGACCGGCCTGCACGGTGACCTCGTCGCCGTTGTCGAACAGAATCAGGGAACGGTTATCGGCTTCCGATGGAGGCTTCGTGTCCGCCCATCCAACCCCTTCGGTGGGCACCGCGAGCGGACCGGAGGCGTTGCAGAATTTCCCGGAACCAGCGAACACGTAGGCGAACGCGTGACGCGTGGTTTCGACCGGCAGGCTCTTTCGGCGGCCTGGAGGCACCGACACGTCGAGGTAAATGGGATCGGCCGCGATTCCATCCACAGGTCCGCGCTTGCCCCAGAAGCTTCCGCACACGATACGAACTCCAGTGCCGTCGTCGTCGGTAACCAGAGGAATTTCGACGGCTTTGACCTCCTGATAGCGCGGAGCGGTCATCTTCAGCGACGACGGTAAATTCGCCCAGAGCTGAAACCCATGCATCCGGCCCTCAGGATCGCCCTTGGGCATCTCCTGATGGATGATGCCGCGTCCGGCGGTCATCCACTGGACGTCGCCGGCGGCGATGGCGCCGCGATTGCCCATGCTGTCGCCGTGCTCGACGGTTCCGGCAAGCACGTACGTGATCGTCTCGATGCCGCGGTGCGGATGCCAAGGAAAACCGGCAAGATAGTCGGCGGGAATGTCGTTCCGGAAATCGTCAAGCAGGAGGAATGGATCGAAATCGGACGTGTTTCCGAAGCCAAAGGCGCGGCGCAGATGGACGCCCGCTCCTTCCAGCGTCGGCTTGGATTTGATCAGCTTCTTGACCGGTCGAATGGACATGCCCAGAGTCTACCGCGTCAGTCAAGACGGCTCAAGATGTTGGGACTGTGGTTTAACGAACTGGAATATCCATGAAAGCGACACAGTATTGAACCGCCTGAAGAGTGAAGCCGATCAGGATTAAGGCGACGCCAAAAACGCCCATACGCTTGGCGGGCACATGATCCGCGGTCCACTCGACGAAGGGGACGAAGGCAACGCTGACGACGGTTACGGCGCCGATCGTGAGACCGGCCTTGATCCCGAGCGCCAGCGCTCGTGTTTGTTGATGCGCGATCGTGGCGCTGATGTAACCGGCGACGGTGTATCCGATCACACGGTTGACCGAGGACCAGAATTGCCGTTTTGTGAGTCTAGGACGGGTGGCCGGCTGATAATCGAGAGTCGGGCGGATTCCGATTTGGTAAGCGATGACTTGCGAGACAGCGCTCAGGATTCCAAACGCGGCTCCGAACGTCCACCCGTAGAGGTGTGCCGCGCCGATCGCGAAACCAGACCCGCGGATCGTGCTGGCGACAGCATCGCGCCAGATGCGGTGATCGGTCTGACGGCGCGACTCGCGGGAAAACTCCCAGGCCAGTGTGATCCCGTGAGCGATGCCGCTTGTTACGCCAAAAAAGGGACCAAGGGCCAGGCCATAACCGGAGCCGAAGAGTACTCCATAAGTGACCGCTCTGGTGAGGGTGCGCAAGGGTCCGTGTTCGCCGCCCAGAAGGTCGTAGGCAAGATAGAGCGCACCCAAACAGTCGAGCGAACTGCCGACGATACTGATGATCGCAAGGGTGTGTTTGTCCATCCTGGATTGGGGCCTCGGTTGCCGCAGGCTAACATAATCACCCGGAAGGGTCCAAAAGTGCCAGATTTGGGTGGTTTGATGCAATTCACCGACCAGAATCTGCCATTCGCCGAATTGCTGCTGGATCATCCGGTAAGCTTGCTAACATCGCTCTAGTAGGGCGCTTACGTAGGGCGCTTACGCAAGGTAATTGCAATGGCAGAGTCCGATAAGAACCAACCGGGACGCGACTTCGGGGATCGCCTGCATCAGGATATCCACGATGAGATTCACGACCGCTTTCACGATCGGATGGATCGGCGGCGGGCGCGGTGGGAAGAAAAAATGTCGCGCCGGCAGCAGCGCTGGGCGCATCGCCGCTCACACCCGTTCGGCGGACTTCTGGCGGGTGTGATCCTGGCGGGGATCGGCGTCCTGCTGCTGTTGCAGAACCTCGGGATTATTCTTGTCGACGATCTTTGGGATTATTGGCCTGTGATCCTGATTGTGGTGGGTGTATCGCGCGCCGCCACGTCGTGGGACTTCGGCGGGCGGGTTTGGGGCGCCATCGTGGCATTCCTTGGTGCCGTGTTCCTGGTGCGCAACCTTGGATTAATCCACTCCAGCGTCTGGGGCTTTTTCTGGCCGGTGATTCTGATCGCGATCGGGCTGGCCTTGCTGGCTCGCACGCTCGACCGTAACCGGGCCTGGGATCTGTGGGGGCACAAACCGGATGGTTCCGGCGGTTCGGGATTATCCAGTTCCGGGCCGACGGGCGGGCCAACTCCTGGATCAAGCGCCGCGGGGGGCTCCGTCGGCGCGAACCTCAGAAACTCTTTCAAGGAAGATCACGTTTTCGGCGGGGGAAAGCGGCGGGTTGACGCCGTGGACTTCGAAGGCGGCGAGGCGAACGTGATTTTCGGCGGATTGGAAATCGATCTGCGCAAGGCCGAGACCAAGAAGGACGACGTTTACATCGAAGCCAACGCGATTTTCGGCGGCATCGAAATTCGAGTGCCGGAGACCTGGGATGTCACCGTGCGGGGCACCGGCATTTTCGGCGGTTATGGCGACGAGACACACCGCATGCCGGCCGGGGACGGCAAGCGGCCGCATCTGATTGTCACCGGAGGCGCGATTTTCGGTGGCGTCAATGTGAAAAACTAGCCTCACGCCATGCATCCGATCTTCACGAAAAAATCCTGGTTCGCCGCCTACCTGGGCGTGTGGACTTTCGTCGCGGTCATGCTGGCGGGCCTGCTCCGGATGCCGGGCGTGCTGACGTGGCGCGAGGCCCTGATCATTTCGATCCCGCTGTGCCTGTTTTACGAGTTCGTCTGCCTGACACCGTGGTACATGTGCAGGCAACTGCCGATGGGTGCAGGCAATACCGCAAGGGTTGTACTCCATCATCTGGGCGCCGGCGTGCTCGCGAGCGTCATGTGGGTGGAAATCGCGCGGTTGATCGCGTACCCGCTCAATCTGACGCCGCGAATGCATCTGGAGCTGCCGCACCTGTTCGTCGTAGGCCTGCTGTTTTATTCGCTATCCGTTGCGCTGCACTATATGCTGTTCGCCGTGGAGCAGTCCAAGGAATCCGAGCTCCTGGCGCGTGACGCGGAACTGCGCGCCTTGAAGGCGCAGATTAATCCCCATTTTCTGTTCAACAGCCTGAATTCGATTACCGCGTTGACTACGGTGGACCCGATCCGCGCTCGCGAGATGTGTATCCGGCTCTCGGATTTTCTGCGCAATACGCTGGGCCTCGGAGAGCGAGCGAGCATTTCCTGGCGCGAGGAACTGCAACTGGCCCGTACGTACCTGGACGTTGAGCAGGTGCGATTCGGAGCCCGTTTACGGGTGGAGATGGACGTCGACGAAGCCTGCTCCGACTGCATGGTTCCGCCGCTGGTTCTGCAACCGTTAATCGAGAACGCCGTGAAGCATGGTATTGCGACGCTGGTGGATGGCGGCACAATAAAAGTAGAGGGTCGCGTGAACGACGGATTGCTCGAGATCAGCGTGGAGAATGGATTCGATCCGGATTCTCCGCCGCCTCGCCGAAATGGCTTGGGGTTGCGGAATGTGCGCAGCCGCCTGGAGACGCGTTTCGGCGCCGATGCGCGGTTGACTGCGCACACGGATCAGAATCATTTTCGGGCCGAGATGGTGGTGCCCTGCCGGAGAAGCGAGTGATCCTGCAGCCCGGGGCCGCTCTGGCCCATTATCAGGTCCTCTCGCTATTGGGCGCCGGTGGCATGGGCGAAGTTTTTCTGGCCGAGGACACACGTTTGCGCCGTAAGGTGGCGCTCAAGGTTTTGTTGCCCGAGGTTGCCAGCGATTCCGAACGTCTGGCGCGTTTTCTTCAGGAAGCGCGGCTGGCGTCGGCGCTGAGCCATCCGAACGCGGCGCACATTTACGAAATCGGCGACGCCGGGGGTTCGCACTTCCTCGCCATGGAGTACATCGAGGGCGAGACGCTGGAGTCGCGGCTCACCGGCGACCCTTTGCCGATGACGGAGATCCTCTCCATTGGCGCTCAGGTCGCCGATGCACTGGAAGCGGCGCACGGCCGCAGCATCGTACATCGCGATATCAAGCCCGCGAATCTGATGGTCGGGGGACGGGGGCACGTCACAGTGCTCGACTTCGGGCTTGCCAAATTTGTGCCGGAAGCCTCGGCGAAAACATCGAGCCAGATCGCCACGCAATTCATGACCAGCGGCGGCGTGGTGCTCGGCACCGTTTCCTACATGAGCCCGGAGCAGGCCCTGGGACGTGACATAGATCATCGCACGGACCTGTTCAGCCTGGGTGTCGTTCTGTATCGCATGGCCACAGGGAGACTGCCGTTCACGGGGGCGAGCACGCAGGAAACACTGGCCCGGATTCTCCAATCGCCGCCGGAAGCGATGGCACGGCTGAATTACGAATTGCCGGAAGAGTTCGAACGCGTGGTTCGGAAATGCCTGGAAAAGGATCGCGAGCGCCGCTATCAGTCGGCTCGCGAGCTACAGATCGACTTGCGGAATATGGAGCGCGGCCAGGACGCGCGTCCCCGGTCCAGCTCGATCCGCGCAGTGATCGTGGATGACGAAGAGCTGGCGCGTCAACTGCTGCGGGAATATCTTCGCGAATCGGGCGCCGTGGAAGTCGCCGCGGAGTGCGCGAATGGTTTTGAAGCCGTGAAGGCGATCGCCGAGCACAAACCCGATCTGGTTTTCCTGGACGTCCAAATGCCGAAGCTTGACGGGTTCGAGGTATTGGAGCTGATCGATCCGTCCATCGCCGTTATTTTTGTGACGGCATACGATCAATACGCGATGCGGGCGTTCGACGCCAACGCGGTCGACTATCTGCTGAAGCCGTTCAGCTCGGAGCGGTTTCGGAAAGCGCTCGACCGGGTGCGGCAGCGGTTCGGGAATCCGGTTCCGGCGTCGGGAAACAAAATTTCGGCGGCGGAGCTGTCGGCGGCGGCGCGCCCACCGGAGCAGAAGCTGGAGCGGATCGTGGTGAAGGATGGAACCAAGGTTCACATCATCCCCATGGATAAGCTCGATTACGTGGAAGCGCAGGACGATTACATTGCATTGCGCAGCGACAAGAAGAATTACCTGAAGCAGCAGACCATTTCGAGCATCGAAGGGCAGCTTGACCCGAGAAAGTTCGTGCGCATTCACCGGTCCTACATTGTGAATCTGGAACGCATCGCGCGGATTGAGCCGTACACGAAAGATAGCCGCGTCGCGGTACTGACGGATGGGACGCAGCTTCCGGTGAGCCGATCGGGTCACGCGAAGTTGAAGGCTATGCTCGGCGAGGTTGGATGAGTTTACCGGTACGTCGCCTCATTCCGGAGCAGCACAGCCAGTACCTCCACCGTGTGGGTCGCGAAGACTGGCTCAAAAATGATGCGGTACCTGCCTGATACTCTCCGGTAGAGTCCCTTAAATTTCTTTCCTTTTAGGGGTTTGGTCAAGCCTCGGAAGGGGTCTTGCGCAAGCTCTCGAATATCACCTAGAATGCGCGCGCGTCGATCGGGCGGTATCGCCTCAAGTTGTTTTGCGGCGTCGCGATGGACGTTTACTCGCCAAGTCATTTTCCAATTCGGCTAGCGTGACGAACTTCCCCTCGCGCATTTCGCGTCGAGCCTTTGTGATCTTGGCGGTCTCTTCCTCAGTGAAGGTGTCCTTCGCGTACGGTAACTTCGGAATGATATTGATCACGTTTCCCGAGACCAAAAACTCCACTCGATCCCCCGTCTTAATACCAGCCTTCCGGCGCACGCTCTTCGGTACTACCAACTCAGCTTTGGATGTAACGACTACGGTCATTGCATTTTCAGCGTAACAGGTCTCGACCGGACAGAACTCGCAGATTGCGGCCGGCCGAGGCTTTGCGTTATCGTCGGTTATGAAGTCTCCCGCTTTGCCTGGCGCCACTCTTTAACCACACTTTGGACGCTTATTCAGCTTTTCGTTCCAGGGATTTTCGTCTCTTTCTGACCGGCTCCCTGCTTTCTAACTTTGGATTGCAGATGCTTTCCGTGGCCGTGAGCTGGGATTTGTATCTTCAGACGAAATCTGCGTTGATCCTGGGAAATGTGGGGTTCGTCCAGGTCGCGCCGTTTCTGCTTTTCGCCCTGCTCGCGGGAAATATGGCGGATCGGTATGACCGGCGCCGGATCATGATCGTCACGCAAGTGCTGGTTGTCTGTGCATCGACGCTCCTGCTGCTGCGCGCTTCGCCGACGGTTGTGTTGATTTACACGACGCTGTTCCTCACCGCGGCTGCGCGTTCGTTTCAGGGTCCGGCGCGAATGGCCGCGCTGCCCCATGTAGTTGAAGCGGGGGCACTGCGCAACGCAATCACGTGGCACAGCAGCGCACAGGAGATCGCCAACGTCGGCGGGCCGGCGCTCGCGGGAATTCTACTGGCATCGGCGGGAAGCCGGACGGTCTATATGGCCCAGATCCTGTGCGCGACGTTGACGCTGGCGTGCTTCGGACTACTCAAGGTGCGCTTCGATCCTTTAAAAGATCCTCGCCCGCCCAATCCCAGGGATCTGCTCGACGGCGTCCGTTTCGTATGGCATCACGATTTGATTCTGCCCGCAATTTCGCTGGACCTGTTTGCAGTTCT
>DATGGL010000263.1:0-2549 GCA_035308605.1 Bryobacteraceae bacterium
AAGCGTTCCCGGCTGGGTCGCGGGCGCACCGATCGGCGCGGTGGTTATTGGCGGCGGTACCGCGCTGAACGGAGCCTCGCAAATTACACAAGCCGGCACCAACGCGGGAAGCAACTTAACCGCGGTCCGAAATCTGTTCACCTACGAAGATCAGGTGAACCTGACGCGCGGGATTCATCGTATCGACGCCGGCGTCTGGATTCAGCGTATTCAGAACAATGACAACCTGGCGCAGAATCAGTACGGGCAGGCATCGTTTGGAAGCCTGACCGCGTTTCTGCAAGGCAGCATATCGACGTTCACGGTGGCGCCGACCTCGACTCCACTGGGCTGGCGATCGGTGGAGGCGGCTGAATACATTCAGGACTCCATTCGCGTCAGCAAGAATCTCGAAGTCTCGCTCGGCCTGCGGCTGGAACACTCCGATGGGATGCACGAAGCGCATGGCCGCGCGGCGAATTATCTGTTTGATGCCAATGGTGTCATCCAAACGAACCCAACCGTCGGCGACTCCGTTTTCACGGTAAACCACGCCAAACTCTTGCCCGAGCCTCGTGCCGGAATCGCCTGGGATCCATTCGGGCGCGGCAAGACGGTGATTCATGCCGGGTTTGGAATCTATCACGCGCAACTTGATGCGCTCAGCTACCGGCTGGACCAGAACGCTCCCTTCAACACGACTGTCTCACTGAAGAATGTTTCGCTGAACGGATTGAGCATCGTTCCCGGCTCGACTCTGCCGTCCGGAGCACTGATCGCGCCCAGCGGCATCCAGCCCGACGCCAAGATCCCCACTGTGATCTCGTACACGTTCAAGATCGAGCAGCAGATCGCCGCCTCCTGGAACGTCAGCGCCGGATATGCGGGTTCGCGCGGTTACCACGAAATTCTTTCGATCGACGCGAACCTGCCCGTGCCGACAATTTCACCCAGCGGCGCGATCTTCTATCCCGCAGGATCGCCGCTTTCCAATCCAAAGGTGGCCGCGACCACCACCTGGTGGTCGAGCGGGCATAGCAACTACAATGCGCTCGCACTCGACGTGAACCATCGCCTGGCGCACGGGCTCCAGATTCGCGGAGTCTACACGTTTTCAAAGAGTCTCGACGATGGCACGGCGTGGAACTCCAGCGTCGGCGCGAACGCTCCCGGCTTCGTGATGTATCCGCCGAATCCGCGCATCGATTGGGGACTTTCGACGTATGACGTTCGCCACCTGGCGTCCATTAACGGCTCATGGGAACTGCCCTTCCTCCGCGCGAACAGATTTCTCGGAGGATGGACACTGAGCGCAATCGCCTCGATCCAGTCCGGCTTTCCGTTCACGCCGCAGCTCGGATTCAACCCGTCTAACGACGGAGATACCCGCAATCCGGTCCGTCCGTCTTGGAATCCTGCGTTCCAGGGCTCGGTGATATCCGGCGGTCCCAATCAGTACTTCAATCCGAATGCGTTCCTGCCGCCGGCATCCGGAACCTACGGCAACGTCGGTCGCGACACGCTGATCGGCCCCGGAAGCGCCACTGTTGATGTGTCCCTCCTTAAGGACACCGCTCTGACGGAGCGGTTGAAGCTACAGCTTCGGGGCGAGTTTTTCAATGTACTGAATCACGCGAACTTCGGGACGCCGAATACCATCGTGTTTTCGTCGGCAACGGCAGGCGTATCGCCGACGGCGGGAGTGATTACATCCACCTCCACGCCGTCGCGGCAAATCCAGATCGGCGCAAAACTAATCTGGTAGGTCGGTAGCTCTACCAGTAGTATTTCAATCCGAGCTGAACGTTACGCCCGGACCGTGCCGCCGTGATGGTTCCGAAGCCTGCGCTTCCGACCGTGGAAATCGGGGGAGCGTAGTTGACATTGTTGAACGCGTTAAACAACTCGCCGCGGAACTGGAAGTAACGGCGCTCCGAAAACGAGAATCGCTTGGCGAAACCGAGGTCCCACTGCCGGACGCCCGGACCCCAGATCGTGTCGCGCCCAACCGTCCCGTAAGGCGTCGTCTGGAGCGCGAAGGCGGCTGGATTGAACCATTCCAACGCACTCGGATTATCCACGTTCGGCGAGATGCCGGGAACTACATTGCCGCGGATGCTTCGATCCCCGCCCATCTGGCAGGCGGAGCAGGCCGGGCTCGCGATGGTCAAGGGTAGACCCGTGCGCCAAGTCCAGATTCCATCCGTCTGCCAGCCTCCGAGGATGGCTTCCACTGCCCTGGGCGCCGAACTCATCATTTTTCGACCCCGTCCAAAAGGGAGTTCGTAGACCCAGCTCGCCACCGAATTGAATTTGACGATGTTCTCGGCCAGAGCTTTTTCATTGGCGAAGTTGTAGGCGTCCTGCGGATACAAAGATCCGTTGGGATCGTTCCAGGCGCCGACATTATCCAAGCCGCGCGAATATGTGAAGGAGTGCAGCAGCGTCAGGCCGTTCGAGAATCGCTTTTCGAGCCGCGTCTGAAGCGCATTATAGAAGCTGTTGCCGCCCGAATCCATGTATTCGACGTCGCCAAACCCGACATTCGGCCGCCGGGCGGCCAGCGTTCC
>DATGGL010000264.1:0-4365 GCA_035308605.1 Bryobacteraceae bacterium
GCACGCGTACACCGTGGTTCCATTAATCCCGATGGTCTCCGCAGGCGACGCGGTAGCCACCGACCCCAGCAACACCGGCGCCGAACCGGCCCCCATCGCCACCGTCGCGGTCGCCGCGGCTGAAATAGCTATGCAAATGAAGTTACGAATCCGTAAGATTTGTGCACTCATGTAGTCCTCTGAATTGGGAGATCGCTAACTCGTCGTAGAGAGTAACCCTCCGCCACCACAACAATGAAGTCTACCGCGAAGTCCACCGCGACTGTTTCGAGTCCTCAGACTCGCGATGCTATCCCTTCACCGGGCGCAGCTTCACCACCCGCTTGGTTCGCGTTTCTGCCACGTAAATGGAGCCATCGCGGCCGATGGCGATGTCGTGAACGGCGTTGAACACCGGATCGCCAGGTTTGCCGAAGCCGATCGACGTCACAATATTCCAATCGCGGTCGAGCTTCACCACCCCGGTGTGCGCGGTGTCGTAATCGGCGCGGCGGATTCCGAGATAAAAGAAACCTTCCGCATCCGCGTCGACGCAGAAAATGCGTCCAGTGGTCTGAGCATCCTTGACGCCCATCCACTGGCGTTTGAATTTGCCAACGTGGTCGAACAATTGAAGACGTGAGTTCTCTCGATCGGCCACCAGGACGTCCGAGCCACCCGGGACGAATACGAGTCCGTGCGGATTGCGGAACTCGCCCTCGCCGGTGCCCTTTTTGCCCCATTCCCGCAGCCATTTCCCGTTGCGGTCAAAGAGCGCGACGCGGCTGTTCACGTAGCCGTCCGAAACATAAAACGTTCCGTCCGGCCTGATGGCGATATCGGTGGGCTCATTGAAGTGCGTGGCGTCCCAGGCCCCTACGCGCGGTTCGCCGATGGCGAAGATCAGTTTGCCATCGTGCGTGAACTTGAAGATCTGCTGCAGCGCCACGTCGGTAACGAAAATGTTGTTCTGGCCGTCGATGGTAATGCCGTGCGGGACTAGAAACGTATTCGCGCCCCACGACGAGATGAGCTTGCCTGAATCGGCGTCGAACTCCAGAACCGTAGGTTCGCTGAGCAGCGTTGTCGCCTTGACATCGAACCCGCGTCCGGGCCGATGAAAAATCAGCACGTGGCCATTCACGTCGACGGCGACTCCGGCGGTTTCGCCGAGCTGAACGCCGGCAGGAAGAATCGGCCAGCCCTTCACTTCTTCATAGCGCGTGACCACCGCGGCCGCGACCGTACCATGGCCGCCGACGATGCATGTCGTGACCACCGCGCCGCCAGCGATCAGGACAAGGGCGCGCAGCGTTCGAATCATTTTTCGACCTCCATTCGCCAGGAAACTGGCCGAATGCGATGAGACTCTTTTAGATACCACAACCGCGCGGTACTATTGGCGCTCGCCGCCTCGTTTTGGGCATCCGGTTGCATTCTCACTGGCGTCATGGAGAATACGTTAGTCAGAGACGATGCGAACCGCGAGCGGCCTGCCGACACAAGTGAGGTTGCCCTCAACAAGATCCGTGCTTTTGTACGCTCCTTGGGCGACGTGGATCGCCGTGCAGCCGGGAGTAAAGATTACGGACAATCTGGCGCCGAGCACGTAAGTTACGACTCCGCTGGGACTTAGATGCGCTTCGTACCAGCGCAATTCACGGCGTTTCCTCGTCTTCCCAGCCGCGCACCGGATGCCCGGCGACTTGTTCAAGGCTGACCGGCTTCGGCCGGTATGGCAGTCCATGAAACTTGTCGATCTCGTCGCGATAGGACATCCGCGGGCCCGGGAATCCGATCAATTGCCAGCCGACTAGTCCCGCGTTCCCGCCATGCATGGGATCGCAAAACATGCCTTCGATCGTATGACTCCGCAGCATCTGAAAGAACGTAGTCTTTTCGATCGAGAGTAATGTTGCGTCCTGCCTGTCTGGCGTGAGATCAGCAAATGCCCCGAGCAAAGCGATTCCAGCCCGATAGACTTCGCGCGGAGTCTGCTTGCCCTGATATCCATGTTCCGGGACCGAGTCGACGAAGGGGCCTTTCGTATAGCGATACTTGTCGCGCCCATAGGGTCCGGCGAGCTGGCGATCGATATAAATAACGACTCCGGCTTCTGTCGCGCCCGGCCCGCTAGCGTCGCTCGGGAAAATGCGCGCACAGGCGGCCGCGATCACCCGAGCCTCGGCAGCTGTGAAAAAGCGAAGCGGAACGGTGACGTTGCCGTCCTGCGCCTGAAGCCGAATCGGTTCCCGCGCGAGAGTGTAGAGTAGCGTCCCTCCCAGCGCAGCCGCCGGCATTGTCAGAAATTCGCGACGTCTCATTCGGCCCCCTTGGAAGCATGTGGAGCGATAAGAGCATCCGCCGCGCGATACGTCAGGGCGAGCGCCGTCAACGTCGGATTCCCGGAAGCGTTTTGCGGATACGCCGACGCGCCAATCACCCACAGGTTCGGCACACTCCAGTGGCGGAGATTCGTGTCGACCACGCTATTCTCGGGCGACGCTCCCATCACCGCGCCGCCCTGGATATGCGTGCTTTGATACTGAATGACATTGTATTTCACCGGCACAGGATCCGTTTGCTCGAACCTGACGCCCATCGCGTTTGCGATTTTCACCTGGATCCCGGCGGCATACACTCGCAGGCGATGTTCGTGTTCGGTCCAGTCGAGAGTGAATCGCAGCAGAGGATCGCCCATCCGGTCGGTGTAGGTCGGGTCCAGGTCCATGTAATTTTGCCGGTATGCCAGGTGCTCCGCGGTGAACCCGACTCCTGCTACTCTGTCGCGCCACTCGATCGACGCGGCCTTCCACGCCGATCCCCAGTTGGTCTTCACCGAACCAGCGGGATAGGCGCCGAACGTCGCGATCGGCCGGCTTCCTGAGCTGCCGGCGGAAATCATGCCTCCGCGGATCACTCCTTCCGATCCGTCGAAGGCGTGATCTGCATCGAAATCGGCGATCGTCATGCCCAGCGCGCCGCTGCCCATAAACGCGTTGAGCGGACGATCGAAAAAGAGGCGCGTGGAAGCTCCGGCCACCTGATGTGTCAGGTTCTTCCCGAGTGTCCCCTTTCCCGTCCGCGGATCGTAGGGAGTCCCGATTTTCGAGAGCGCCAGAAGCCTCACGTTATTCAACGTGAATGTCGCCAGCACGACGGAATCGGCAGGTTGAAAAACTTCTTCTCCATTCGCGTCCACATACTGGACGCCGGTTGCGTGCCCGCCTTTATGAACCACGCGTCGTACCCAGCATCCGGTCCGCATGGCGAAGGTTTTCCGGCGATTGAGAATCGGAAGCAGCGTATTGCTGGGCTGCGCCTTCGCGCCGATCATGCATCCGAACCGCTCGCAATAACCGCAATAGGCGCAGCCGGCCCGTGAAATTCCGTCCGGATTGCGATACGCCTCGCTGGCATTCGCCGCGGGAAATGGATACGGATGATAGCCAAGCTTCTCCGTCGCTTCTTTAAATTGCAATCCAAGCCAGGAGGTTTTCAACGGAGCCAGCGGATACTCATTCATCCGAGGTCCCTCGAAAACATTGCCGCCCGCGATCTTTTGTCCGCGAACGTTGCCGGCTTTCCCGCTGACCCCCAGCATCTGCTCGGCTCGCCAATAATATTGCTCCAGATCGTTGTAAGTGACGCCCCAATCCTGCGCCGCCAGATTTTCCGGCAAATGCGCAGCTCCAAACTTCTCTCTTAAATGGCTGGCCAATACGAATCGCGATTCCAGGAACCGGAAGGACATCCCGTTCCAGTGTTCCCCCGCGCCGCCGACACCGGAGCCGGGTAGAAACGATCCGTATTGCCGGACCGGAACGGCCGTGTCGCGCCCCGAATGACGGTGCGTGATCGTCTCGTCCGCGATATTCTGCATCAGCCGGAGGCGAATCGCATAGTCAAGCTCGTCCATGTCGGCCGCATAATCGGATGTTTTTCGCGGCGCTCCGCGCTCCAGAATCAAGACGGATAGCGAAGTGCGGCCGGTAATTTCTTTCGCCATCGCGAGGCCGGTCCAGCCGCCGCCAACAATTGCGACGTTTACAGGCTTAAGCGTCTTCATTTCCAGACCGCCTTGTATCCTATCACTCGGCGCCATGGATCTCGACCCTTCCGGAATGTCCGCGGGTGTATACTTTTCGGGATTCCAGAAAGGAATTTCCAAGAGACTTGTATGCACACCCATTCTCATCACCCGGGACATCGCCACGGTGTCGCGCTGCCGCATGATGCCGACGGACACGCTGGAAACGCTTCGAGGCGCGATTTTCTGCAGAGGCTCCTGGGCGGAGCCATGGCTGGAGCTTCAGTCCTGGAACTGGGATTTTTCCGCGCCGCCGTAGCTCGTGCTCAGGCGCCTGCCGCCGGCGGCCGTCTGTT
>DATGGL010000265.1:0-33212 GCA_035308605.1 Bryobacteraceae bacterium
TCTCTCTGGAGAGAGCGGTGTTAGAGCAGGGTCTGTGTTAGGCTGATTCTTTCATGAGCCAAGCAGCCCCGTCCCTGAGGACTACTCCGCTTCATTCTGCCCATCGCCGGATGGGGGCGAAAATGGTCGATTTTGGCGGATGGGATATGCCGGTGCAGTACTCGGGATTGCTCGACGAGCACCGCACCGTGAGGCAGAGGGTCGGCGTTTTCGATGTCAGCCACATGGGTGAGATCGAGGTTCGCGGGCCGGAAGCGCTGAAGCTGGTTGACTATGTCTCGACCAACGCCGCCTCGAAACTCAAAATTGGCCAGGCGCACTATTCCGGGCTGCTCTACGAGCACGGCGGATTTGTCGACGACATCCTGGTGCACAAGGTCGCGGACGATTCGTTTTTTCTGTGCGTGAACGCTTCCAATCAGGACAAGGACTTCGAGCATATCGCGGCGCACAACAAATTCGATTGCACGGTCGAAAATGCCGGCGACAAATATGCGCAGATCGCGATTCAAGGGCCGAAGGCGATTGAGACGCTACAGAAACTGACGGCTGTGCCGCTGGCGCAGATCAAGTACTATCACTTCGTCGACGGGACGGTTTCCGGATCTCCCGCGCGGATTGCGCGGACGGGGTACACGGGCGAGGACGGGTTCGAGATTTACGTTCCGCCCAAGGAAGCTCATCGACTGTGGGATGAGATTCTAGCCGCGGGAGCGGAGTTCGGGGCGAAGCCGGCCGGGCTCGGCGCGCGCAATACGCTGCGCCTGGAAGCCAAAATGGCGCTTTATGGCCATGAGATCGATGCGACGATCACGCCTTGGGAGGCGGATCTTGCGTGGATCGTAAAGCTCGACAAGGGCGATTTTGTGGGGCGCGACGCTCTCGTCAAACAGAAGGAAAACGGCGTCACGCGTAAGCTGATCGGATTTGAAATGCAGGGTCGCGGGATCGGCCGCGATGGTTATGAAGTACAGATTGACGGAGCCGCGGCAGGCTGGGTCACCAGCGGAGGACCTGCGCCGACTCTGAACAAAAACGTCGGGATGTGTTATCTGCCGGTTCACCAGTGCGAAGTTGGCCGCCCGATCCACGTGATCGTGCGCAACCAGCCGGTGGAGGCTGTGACCGTCGCGACACCATTTTATAAACGAGCTAAATAATGTACCCAGAAAACTTCCGCTACACGAAAGAACATGAGTGGGTGAACGTCGAAGGAGACACCGGAACCATCGGCATCACCGACCACGCCCAACAAGAATTGGGCGATATCGTGTACGTTGATTTGCCCAAAGTTGGAGCCACCGCCGAAAAGGGAAAGACTTTCGGTTCGGTAGAGTCGGTGAAAGCTGTCAGCGATATTTATGCGCCGGTGTCCGGCGAGGTGGTAGCCGTGAACGAACTGCTGACGGGCTCGCCTGAGAAGCTGAACGAAGATCCTCACGGCGCGGCGTGGCTGGTGAAGATCAAGCTGTCGGTACCGGCGGAAATCGCGGAGCTGATGTCGGCGGCGGATTACATCAAATACGCCGGCGAAGAATAGAATTTCTTCAGCGTTCCAGGGCGGCGACTCCGGGTAATTCGATTCCAGCGAGAAACTCGAGAGAGGCTCCGCCGCCGGTGGAGACGTGCGAGATTTTATCTGCCACGCCGGCCGATTTGATCGCTTTTTCGGAATCGCCTCCGCCGACGACGCTGATCGCTCCCGACGTCGCGACGGCCTTCGCCAATGCGACCGTTCCGCGATCGAAGGGGGGCATTTCGAACACGCCCATCGGGCCGTTCCAGATGATGGTCTTGGCTCCGGCGATCACCTTCTCGAACGCTTCGACCGTGCGCGGGCCGATATCCAGGCCCATCATGCCGTCCGGTACGCGATCGACAATTTCGCTGGCCGCGCCGGCCTTGAACTCGGCGGCGACCACGTGATCGACCGGCAGCATCAGCTTGTCGCCGGCTTCCGCCAATAGCGTCTTCGCCAGATCGATCTTGTCTTCTTCGACCAGTGATTTTCCCGTGGTTTCGCCGCGTGCGCGAAGGAACGTGTATGCCATCGCTCCGCCAATCAGAAGCTTGTCGACGATTTTCATCAGGTTTTGAATCACTTCGATCTTGTCGGAGACTTTGGCGCCTCCGAGAATCGAAATGCACGGGCGGGCGGGATTCCGGGTGGCTTTCGTCAGGTATTCGAGCTCTTTTTCCATAAGGAGCCCGGCCGCAGCCTGCTTCACGAACGCGATCATGCCAACCGTCGAAGCATGGGCGCGATGTGCGGATCCGAACGCATCGTTCACGTAAATGTCGCATAACGCGGCGAGCTGTTTTGAAAAAGCCGGATCGTTCTTTTCTTCCTCAGCATGGAAACGCAGATTTTCGAGCAGGAGAACCTCGCCCGGCTTGGGCAGCATTGCTTCCACCGCGGAGCCGACGCAATCCGGGGCCATCGCAACGGGGCGACCCAAGAGGGCGCTCAACCGTTCCGCGACTGGCTTCAGACTCATCTCCGGATTGGGCTTTCCTTTGGGACGGCCCAGATGGCTTGCCAGCACCAATCCGGCGCCATGATCGAGGGCATATTGAATGCTGGGAAGGGAAGCCTTGATGCGTTTGTCGCTGGTAATCTCCTGGCCGCCGTTAGCGAGAGGCACGTTGAAATCGACCCGCATGAAGACGCGTTTGCCCTTCAGGTCGAGATCTCGAATCGAAAGTGTCATTGTTTCAATATATCGTTCGATGAAAGTGTAGAATTGAAACCATGGATCTGGGCGTAGCTACGGCCCTAAGGATCTTGATCGGCGCCGGGTTGGCCATCCTGTGCCTTTTGGTGTCGCCGAAGTTTCCAGCCTTTATAGACATGTTTCGCGGCGGACCGCGGCCGCCGTCTCATCCTCTTCCCGCTAACGATTCACGCATTCTAAATCGCAAACGTGTGAAATCCACGGCGGGCTGGTAACACTACGGTTCGGTAAGCATCCCGTACAATTGGAAGAACGTGGCCGGAGCCCTCGCGGTTGTGGTTCCTATTCGTTAACGATTCATGATTCGTATTCTGTTCGTGTTCGGCACCCGTCCGGAGGCGATCAAGATGTGCCCGGTGGTGCATCATCTGCGCTCGTTGCCAGAACAATTTGACGTACGCGTGTGCGTCACCGGGCAGCACCGGGCCATGCTCGATCAGGTCCTGGCAGCCTTCAAGGTGGTTCCCGATTACGATCTGAACGTCATGACGCCGGGCCAAGGCCTGGCGGAATCGACTTCGCGAATTCTGGCAGCCCTTGATCCTGTGATTGTGGAACAGCGTCCGGATCTGGTCATGGTGCAGGGTGACACGACGACAACATTCGCTGGATCGTTGGCCGCGTTTTATCGTCAAGCCCCGGTCGGTCATATCGAGGCCGGGCTGCGGACGGGGGACTTGCAACAACCTTTTCCGGAAGAGATGAACCGGGTGGTCACATCGCGGCTTGCGACGCTGCACTTCGCGCCTACGGAAGCGGCGGCTTGTCATTTGAAACGCGAAGGCATCCCGGAATCACGAATCTTCGTCACCGGAAACACCGGGATCGAGGCGGTGCTGTGGGTTCGGGATGCTCTGGAGGACGGGAGGCTGAGGGGCGGCGATTGGCCCATGCTCGACGCAGAGCGAAAGTTAATCGTCGTGACCGCGCATCGCCGTGAGAGTTTCGGAGAAGGATTCGAACGTATCTGCCAGGGGTTGAAGCGCCTGGCTCAGCGGCCCGATGTGCAGATCGTTTATCCAGTGCACCGGAATCCGAATGTTATCGACCCGGTGCATCGCTGGCTGTCTGGCGAGCCGAACATCCTGCTGATGGAGCCGCTCGACTACGTTCCGTTTGTCGACTTGATGCGCAGGGCTTATCTTTTGATTACCGACTCGGGAGGGATCCAGGAGGAGGGTCCGTCGTTGGGGAAACCGGTATTGGTGATGCGGGAAAGGACTGAGCGGCCGGAGGCTGTGGAGGCGGGAACCGCATGGCTGGTTGGCACCGATCCGGAACGGATTTACGGCGACGCTTCCGCGTTGATCGACCAGACGCAAGTCTATGAATCCATGGCGCGTACGCACAATCCGTACGGCGATGGGCAGGCCAGTCTCCGGATCGCCCAGGCAACTGCCGATTACTTCAGTGCAACACGCTAACTTGACATGCTGACCCTTAGGGCGGCCCGTGGCCGTCGGGCGCGACCAATCCGTCACAATGCGACTGTTTAGAGTCTACTTCCCTACCAGCGTAGTCATGCTTTTGGTCAGCGAAGCGGCTTTGATCTTTCTCTGCTACCTGGCCGCTGCGTACCTGCTGGCCGATATACCGTCGGTTTTTCTGTTCGACGAGGGCGGCTTGTTGCGGATTTCCATTGCGAGCGCCTTTATTCTCGCCGGGTTATATTTCAACGATCTGTACTCGAAGTTCCGGATCCGTTCCCGAACGCAGTTGGTGCAGATGACGTGCTTCATTCTGGGAGTGTCCTTTCTAGGGCAGTCGCTGCTGGACTACATGCGGCTGCCGGACTGGGCGCTGCCGAAGTGGATGATGATTTACGGCAGCCTCATGCTGCTGGTGTTGCAGCCGGTTTACCGGATCGTCTACGACCGCTATGTGCTGTATGGGCTGGGGCGCCAGAACGTCATCTTCCTGGGCGCGTCCCCGGTGGCCCGGGCGGTGGCGCAGAGAATTGTCGAAGAGCCGCAGTTCGGTCTGATTATCAAGGGTTGGGTTGCAGACGATGCGCATGCGAACGGGCTTCCCGGAGGGCTGCTGGGGTCGGTGGATCAACTGCGCGAAATTGTCCAGCGGTACAAGCCGGACCGAATTATCGTCGGAATGTCGGAGCGGCGGACACGGCTGCCGGTGCAGGTGCTGCTCGAAACGCGTTATAGCGGTGTTCAGATCGAAGACGCGCTCACCACCTATGAGACCGTCTTCAGCCGCATCAATGTTCGGGAACTGAGGCCGTCGCAGCTCATTTTCATGGCGGATCTCGGCCCAAAGCCGAAGAGCATTTTCTGGCAGGGCATGTATTCGTTTTGGCTCGCGCTGGTGGGATCAATTATCTCGCTACCCATTGCGCTGATCGTCGCGATCCTGATCCGGCTGACGTCGCGGGGCGCGGCTTTGTACAGCCAGGTCCGCGTCGGAAAAGACGGAGAGCTTTTCAAGCTGTATAAGTTTCGATCGATGTATCGGGACGCGGAGGCGAAAAGCGGCGCGACCTGGGCCACGAAGGACGATCCGCGGATCACGCCGCTCGGACGCTGGCTGCGTAAGCTGCGTCTCGATGAATTGCCGCAGTTATGGAATGTGCTGCGGGGCGAAATGGTGATCGTGGGGCCGCGTCCGGAGCGTCCCGAATTTGTACGCGTCCTGGCGGAGCGGATTCCGTATTACAACCAGCGCCACGCCGTAAAGCCGGGGATCACCGGGTGGGCGCAAATCAATCACAAGTATGGAGATACGATCGAGGACACGCTGCTCAAGCTGGAATACGATCTGTATTACATCAAGAACTTGAACTTGTGGCTGGACGTGTACATCATGTTCCAGACGATCAAGGTCATGCTTCTGTCGCGGGGGGCGCAGTGATAGACCCTATTGTCGATGGGAATTAGTACTAATTGGCACGCTTCGTGTTATACTGATTGACACAAAGGAGGATACCAGCCCATGCGCACAGCCGGTATCACTGCTCTAACAGCGGCACTTCTCTCCATTTCCCCGATTTTGGCGGCGGATTCCTTGTCCGGTCTATGGCAGGGAACGGTCACGGTCAGCGGCCAGCAGGTTCCCTTCAAATTCGAAATTCAAGGCGACGGGGCCGGTATCAAAGGGTCGTTTTTTAACGGCGAGGAGCGGTTCACCTCGACCAGCGGCCAGTTCAATGGAGACGCGTTGACCCTCAACTGGGAATATTTTGCGTCGAAGCTGGAGGCGAAGTTCGCGAACGGGGCTTTGGATGGGACATACTCGCGCGCGCGAAGCTCGCCGGTCCCGTTTCATGCGCAGCGGTTCGTGGCCCCGGTGGTTGCAAAAGGGAAGGTTCCTTCCATCGACGGGCTGTGGGTGTTGGAGAATGTGAAAAGCTCGAAGGGCGAATCGGCCTGGAATTTGATCGTTAAGCAGAAGGGCGCGGAGGTTACAGCCGCGATTCTACGAGTCGATGGCGATACGGGGACGTTAAACGGCTTTTACCAGGATGGCAAGTTTGTGTTGAGCCATTTTTCGGGCGTGCGTCCGTCCTCGCTGGAGCTTTCGGTGTCGGACGACGGTACCTTGAAGGCGCTTGCGAACGGCAAGGAATCGATGACTGCGTTCCGTCCCGCGGAAGCGCGTGCCAAGGGATTGCCGGAGCCGACCGATCCGGCGCAGCACACCAGCATGAAGGACTCGGCTGGGCCGTTTCATTTCAGCTTTCCGGATCTTGCGGGAAACACGGTCACCGATAAGGATCCGCGATTCCGGGGCAAGGTGGTGCTGGTGAATGTCACCGGAAGCTGGTGCCCGAACTGCCATGACGAAGCTCCGTTCCTTTCGGAAACGTACAAGAAGTATCGGGCCCAGGGGCTGGAGATTGTCGCGTTATCGTTCGAAGAAGCCGATCAGTTGAAAGATCCCACGCGGCTGCGGGCGTTCATGAAAAAGTACGGGATCGAGTACACCGTGTTGCTCGGCGGGACCACGGATGAGGCGAAAGAGAAGCTCGCGCAGACGCAGAACTGGGATGCGTGGCCGACGACGTTCTTCGTAGGCCGTGATGGACGCGTCCGGGGCGCGCACGCGGGGTTCCCGAGCAAGGCCTCGGGCGAGTTGTACGCGAAGGCGAAGGCGGAGTTCACGGAGAAGGTCGAGCATCTGCTGGCGGAGAACGCGCTCAGCTCACGGTAGAAGGCAGGTCGGAAACCTGCCCTACTTATGAGCAAGCCGCTGGTAGTGGTGGTCGGTAGTGCGAATATCGATCTGACCACGTTTACCGATGAGTTTCCGCAGCCGGGCGAGACCATTTTCGGGCGCGAATTTCATTTGGGTTTCGGAGGCAAGGGCGCGAATCAGGCGGTTGCGGCGCGTTTGTGCGGGGCTGACGTCGCCATGATCGCCCGCGTGGGCGACGATCTTTTCGGAACGGCGACTCTTCAAAATTTCGCGGGTTACGGAATCGATACGAGCCACGTGCAGGTGACGCCGGGCGTTTCAACCGGTGTCGCGCCGATTTTTGTCGACAGCGCCGGGCAAAATCGAATTTTGGTGATCAAGGGAGCGAACGATCGCCTGGTTCCGGCGGATATTGATGCCGCTTCCGATCTGTTGGGTCGCGCAGACGCGATCGTGCTGCAACTGGAAATTCCAATCGAGACGGTTTATTACACGTTGCGTTTCGCGCGGGAGCGGGGAATTCGGGCGATCCTGAATCCGGCGCCGGGTCAGGCGATCGATCTGCGGGAAGCGGGCAATGCCGATTACGTGATTCCAAACGAAAGTGAAGCCGGGTCGCTCACGGGGATGACGGTCGGAGATCTGGATAGCGCGCGAAAGTGTGCTGCCGCCCTGTTGGATCGAGGGGTGCGGCGCGTGATCCTGACACTGGGGGAAAAAGGCGCTCTGGTCGCGGGACCTGAGGGCGCGCGCCATGTTCCGCCGTTCGTGGTGCAACCGGTGGACACCTCCGGCGCGGGAGACGCGTTTATCGGAAGCTTCGCGTACTTTCTTTCGAGCGGGCACGAAGAAGCGGAAGCGATCTCGCGCGCAAGTTTGTATGCGGCGTTATCGACATTGCGTGCGGGAACCCAGAAGTCATTCGTGACTGGCGAACAATTTGAAACAGAGTGGGCGAAGCTTACGCCGGAAACACGCGGCGGCCGCTGAGAAAAGTTTCCAGCACTTCAATGCCGCCGCCGGTCAGGCGGAAACGAACCAGATCGGCACGCTCTCCGGTTCTCAGCCCGCGCAGGCGCGAGCCGATGCGGCCGACGCGTGCGGGGTTGATGGTCGCCATAGTGATGGCTTCGGTCAAGCTCAGTCCCGCGATTCGCATGACATTGCCGATTGCGTGGTCCATTCGGAGGCTGGATCCGGCGAGCCGCGTGCCGCCGCGCAGGACGACGCGCTGATCTTCCTTCAACTCGACGTCGATCTCGCCGAGTTTGTAATCGCCCGGCGGGCACATGGCCGGCATCACGGCGTCAGTGACCAGCAGGCTGCGCTCGATCCCTTTGGACCGCAGCGCGACCTTTAAGAAAGCGTCAACCAGGTGGATTCCATCGACGATGAAACTGGCGGCCAGACGATCCTCGGCGAGCTGGTCCCATAGATAGTTCGGGGCCTTCGGTAGCGTCGAATGCGCACCGTTGCCGAGGTGGGTGGAAAGCGTCGCGCCTGCGCTGACGGCGTCCTGAATCTGTTGCGAGGACGCGCCGGTGTGGCCGATGCTGGTCACGATGCCTTCGTTCGCGAGACGCTCGATGTAACGCGGTGCGCCGGGCCATTCCGGCGAAAGCGTCACCAGGCGCACGTGCCCCCGCGCAGCGTCCTGCCAACGATAGAACTCTTCGAGATCGGGCGGACGGACAGACTCCAGAGGGTGCGCGCCGCGCGGGCCATCCACCGCGGAAATGTGGGGGCCCTCGACGTGGAATGCCTCCATCGCTTTAAAGTCGTCCGAGGATTCCCGCGCGGCGGCGAGATTCCGCAAAGCGCCGAGCATGTTGTCCGGCGGCCCGGTGATCACGGTGGGAAAGAATCGCGTGACACCAGTACCGAACATAGTACGTATGGAACGAATCAGTTCATCATGTGGAGTACTTGGCGAATTGTAATCGGCGCCGGCGAAGCCGTTCACTTGCAGGTCGACAAACCCGGGCGAAACGAAGATTTCTTTGTCGCCATCATCAAATACAGGGTCGACGTGCGAGATAACCGAATCGAATTCCACTTCGATTCGTTCGCGTGTGACAACGTCGTGGCCGCTACATTTCATCGCCAACCTGCTTTATGCACAGATTACTCACAGGACTAAGTCGCTATCTTCACAGAACTATACGCGCAAAGAATTTGTTGAAAACGGTAAGTTAGCTCTAGTAGTGAACGCAATCTCTTGGTACAAATACTTACAGATTTCTGCGTGGAACTGATCCCGTGTGTCAGTCTCGGGGGAGGTGGCCGCAGGTTCGGTTCCCGCGGAAACCTGTTATTTTATTTCGCCACTCCCACTGGTTGCGGAATCGGCGAAAGCCACCCGAAGCGATCCGGAACCTTGCCTTCGACGATCGAGAAAAACTCGCGCTGTATGCGTTCTGTAATCGGACCGCGCTTGCCTTTGCCGATCTGAATCCGGTCGACTGAGCGGATCGGCGTGACTTCGGCCGCAGTGCCGCTAAAAAAGAGTTCGTCGGCGATGTACAGCATCTCGCGCGGGATCAAGCCTTCGGCGATCGGGATGCCGAGCGAGTGCGCCAACTGGATGATCGTGTCGCGGGTGATTCCCGGCAGAACGCTCGCGCCCAGCGGCGGCGTGATGATCTTGCCGTCGCGCACCGCGAAGATATTTTCGCCGGAGCCTTCGCTCACATAACCCGACGCATCGAGCGCGATGCCTTCGGCGTATCCGTTCGCGGCGGATTCCATGCGGATCAACTGCGAGTTCATGTAATTCGCGCCGGCTTTCGACAGCGCGGGCAGGGTATTGGGCGCCATCCGGGTCCAGCTGGAGACGCAGACGTCGATGCCGTTTTCGAGGCCCTCTTCGCCCAGATACTTGCCCCATTCCCAGCACGCGATGTAGGTTTCGATCGGGTTGTCCTTGGTCGGCATGACGCTGACGTCGCCGTAGCCTCGGATCACCAGCGGGCGCAGGTAGCAGGAGTTCATCTTGTTCACCTGCACGACTTCGATCAGGGCGTTGGTAAGCTCGTCGATCGAGTGGGGAATCTCGATGCGGTAGATTTTGGCGGAATCGTGGAGCCGGCGGACGTGCTCGCGGGCGCGGAAAATCGCCGGGCCGGAGGTGGTCGCATAGCAGCGGATGCCCTCAAATACCGAGCTGCCGTAGCTGGTGACGTGCGAAAGGACGTGGATCTTCGCGTCGTCCCAATTGATGAGCCGGCCATTGTGCCAGATCTTGTCGGTGGCTTTGATCATGAGAGAATTATAACTTGAGGCCGGGTTTTCACATCCGAAAAACGGTAAGGCCGCGAATGCACGCAATTGGACGCGAATGAAGTTCGGAGGACGCCAGGTTTGAATTGGGATGCGCTGTTGTTCGATTTTGACGGGGTTTTGGCCGATACCGAGCCGATCCATTACGCCTGTTGGCGGGAACTGTTGTTGCCCTACGGGATCGAGCTCGATTGGGGATTTTACGCCCGCCAATGCATCGGGGTGTCGGACCGCGGGATGATCCAGCAGCTCGCCTCGGCGCGCAATCCACCGATTCCGTTCGAGGAGATCTGGCCGGATTACGAGAAGAAGCAGGTCATGTTCCGGGAGCGGCTGGAATTGCAGCAGCCGGTACTGTCGGAAACGATTGGGTTGATCCGAGATCTTGCGGAAAATTATAAGCTTGCCGTGGTTTCTTCGAGCGGACGTTCAGAAGTGGAACCGCCGATTGAGCGCGCCGGAATTCGCTCCTGTTTTCAGGCGTTTGTATGCGGAAGGGAAGTCCCCAACCTGAAGCCTGCGCCCGACCCCTACCTGCGGGCTGCGGAGCTGCTAGGTGTCTCGAATCCGCTGGTGATTGAGGACTCCGATGCTGGGGTTGCCAGCGCCAAAGCGGCCGGGTTCGAGGTTCTGCGAGTATCGGCCGCCGATACAGTCGCGGCTGAGGTGCGTGAAAGACTCAGCCGGTCACGGTCGCTTCCGCAAATCTAAGTCTCCCGGAAGGCGTCAATTGGCGGTGCGGCGGGCGAGTACCGCCGAGCCTGCGGGCATAGCGTCAAGGCGAGATGACGCTGCACCCGGATGTTCATGTTCCCTGGCAAGACTGGTCTGAAAACGCAACATTGCATGTAGCTTGCGCATACAGCAATCCACTGCGCTGGCGCTCGCGCCGGGTGCTGATGAATGACTTCCGGCAGCACATGCAAGCGAGCCCGAACGTGGTTCTGCATGCCGGGGAGCTGGCTTACGGAGACCGGCCGTTTGAGGTAACCGGCACGGACCCCTACGACGTGCCGCTTCGAACTTCGCACGAGCTGTGGCACAAGGAGAACATCCTCAACATCGTGATCCAGCGCTTTCCGCCGGATTGGAAATACGGGGCAATCATCGACGCGGATTTTCACATGACCCGCCGCGATTGGGCGCTTGAAGCAATCCATCAACTTCAGCATTTTGACTTCGTCCAGTTGTTCAGCAGCTATACGGATCTATCTGCAAGACATACTCCTTACCGGGTGATGCCGAGTTTCGCCGCAAACTACTTGAATCGGGTGGCGCAACGGGCCGGCGGTTACGGCTCGGGTGTGAGCGGCCCGGGAGCGACCGGCGGCGCCTGGGCGTTCCGGCGAAGCGCTTTCGACGCCGTCGGAGGGTTGCTGGATGTCTGTATTCTTGGCTCGGCGGACTGGCACATGGCGTTCGGCCTGGCGGGCCGCCCCAATCCGGCTCCCGAGGCGACGCGGTGCAGCCGCGGGTATATGGAAGCCATCCGCCGCTGGCAGAACCGCGCGGCCGTGGTCCAGCAAAACATCGGCTGCGTGGAGAACCACGCGATTCACCATTTCCACGGCTCGAAAGTCTTGCGTGGGTATGGCGAACGCTGGAAGATTCTCCGGGACCAGGATTTCAATCCTGAGTTCGACCTTGTCCGCGACTGGCAAGGAATCTGGCAGCTCGCCGGGAATAAGCCGAGGCTGCGGGATGAGATTCGAGCGTATTTCAGGGCTCGGAATGAAGATGATCCGGGGTTGAGGGGTGGCGAGCGGGGCTTGGTTTAGTACTTCTGATAACAGATATTATGTAAACTATGGGTCCTAGCTAGCGTGACTACATATCCAAATCTCCGTTTCTGCTGGGCTATGTTCCGGAGCAACATCCTCCGAAAGCAGAAACGCGGCGCGGCAGGAACCAGACAATTGCTTGATCAGTTCGATTCCAACGATGCGAGAATCTATGGTGTCTCCATTGGGGCTTCGTAGCTGAATGGCGTCTCCGATGTGCACTCGGTTGGTGACTTCAAATGGCACGACGACCCAACCGCGTCCTGGAATCGTAAAGCTGTGCTCGACCTTAGACAGAAAAATCACTTACGCAACCCGCTCGCGCGTCAAGCCCATTATCTCGTTAAGGCTGCCGAGCCTGCCAATCGCGCCAGCGGGCGTGGTCTTGGCCGAAGTCCTGGCCGCTGATTTCGCGTAATGCCTGGAAGACCCAGTTCTGAGTCGTCCGATCGAGCGTCGGGTCGTCCATCAGGCGTAGCAGGCCGGGGATCGCCTTTTTCCGCTGCTCCCGCGTCATCATGCCGCTTTCGGCCAGGCCGCAGCCGGCGCGCTCGCGGACTTCGGGGGATGGGTCTCGGCCCAGGACTTCGAGCAACGGCTCGATCACATCGTCCGTCCCGACCATGCTCAGCGAATTCACGGCCCACTGGCGGGTTTCGACATTTGGGTCGTGGATGAATTCCAGGAGCAGCCGCTTGCTGCTTTCCGTCTCGACGCCGCGGTTGGCCAACAGCGATAGCATCCATAGTCTCCAGGGACGGTCGCTGGTTTCGGACTTGATCAGCCGGGCGTATTGTTCGGCCTGCGCGGGCTCTTTCGCCAGGCCGTAGGATGCCAGCGACAGTTCGACGGCGGCCGTGCGGACGCGGAGGTCGCTCGAATTCCAGGCGATCTCGAGCATTGCCTGCATTTTCTTCGAGTAGGTCAGCTTCCCTGCCCAGGCGGCCAGCCGCGCGTCGATTTGCTCGATGGCCCCTTGATAACGGCTGATGGCGCGTTCGAGGAGACGCTCGGCCTGCTGTTGCGGCGGCATACGATCGATGTCCTGCAACTCGTGCTCGGCCAGGATTCCGGCGGAAGCCGGGATCGAGTTCGATAACACCTGGGCGACGGCGGGAACGATTACCCATGCCGCGCCCAATGCCATGACAGCGAATCCGAAGCGGAAGCGGGCCATATCCGAGCGTTACACTGCCCGGGAGCGAAGACAATCGGCGAAATGCCCTACGTTGTCTGATAGCGAAGTCTGACAGCAAAGTCTGACAGCAAAGTCTGACAGCGAAGCTTGACGGGACCTGATCCAGTTTGCATCTTTTTTTGCGCGTTGATCGTCAGATGATTGTCTTCGAAACGGGGTGAACCATGATCGGTCTGCTGCTGGTGTGGTTGGGGGCGGCGCTTTCGCTGGCGGCGACGGGGCTGTTTTATCGCGCAACGCCTCAGATGGTGGCGGCCACGGTCTGGGGAGCGACTGCGGCGTGCGTTCTGCTGATCTGGTTGAACTCGAGCGCGCGGCGTTTTGCCGCCGATGTCGGGCTGCGGGGATTAATTGCGCTGCATCTGGTCCGCTTTGTCGGGATCGCGTTCGTAGGGCTCTATCTCGCCGGACGTTTCCCGTTTTCGTTCGGCGTGGTGGGCGGAGTCGGGGACATTGTGATTGCCACAGGCGCGGTCATACTTCTGTATCGCTATTCGCGCGCGTTCACGATCGTGTGGAGCGTGGCGGGGTTGATTGACATTCTCTCGGTGGTGGCGATGGCGTTTCGGGAAGGCGTACGCGACCCGGAGTCAATGGCCCCACTCCGCGCGTTTCCGCTGATGCTGTTGCCGACGTTCTTCGTCCCGCTGATCATTGTTTCGCACGGGGTGATTCTGGTGAGGCTTTTCGGGCGAGCCTACGCTCAAAAGACGGTGATCCATCCCATCCGGTAGATCCGCGAAAGCGTTTTGCGCCGGAGCATGGTGGCCGCGCTGCAAGGAATCGCCTTTGAAGGTGGCCGCATTTCGTGAGAAAACCGCGAGTTGGCTGTCGCTGCCGCTCACGAGTGCGGAATCCGGTAAAAGGAACGGAGCGCTCTGCCCCATTTGTTAGGATGAAAGTGTGCAAGTTCAGGCTGACCCACTTTTCCCACTTCCAACGATGAACCTGCGCCGGAAGTTCCACAGCTTGATCGGGTTCTTGTTAATTTCTCATTCAGCTTTATGTGCTTCGTGGGATGCCTTCATCGACCTAAAACTGCCCCCCTCAGCGCGAGAGTACTGTCATCTCGTTCGCTTTCCAAGCGGATGGAAAATCAAGTCGACCTATAACGAGCCAAATTTGAAGATAGACTACCGCTACTCGGATTACGAATTCCGCGTTGAGGGCCTTTTGACAACTTGGTTCCTCGTCGGAGCATTCAACACTAATTATGGCCGCCGCGACGACGCAAGCAATTTTTACCGATTAGATCTATCAGATCCAAAGACTTCCATAAAACGTGCCAGCCGGCAAAATTGGGAGGCGGCAGGAGTCGTTCCTTTGGAAAGAAAATCGATTTTTATAAGTTTTGACATACATGAACCCGACCATGCAGAATTCAACGGGTTTCAATATAAGAAGACGGGAGAGCACTGGCAAGTTCCAAGCTCGGTCTCTCGGCTGTCACCTGACGGAACATGGCTGGTATTACAAAGCTTCTCTGGCCGAAAATCATTGCAGTTGTTGCCGTCTTCGGACGTATTCTTCGATGTGTTTAATACCACGACAGAGCGGAAGGTCTTTACTCTTCGGGGGACTTATTTCGGTTTCGGAGACGACGAGTCAGGGTGTCTCAGCAAGACGGCATGGTTGACAGAGCGATACTTTGTCATCCCGCTCGGGAGAGTAAGAGACCGATGTGTAGTATGTGAATTCGTTTCTCGTGGCACCAGAGAAAAGCTATGAGCCGAAATGCCTTAGTTCTACTCGGCGTTTGCCTGTTTGATGCGACCTGCACCCCTTAACTCGCCCACGCGGGTCCTTGGATTTCTCCTTCGCCCCGCTCGAAGTCGGACCAACAGACCGGAGTGGCAGTCGAAGGCCGCCGCGACGGCTTGGTCTTGACGGACGCGAGGATCTGCGGCATTGCAATATTACGGGGCGAAGGAGCGCATGACTCCCGAAATGCTTGGCGTCTAATATCCCAAACTACTGTACGGACGCGCTGAGTTTTATTCTCTTCGCCACGCTGCGATCCGTGCCCGCGCGTGCTGCAGATTCATCGCGAAGCTTTCCGTTGAAGCTCTCGACATCTGCATTCCGCACCAGCTTGCGGGGTTGAGCGTAAGCCAACTCCCAGCTTCCGGTCCACACCGATCAAGAGTTAAAAAAATAGCCCGGTGCAAGTCGCCCCACACCGGGCCTTCGAGGGAAGAAGAAAACTACGAACCTTACTGCAAGATCGTTGTGCGGCGCGGTTAGCGGTGTCCTCCGCTGCTGCGACCGCCTCCACCACCGCCGCGGGAGGCTCCGCCACCGCCGCTGGGGCGCGACCCGCCTCCGCCGTTGGTTCGGGGTGCGGCCCCGCTGCCGGAATTGCCGCGGTTCTGCACGATCGACGGGCTGATCCGGACCGGCTGTTGCGGGCTTCCGCCCGGAGCCCGGGTTTGCGGGGACGAAGAACCGCCCGGCGAGGTCAGACTGCGACTTCCCTGCCCGCCCGCCTGATTACCCGACGGGTTCCCGGACGCGGTGCTTCGAGTCGAGGGATCGAATCTCTGCCACCCGCCGCTTGAGCTGGATGTTCCACTGTTCGAATTGCCCAGGCCAGTGCCGCGGCTCTGAGCGCCGGCGCTGTTTCCGAAGCTGCGCTGCGTGGCCTGATTGAAGCTCTGCCTTTGTTGCTCAAACGGGACCCGGCTGGCTTGCGAAGCGCCATTGCGCGAGAAGAAGTGCGCGCTGTCATTGGTTCGAGGCAGTCCCGCGGTGCTGGCGGCCCGATTTGTAAATTGCGTGCTCTCGCGCGAGGGCGCGAGCGGCAATGCGCCGCGCACCATTCCGGCATGCGTCAGCTCGCCGGCCGAGGGACGAACCAGGTTCGCTCCGCTCACTCCCGCGCGGCCAAACTCGCCGGCGTTCATCGCCGTGACGCCGTTTCCGATACGGGCGTTGCGATACAAGGCGGCGACGTTCGTGCCGCCGACCACATTGAAGCCGCCGCGGATTCCACCGTAGTATCCCGGACCGTACCAGGCGTGGAAGCGCTCAAACGGAGCCAGCGGCACCCAGCCTACATTGCCGAATCCGAAACCAACGCCGATGCCAGCCCCGCCAAATCCGAAGAAGCCGACGAGAGCCGGACGCCAGAAGTAGGGAGCGTAGACCGGTCCCGGCCACCACGCCCATCCTAACCCTCCGTAATACCAGCGGCCGTAATGATACGGCGCCCATCCCCACGATTCGCATCCCACCCAGGTCCAGCCGTAGTAATCCACCCAGGTCCAGCGTCCGCATTGATAGGGCGCCCAGCCCGGCGCGACCTGGGGAACCCAGACGTTGCCGTAAGAGCCATCGTTCACCCAGCGCCCGTTCTGGTCCAGGTCTTCCGAGCCGTAAATATCGTGGCTGACGTAGTTCGGGCTGCGGGCGCTTTCAAAGACGCGATCGCGCACGGCAGCAAAGCGATCGAACTCGTCCTCGGGAACGATGCCGACCATCTGAAATTCAGGATCCGAGGCCGAACCTCGCGCGAGCATGGTGTGGCCCGACGAAAGTTTCTCGGCGCCCTTGGGGCTGGCGATCTCGGCATCGCCGCCGGCACGCACGGTAATCTCGCTCGATCCATCCGGCTTCACGCTGACGCGATAAATTCCCTTCCTTAATGGATGGATCGCGACGCTGGGAGTGCTGATCTCGACCTGGGCGTCGGAGTCCCGCAAAATGCGGAAAGAAATCGTCCCGGTGGCGAGCTGAACCTGATACCGGTGATATTCGAGGTCGCTGAAGCGAACTTCGGTCGCCGCGCCGAGCCGGACAATGTTGGCAAAATCGAATTGCACTTCCGCGCGCGCGCCATCGGCGGTGACCAGACGGTCGCCGATGGTCAACGGCACATTCATAATGGCCGCCACCAGATCGCCCGAATCGCCGCGGCGAACCGAGACGTTACCGTTCATAAAGCTGATCCGCGCGACGCCGCGATCCGGAGCCTTGCCTTCATCGTCGGCGGGCGGCGCTGGATTCATTGCGGGCGCGGGAGCTTGCGGCGGTCGTTGTGGATACGGATACGGAGCGCCTGGAGGATACTGTGGGTATGGCGCCTGCGCGATTGGCGGTTGTTCCGACCACGGTCCCGGCGAGGGCGGTTGCGGGGGTTGTCCCTGCGCCGCTACGGCCGCGACCACTAGTAGCGTTGCCAGTATCGGGGATGGAATCAGCCGGTTCATTCGTGTACGCGCTGTTTGGAGCAATCCGGGATCCAAATGTAAAGTTGCTGATACGACAAGGCTTAACGGGTTCGACGGAGCCGGAATCAGTGGCTGAAAACCACCAGCGCTGCTCGGAATGGACCACACTAACTTTTGTTTGGTCCTACGAAAGAAAAAACTAAGGGATTCGCCTGGAACGGCCGAAGACAAATATGTCACACTTAAAGAGTTAGGAACCGATCAACTCGGGTGGGTGTCCAATAGATATGAAGTACTGGGGTTACCTGACAGCAAAGATCGCGGTTGCCGTTGGAGTCCTGTACGCGATTGAACGAATTATCGCCCAGGCGTTTCCGCCTTTGAAGCCTTTTAGCGAGGGCGGGCCGAATCCGGTGATGCGGTACTTCAAATACAACTCAACCATGATGGTGTTCTGGCTGGTTTCCTGCGGCCTCGCATGGTTGATTCTGTGGGACCAGCGGTATCGCTGCCGGACGTGCCTAAGGCGCCTGCGGATGCCGATTTTGACCGGGTCCTGGACAAATGTGCTGCTGGGCGCTCCGCGTACCGAGTACATTTGCCCGTACGGTCATGGAACTCTGAAAGTGGCGGAATTGCAGATCACCGGCCGTCAGGAGCCGGACTGGCAGCCGCACGAGGACATCTGGAAAGAGTTATTCTCTTTAGAAGAAACCAAGAAGTAGCAGCCTAACGGCTGGCTTGGTTGCCGCAAAGTGACAAAAATGTTTGTGGGCCTGCATTTGCAACGGGGTTTTCGTGATCCTCTGTATCTGTAAGAGACGCCCGTTATTATCGACTGGGAAAAACGGGTGCCTGTCAAAGTAAAAGCAGCTCGCAAGAAATCCCTGCTGGTCCGCTTTATTCTCAGCGCGTGGGGGAAGGCGTTTCTGGTCGCTTTCGTCCTGACGACGGTGGGCGGCGTTTCTGTCTTCACATATTATTACCAGCATTACGCTCGCATTACAGAAGAGAAGCTGCGGGCGGGACCGTTCTCGAACAACTCCCTGCTCTATGCGGCGCCTCGTCCAGTGGCCGTTGGCGAAGAGGCCAAGGCGGATGACATCGCGGCCTATTTGCGGCGCTGCGGATATTCGGAATCGACCAGCAACCGCCTGGGGTGGTATCACACGCGGGCGGACGCGATCGAGATCAATCCGGGGCCGGACGCGTATGACTCGGAAGGTGCGGTGCTCAAGATGGAGCGCGGAAAGATCGCCAAGATCATTTCGCTACGCGACAACACGGAGCGCACGCAATATCTGCTGGAACCGGAGCTGATTACGAATCTTTTCGACCGCAAGCGCGAGAAGCGCCGAATCGTGCATTTCGCCGATATCCCACCGGTGATGGTGAACGCGGTGCTCGCGGCCGAGGACAAGCACTTCTTTCAACATGCCGGGTTCGATCCGATGGGGATCGTGCGAGCGGTGTGGGTGGATCTGCGCGACCGCAGGCGCTCGCAAGGCGCGTCGACACTGACGCAGCAACTCGCCGGGACGTTGTGGCTGGGTGAAGTGAAGCGCGGGTGGGGACGCAAACTGCCGGAAGCGATGATCACGCTGCATCTGGAGCAGGCGCTCAACAAGCAACAGATTTTCGAGTACTACACCAACGCGGTGCCGCTGGGAAATCAGGGCAGCTTCAGCATTCAGGGCTTTGGGCAGGCGGCGGATGTGTACCTGGGCAAGGAATTGAGCCAGGTGACGCTGGCGGATGCGGCGCTGCTCGCCGGGATGGTGCAGGCGCCGTCCAGCCGGAATCCGTTCCGCCATCCGGATCGCGCCAAGGCTCGCCGCAACATCGTGCTCAAGGCGATGCGCGAGGATGGGTTCATCACCGACAAGCAGTATCAGGAAGCCGCGGAATCGCCGCTCAAGGTCACGCGCGAAGAAGCGGAATCGAGCGATGCGCCGTACTTCGTCGATCTGGTGAACGACACGCTTCAGAACCAGTTCGAAGGCCGCGATTTTCAGAACACGACCTATCGGGTGTACACGACGCTCGATATGGATTTGCAGCGCGACGCGGTCGCCGCGGTCCGCGAAGGGATTCAGGAAACCGACGCCCAGTGGAGGCGGCGGAGCAAGAAATACGGGACCGACGAGATGCCGCTGGCGCAGGTCGCGCTGGTGTGCCTGGATGCGGAAACCGGCGAAGTGAAAGCTTTGGTCGGCGGGCGGCGGTACGGCGAGAGCCAGCTCGATCATGCGATGGCGAAGCGGCAGCCGGGATCGTCGTTCAAGCCTTTCGTCTACGCGGCGGCGTTTGGCGCGATGCTGCAGAATGGCGGTCCGGTGATCACGCCGGCGACGATCATCAACGACGAGCCGACGACGTTCTGGTTCGACGAAAAACCATACGAGCCAGCCAATCACAGTAACCAGTACAACGGCGACATTCCGATCTGGTATGCGCTGGCGCATTCTCTGAATATTCCGGCTGTGAAGGTCGCGGAGATGGTCGGTTACGACAAGGTTGCGCTGACCGCGCGCGCCGCCGGGCTGAATGTCGATATCAAAGCGACGCCGTCGATCGCGCTGGGGGCGTATGAAGTGACGCCGCTCGAAATCGCGGGCGCCTATACGGTGTTTCCGAATGGCGGCGAACTGGTGAAGACCAGCTTCATCAAGAATATTCGCGATCACAAGGGCGAGTTGATGTACGACGCCAAACCGGACCGGAAGCCGGCGCTCGATCCGCGGGTGGCCTATCTCGTGGAAAACACCCTGGAGGAGGTTCTTCGATCCGGCACGGGAGCGGGCGTTCATGCCAAGGGATTCAATCTTCCGGCGGCGGGGAAAACGGGAACTTCGCGCGACGGGTGGTTTGCGGGATTCACTTCGAAGCTGATCTGCGTGGTCTGGGTCGGGTTCGACGATAATCGCGACTTCAAGCTGGAAGGCGCGCATAGCGCCTTGCCGATCTGGGCGGAATTCATGAAGCGGGCGCACCAGCATCGCGAGTATCGAAATGTCCACCGGTTCGAAGCGCCGGACGGGATCGTGACCGCGGAGATCGACGAGTCGACCGGGATGCTGGCGACGCCGGCTTGTCCTAAGGTCCGGAGTCAGGTTTTTATCTCAGGAACTCAACCCGTGGAAGTGTGCAGGCTGCACGGGGGCGCACGAACGCAAGTCGCTGGATGGGAGCCGACAGCGCCTGTGACTCCGGCGCCTACTACGGTCTCCGACCGGCCTCCGACACTAGCTGCGAATCCGCAGAGTAGCCCCTCTGTAGTGGGGCGTAGTATCCCAGTAGCGCCCGCTCCTCCACCGGATCAAAAAGATCCGGAGAAGAAGCCCCATAAAGGTTTCTTCGGGCGCCTCCGAGATGTGTTTAAGTGATAAAGTAAATATCACTAGGCTCGTTAAGGAGGCCCATGATGGTTTCCGGTCTCTCATTTCTTTTCGTAACGGCACTCGCTCTTCAGAATCCGCCTGCGCAAACGGCCAACGGGTTCCGGGCGCCTGCTCCCAATAAAACCACTTCGCCCGATCCTACAAAAGTGTTGACGCCGGAAGTGCGCGGCGACATCTTTGTCGCGCGCAAGATGTATCGCGAGGCGATCGAGGTGTATCAGACGGGGCCGAGGGATTCGGCGGTGCTGGCGAACAAGCTGGGTATCGCGTATCACCAGTTGCTGGATCTTACCGACGCCAAGAAAAATTACGAACGGGCGATCAAGCTGAACTCGTCGTACGCCGAAGCGGTGAACAATCTGGGAACCGTCTTTTACGCCCAGAAGGCCTACCGGCGGGCGATCGCGCAATACCGGAAAGCTCTGCGCCTGACGCCGGAATCGGCATCGATCCTCAGCAATCTGGGCACGGCTTATTTCGCGCGCAAGAATTACACGGACGCGTTCGCGATGTATCAGAAGGCGCTGGAGATCGATCCGCAGGTATTCGAGCGACGCAGCACGCAGGGCGTTCTACTACAGGAACGCAGCGTGGAAGAGCGCGCGAAGTTTCATTACTACATGGCGAAAACCTACGCCAAGGCGGGGATGGTGGATCTCGCGCTGTTGTACATCCGCAAGGCTCTCGAAGAAGGCTTCAAAGAGCGCGAGAAATTCACCAAGGAGCCCGAGTTCGCCACGCTCAAGGACAATCCTGAGTTCAAGCAGCTCATTGCCGTGGAGCAAAAGGTCCTCTGATTCGTGGCCGGCTAGTCGCACTGGTGCTGTTGGCGGTTGCGGCATGTTCGCGCGCGCCTGAGCATCCCGTACAGCGGCTCGCTGTCCTGCCATTTGAGAATCTCACGGGGGACGCATCGCTCGATTGGATTGCGTCCGCCGCGCCAGCTATCTTCTCGACGGAGCTTTCCGGGAACCCTAGGGTGATCGCGGTGCGCGCGGGATCGACCAATGAGGGATATCTGGCCGGGGCCGACCGGCTGGTCCACGGGTTCTTCGTAAAAAGCCGCGGAGGATTGCGGATCGACGTCCAGGTGGAAGACGCTGCGCGGCATAAAATGGTCGTGAATGCGGACGCGACGGGCGATGTGCTTCCCGCCGTGAGCGCGATCGCGAAGCGGCTGGACTCCGGCGCGCATCCATTTTCCACAGCGAACGATCAGGCCGTCGCGGCGTGGGGACATCGCGAGTATGAGCGCGCCGTGGCGATTGACCCCGATTTCGGCGCTGCCTGGCTCGCGTGGGCCGAGACGCTGACGCAGCGCGGAGAACAGGATCGGGCCGTCAGCGCGGCGCAGCAGGCGCTGGCGCGGCCTGGATTGCGGTCGGCCGAGGACCGGGCGCGGATCAAGCTGCTGCTCGCCACGCTTCGAAAAGATCCGGCTGCTCGGGAAGCCGCCGTGGGAGAGTTGGTGGAACTTCGGCCCCTGGACACTTCCCTGCTCTCGCTGGCGGCCGAGACCGAGCTGAACCTGCGTCACTTTCCTGAAGCGGTTCGCTACTTCAAAGGTGTTTTACGAGCCGAACCGGGCGATTTTGGCGTCTTGAATCTCCTTGGCTATGCGCAGGCGTACGCGGGCGACCTGGAAGCGGCAAAGAAGTCGCTGGAGCAGTATGGAACCGCCGCGGGTCAGAAAACCAATGCGCTGGACTCGCTCGGCGAAGTGTATTTCATACGCGGACGCTTTGCGGATGCGGAGAAATATTTTCTACAAGCATTTCAATCGGATGCTTCGTTCGCCGACGGCGCGGAGTTGAAAAAGGCGGCCATGGCGCGCTGGCTCACCGGGGATTTGAAGGGCGCGGATGAGCAGATGGGCCGATATCTCGATGCGCGGAGAAATGCGCACGATCCGCTGGTCGCATGGCGGGAGGCGACCTGGGATTTCATTACCGGCCGGCGCGACCAGGCGATGGCGAAACTGGCGGACGTTCCGCCGCAGCTTGCGGATCGGCAAAGAGCGGTGTGGACGGGGCACGTTTCCAACGACCTGGCGTCTCTGAAGGAGGCGTTTTTCCGGACGGCCCCCGCGCAGGACGGCGAGGCGCGCACGTTTTACGCGGCGGGGTTGATCGCCGCCGGGCAGAAGGATGAGGCACGGAAGCTGCTGGAGCTTTGGCCTCTGCCGACGGAAAACGGAGGAGACCCGACGTTTGAGTCGCTGGTGTTTCCGAAATTCATCGAATCGCGGCGCGCTTTGGGAATGCCGGTTCCCTGATCTGCTAGCATCGGGATAATGGCTGCGAAAGTTACGATTTTTAACAACGGTTCCATCCGCGTGGAAGGCGATTTCACGGTGCACGATGCGGACGGGAACGAATTTGGGCTCGCGGGGCGGACCGCCATCGGGCTGTGCCGCTGCGGGCATTCGGCGAATAAGCCGTTCTGCGATGGATCGCACAAGCCGGCGGGGTTCGAATCGGTATGTCCGGCGCGGGAATTGCCTCCGCCAAAACCGAAGATCTAGTGGATTGTCATTTGCGCCAGGATGGTCCGGTGAATACACGTCGGCACCCGCTTGCTGGCGCGCGCGGCTCGGTGCCGAAATCGAATGTCCGGCACCGAACCGCGCGCGACAGCGAGCGGATCCCGGCTTTTTCTCAACAACCTCATAGGTGAACGCATGCGCCGCGCGGCGAGTCTGGGGATTTTGATTTTGTGCGCGGCGCTCCATGCTCAGAAGGCCGATATTCGGGTGGACGTCGGGTTGGTGACGGTGACCTGCGAGGTCACCGATCGCGGCGGCGTGCCGGCGAAGAGCCTTCAACCTGACGATTTCGAGCTGCGCGATAACGGAAAAATCCAGAAAATCGATCATCTCTGGCTCGAACAGGACTTACCTTTGACCATTGGCCTGATCGTGGATGTCAGCGGCAGCCAGTCCGCGTTCATCGACCAGCATCGCCAGACGTTGAATCAGTTTCTGCGGCAGGTGGTCGGCGAAAAGGACCGGGCGTTTTTGGTGACGGTGGGTCCCGAAGTGAAGTTGATTACCGATCTCACCGGCTCGCTCGACGTGCTGCGCAAAGGCGTGGACGATATCGAAGGGCTGCAACTGCGCGGCGCGCAGTTCGGGGAAAACTGCATGGAAACGGTGCCGCTTCGCGGATGCGGCGGAACGGCGCTGTGGAACGGCGTCTACGCGGCCGCGCGCCAGAAGATGAAATGGGTGAAGGGGCGGAAGGCGCTGATCATTCTGTCGGACGGCCTCGACACGGGGAGCCCGCACACGCTGCCGGATGCGATCGAATCGGCGCAGGAGTCGGAGACGGTCGTTTATGCGATCAAGTACGTCGATCCGGAAGTTACACCCAGCAAGGCGGGAGTTTCCCGGAAACAGGCCGTGAACCGGGGACTGGAACGCCTCACGGACGAAACCGGCGGCTATACGTTCCCGAATCCCGAAGACCGGCTCGCCGAGGTGTTTTCGAAGATCGAGCAGGATTTGCGGAATCAATATGTCCTGGGATTCACTCCGCCGGAAGATGCCCGGGACGGGCGGTTCCACAAGCTCGAGGTGAGAGCTCGGCGAAACCTGTTGGTGCGGTCACGCGTCGGATACTACGCCCAATCCCGATGAAATATTTTTGGCTGCTCTGCGGAGGGTTGCTCACCGCGCAGCAAAAGGCCGATATTCGCGTTGACGTGGACCTGGTCACGGTGGCCTGTTCGGCCACGGATCGGGGCGGCGCGCCGGTGAAGAATCTCAAGCCCGAGGATTTTGTTCTCTCCGACAACGGCGTGCCGCAGAAAATCGGTCAGTTCTGGCAGGAGTCCGATCTGCCGCTCACGGTCGCGCTGGTGGCCGACATCAGCGGCAGCCAGGCGATGTTCATCAAGAATCATCGCGATGCGGTCGCGCAATTTCTCAGGCAGGTAATCGGGCCGCAGGATCGCGCGATGGTGGTCGAGGTGGCGCAGCAGGCCTGGCTGGTGTCGGATCTGACCAACGATCCGGATGCGCTGCGGATGAGCGTCCAAAATATCGGATTGCGGCAGAGCAAGGACGCGCCTCTTCTGGGGCAGCGATGCCGTGGAGAAGGAATGCGGCGAGGCTGCGGCGGCACGGCGCTGTGGCATGGAATCTATTACACGGCGCGGCTCGGGCTGCGGCCGGTGACGGGGCGGAAAGCGATCGTTGTGCTTTCCGACGGGATGGATACGGGAAGCGATTTTTCACTGACCGATACCATCGAAATGGTGCAGACGGCGGAAACGGTGGTCTATTCGATCAAGTACGCGAATCCGCTGCGCTATATGTCGCTGGGCGCGACCATTGCGCAGGCGGTAAGCCGAGGCCTGGAGAGAATGTCGCGGGAAACGGGAGGCGTGACGTATCCGAATCCGGGACGCAGGCTCGGCGAAGTTTTCTCTCAAATCGAAGCAGACCTGCGCAATTTGTATGTCATCGGCTTTACGCCGGCGGTGGAGGCTCGGGACGGGAAGTTCCACAAGCTGGAAGTGAAGCCGGTGCGCAAGGACATCGTGGTGCGTGCGCGAGCGGGCTACTGGGCGCGCGGCAACTAGAGGGATAGTCTCAGCCGGTACCGCTTTCGGTCTTATCTTACCCGGTCTCGGTCGGCATCGATCGAGACGAATGTTCCGTTCAACAGACCTAGTTTGAAACAGCAATCCCGAATCGGGGGCCGATTTGGGATCGTTTCACTCCGGCGCGGGTGAGCGAAGGAGAGTGGAAATATGTACCGGAAGATTTTGGTTCCCGTAATGGGATTGGCGTTAGCTGGGATGGCGGGTGCGACGACGACTTTTTATACGGATCAGTCCCTCTTCAACGCGGCCACGTCGGGGCTCACGTTTCAGACGATTTCGGACTTTGCGTCCTCCGAGTTAAGTTCGTCGGCGCCCTTAACCGACCCTTCTACGGGAGTGATCTTTAGCGATCAAATCGGATTCTCCTCGAATCTAGGTGTCGTCAACACGAGCACGCTGAAGGTTAACAGCGGATTTTCGATGGGGATTCAGGTACCCTCGACGTACGTCGCGTATTGGTTCGACATCGTAACGCTGAGCCAGAATGGCCTGGTAACCGTGTCCTCGACCAGTCCATCTAGCAATGCCCCGATCACAACGCCAGGCAACCCTGGAACCCTGACCTTCTATGGTGTTGTCACTGATACGGCGGTCGGCGGCCTTCAACTCGCAGGCGCGAACGGAATCGAAATCGCAAACTTCAACGTCGCTTCCGCCGCTTCTGGCGGAGGTGGCGGTGGCGACTCCGAGGCTCCCGAAGCGACTACTATGCTCACGATTGGAACCGGCCTTATCCTTCTCCGCGCGCTTCGCCGACGGACTGCGCTGTTGCCTCCAGACGCGGAGCCGTCCCAACTATGTTGACCGGGAGCAATCCGGCGCGGAGCATGGATTTGCCCGCAAAGACCACCTCGCCCAACGCGCCGTGCTGGGTTTCGACTCGCTGGAACTGATCGAACACCAGATTGCCGAGGGAATAGAAGACCACGCTGTCGCCGATGCGCTCCCAGGGCTGTATGACGTGGGGGTGATGGCCCACCACCACTCGCGCGCCGGCTTCGATTGCGGCGTGGGCGAAGTCGAGCTGCTGGTGGTTCGGCTTCGGGGCATACTCGACGCCTGCGTGCATGGATACGATCACCACATCGGCGTGCGTCTTTAGGCGCGCCATGTCCTCGCGCAGAGTTGCCGGGTCGATGCCCGCGATCCGGGGATCGATATCGGTGTGGATGCCGTTGGCCTGATCGAAAGTGTACGCCAGAAATCCAAAGCGCACGCCGTTGCGGGTGAGGACGGCGCCAGAATGGGCATCCTCTTCGGATCTGCCCGATCCTACGGTGGCGATCCGGTGGCGCGCGAGCCAGTCCAGTGTGAATTCGACGCCGTAGTCGCCGCAATCGCGGGCATGATTGTTCGCGGTGGAAACGATATCGATTCCGGCCAGTTCGAGACCGGCGATCATGTCAGGGGCCGACTTGAAGACCATGCCCGCATCGACGGGCCCGCCGCGGTCGCTGAACGGCGCTTCCAGATTCACGAACGCGATGTCGGCCGCCGAGAGCAGCGGCGCGAGATCGCGAAAGGGAAACGCAGGGTCGCGCTGAGCCCGCGCCAGGCGGCCGACGAAGCGCGACAACATGACGTCGCCGCCGAGCAGGATGCGGGTTTCGGGCGTGCGCGGGACACGTTCCGGGGGCGCGCTGCGGCGAAGAGGGATGGCTGCCAAAACCGGCAGCAGCGCGCGGCGCGTGAGCATCAGACCTCAAGCCACGAATGGACACGAATGCACACGAAGAAGACGTGTTTATACGTGTGCATTCGTGGCTAGAGACTGTTCGAGGAACCAGTGAACGTCGCGGGCTTCGCGCGCGATGATTTGAGACGGGTATTTTTGCGGATCGAGAGGGCCGTGCAAAACGGCATCGAGAGCTTCGGTCTTGTCGGCTCCGGTCACCAGCATCGCGGTGTTGTGGGCCGCCAGGAGAACGGCCGGCAACAATGTGATCCGCCACTGCTGGAACTTCTCCACCCATAAGGCGGCGGCGAAGCCGGTCCGGTCCTGAATTAGGGGCTGGCCGGGAAACAGGCTCGCGGTATGGCCATCGGGACCCATCCCCTGATGGATCACATCGAACTGAGGCAGTCCGGGGCCGAATACGCCGCGAATGTCTTCGATATATCGCTGCGCCGCGATGTCCGGCGCGAGTTCGGCCTGAATACGATGAATGTTGGCCTTTGGGAACTCACTGGGAGCGAGCCAGTGATCGTTCGCGAGCTTGAAATTGCTCTGGGCATCTTCGGGCGGCACGCCGCGCTCATCCACCCAGAACAGGTGAACGCGGTCCCACGCGAACTTTGTCTTCGCGAAGATCTCGAACATGATCTTCGGCGAGCTGCCGCCGGAAATCGCGAGGGTCGACTTGGGCTTTCCGTCGAGCGCGGAGAGGATGAACTGCGCACAGGCCTCGGCTGTCTGCTGCGTGTCGTGGAAGGCTGCGAAATGGTTGCTCATCGGGATAGGACCGATTCGAAGACTGCGTCAGGGCCCAGGATCGACAGCTCTTCGCGCATCAACGCGTCTTCGGACGCCGAGGGCAGCATGGATCGGGACGTGCATCCCGACGCCTGAACTTCGAGAGATCCTCCCTCGGCCAGTTTCACGACGACCGGAGCCGATCCGCCGGAAAACGCGACCGAGCGAAGGCCTGCATCGCCCGGAACCGGCGTTAATGTCAGCAAAGTTGATGGCGAGGCTTGCTCGACCCAGCGGGCGAAATAAAGAACGCTGGTGGAGAGCGGCCCGGCATATTCGATCTGCGCCGATTTGGAAGTTTTGAGACTTTCTTCGCAGCTCAGCGCCAGCGCCTCGCGCCAGCCGGTCAGGCGGGTCCAGGCGAGATCGGAAACGCGGCGGCCGCGGGAACGAAATTCTTTCAAGACGGCCACAGCGCCCTTGGCATTGGCGGCATGGCTCGAATCGACGATGATTTTCTGGGCGACCGGGAACAGCGGATCGAAATAACGCGACGAGAAAAAGCGTCCGCCGCGGCACCAGAGCACCACCGGGAGATCCGGGACCAGTAAGGGAATCAAGAGATGCGCCACTTCGCCGAGATTGGCGGCGTCGGCGGTCATTTCGATGCCTTCCGAACAGATCTGCTGGTTCCGTCCGAAGGGCATCCAGCATTCGGCGAAGACGCGGGCGTCGAGGCTGGCGCCTTCGCTGGCGCGCAGGACGATGGCGCGGCTGGGATGGGCGTGCATCAGGATGCCCAGCGTCTGGCGTACCTGCTGGGCTTCGGAATCGTCTTCGACAATCACGACCAGCGTCATGGCGCAGGCGCGCAGGACGCCGCCGGAGTCGTGCTGCTCGCGGCCAAGCTGGGCCCACAATTCACGGAGGTCCTTTAAGACTTTTTCGGGCTGGATGGTCGCGGTCATGGATGGCTCCCTTCGGTCGCCTCGCAGGTCGGGGACCTGCGCCACGGGATTTGCATTCGGGGTGTGGTGGGGCAGGTCTCCGACCTGCCTTTTCGGGTCGCCAGCATCAGCTATTTCTCCAGTGATGGCCACGCCGCGCCAGCATCGCGTCGGCTGCTTCCGGCCCCCAGGTGCCGGGGTCGTAATTCGGGAAATCGTGCTTGCGGGATTGCCAGTCTTCGAGGATGGGCTGCACCACGCGCCAGCTCGCCTCCACCATGTCCTGACGCGTATAGAGCGTCGCGTCGCCGATCATCGCGTCCACCAGGAGCGTTTCATACGCCGTCGGCGACCGTTCGCCGAAACTCGAGCCGTAGTTAAAATCCATGGAAACCGGCCGCAGGCGCATACCGCTGCCGGGCTGCTTCGAAAGGAAACGGAGCGAAATTCCCTCCTCCGGCTGGATGCGGACAATCAACAAGTTCGGCTGCGCGGAAGCACTGCCATTATCGGACGTGAACATGGCGTGGGGCGCGTTGTTGAACTGGATCGCTATGTCGGTGGTTCGCTTGGGAAGCTTTTTTCCGGTGCGGATATAAAACGGCACACCCGCCCAGCGCCAGTTGTCGATCAGGAATGTCGCCGCGGCGAACGTGTCGGTCTGCGATTGCGGGTCCACGCCGGGCTCCTGCCGGAACCCGCGATATTGGCCGGCGACGGCATTCTCGGAGACCTGATCCGGCTGCATGATCTTGATGGAGCGCAGAAGCTTGGCGCGCTCGTCACGGACGGCATCGGGCTCGAAAACCGCGGACGGCTCCATGGCGATGGTCGAGGCCACCTGCAACAGGTGGTTCTGGATCATGTCGCGCAATGCGCCGGCTTCCTGATAATACGCGCCGCGTCCTTCGACGCCGATCGACTCGGCGGCTGTAATCTGGACGTGGCTCACGTAGCGGCGATTCCAGACCGGCTCGAAAATGCCATTTCCGAAGCGGAAAGCCAGAATGTTCTGGACGGTTTCCTTACCCAGGTAATGATCGATGCGATATACCTCGTGTTCCGGAACCACGCGATGGATGGCGTTGTTGAGGGCGATGGCGCTCGACAGATCGTGGCCGAAGGGCTTTTCGATCACGATGCGGCGCCAGGCTCCTTCGTTGCTGTCGGCTAGTTTGGCTGCCCCGAGGCATTCGACGATCGGTTCGTAATAACTGGGCTGCGTCGACAGATAGAACAGTACGTTTTTCTGGCCGAGTTCGGCGAGCTTCTTGCCGACGCCCGAGTACATTTGCGGATCTTTCAAGTCGCCCGCGACGTAGTAGATATTTCTCGCGAAGCTGACCCACAGCTCGTCATCGAATGGGCTGTCTTCGAGAAACTGGCGGACGGACTCCTTCATTTTTTCGCGAAATTCGTCATCGGAAAGGGGAGTCCGGGAATTGCCGATGATGGCAAAGGAGGCCGGCAAACGCCGTTCGTAGGCAAGCCGGTACAGCGCGGGCAGCAGTTTGCGTTTGGTCAGATCGCCGTTCGCGCCGAAAATGACGGCGGCGCATTCCGGTACTCGCCGCTCAAACCGCAAAGGGTCGTAGAAAGGGTTGTTCGCGCTCACTAGACTTTCAACATAACCCAGGCGGCGGGTTCGACGCTGAAAAAGATTCGGGAACGCGTACAAACCATCCGGAAAGCCAATTGTTTCAATGGCATCGCGAAACACTCGATGGTAGGATGAAACATTCGTCTCGGGTTCATCGCCTTGTAAGGAATACTCAAATGAAGACCATCCAATCCTATTTCGCCGTGGTTTGTGTGTGGCTGGTGGCCGCACCCGGGATGTACGGCCAACAGACTGAACGCAGGGAAGATACGACTCCGCGCCTGGAGTCGGACAGTACCCATTGGTACTCGCATTTCACGACTCCGTACCAGCCCAGGATTGTGCCGCCCGTCAATGTTTCCAATTCAACGCGGCTCGACTCCCTGGTGCGCGGCGGGAACCTGTATCTGTCTTTGCAGGACGCTGTGGCGCTGGCGCTCGAGAACAATCTGGACGTCGAGGTTCAGCGTTACGAGTTCGGCTTCGCCGACGCGGACCTGCTTCGGGCCAAGGCGGGAGCCTCTATTCAAGGGATCCCGACTGGGGTTGCGTCCGGAATCGCTACCGGCGCGACCGGGCTTCTCGGAAATTTGAACACCGGCGTCGCGAGCGCCCCAGTGACGAGTACACTGGCCTTGAATAACCTGAGCCTGGATCCGACGGTGACGGGCACAATAACCTGGGGTCATATCACGACACCGCTGTCGAACGCCGTCGTCTCGGGACTGACGACTTCGGTTTCCACCAACAAGATTTTCAATTTCGGAATCACCCAGGGATTCGTAACCGGCGGATCGGCCACGCTGAGCTATAACAATCAGAACCAGTTTCAAAACTCCTACACCAACACCTACAATCCCGCGACGACTTCCAGCCTGGACCTCACGCTGACCCAGCCTCTACTGCAAGGGTTCGGTCTGGCGCTGAATAACCGGACCATCGTGATCGCCAAGAACAACCTGAAGGCGGCGGATCTGGTGTTCAAGCAGCAGGTGATCAACGTAGTGGCGAACGTCGTGGAGCTGTACTGGAACCTGGTGTACTTCAACAACGACCTGGACGTGAAAAAGCGCTCGGTGGCGACTTCGCAAAAGCTGCTGAACGACAACAAGGCCCAGGTCGAAGTCGGGACGCTGGCGCCGATCGCCGTGGTGCAGGCGGAGGCGCAGGTGGCTTCCGATCAGCAGGCCGTGGTGCAGTCCGAGACCAATGTTCTGCAACAGGAAACAATTCTTAAAAGCGCGCTCAGCCGCAACGGGCTGGCCAACCAGACGCTTGCGACCGTCCGCATCGTTCCCACCGACCGCATTCGCATCCCCGAGGTGGAGGCGGTGGAACCGATTCAGGACCTGATCGAAAGGGCGCTCGACAAGCGGCCGGAACTGGCCCAGAGCCGCATCCAGATCGATAACACCAAGCTCAACCTGACGGGCATCCGCAACCAGATGCTGCCGTCCATTAACGCGATCGCCGACCTGCGGAACAACGCGCTGAGCGGTTCGTTGAACGATACTGTCAATCCGGCAACCGGGCTGGTCCCAAGCCACCTGGGAGACCCGTTGTTTATTGGCGGCTACGGCAATGTCTTGTCGCAGTTGTTCGGGAGGAATTTTCCGAACTATACCGTGGGCGTAACCGTGAATATTCCGCTCCGAAACCGGGTGGCCCAGGCCAACATGATCACGCAGGAGCTGAACCTCCGCCAAAGCGAACTCTCGGTGCAGAAGCTGATCAACCAGATCCGGGTCGACGTACAGACAGCGCTGACGGCGGTGATCCAGGCCAGGGCGCAGTATCAGGCGGCGTCGAAGGCGCGCATTCTTCAGGAACAGACGGCCGACGCGGAGGTGAAGAAGCTGGCCGTGGGGGCATCGACGCCGTACAACGTCATCCTGATGCAGCGCGACATGTGGCAGGCGCAGGATGCCGAAGTCCAGGCGCAGGCGCTGTATATACTGGCGCGCACCCAGCTCGACTGGGCCACGGGGATGACGCTCGATCACAACAATGTCCAGATGAACGAGGCGCAGGCCGGGCATGTGACGCGCCGGTCCGAGATTCCGGTGACGATCGAAAAGAACAACCCGTAAGGACGCGGTTCAAAGTATCGCTGAAAGTACCGGGGCCTGGTGGCTGAAAAGCACCGGTAAATCGCTGCACACAGTGCCGGTAAGTCTTTCCTGGGTGGTACGCGGAAGTAGAGCTTGCGGCGCATTTCGCTACGCTATGTTTCGTATTTCCGAGGATTGCGGGCTTGGCACGGGGATTGCTCTATAGAGCGGCGTGATCAAAGAAATGAGAGCTCAAGGAACCTCGGTTGACCCTCTCAGCAGTTTCCCTAAGCAGTATCCCAAACCCCTATCCCTCTAAAATCCTCAGAAGCCCACCCAACCACAGTTCCTTGAGCCCTTAAGGGGCTCTTCGGGCGGGCGGCGAGTAAGCGGTCGGGCTAAAGCAACGGATCGAATTTCCGATGGATCTAGTATGGACCCCGACTACTTGATCGCGCCAAAACCTGACGTTCGGTTTCAGTTAAGTCTGCTGCGTCTTCTTACGACCGGGCGGGAGGCGGATGGGCAGATCCAAGAGATCGAGCGGCTGTTGGATCAGACTCCGGCCGCGTGACCGACCCGGTAACGGCCCGATTTCGAAATTCCTGGTCTATAATCAGTTCAAGGCTTTCTATGGTTTTTCGGGTCGTCGTCTGCGGGTTGCTTTCGGTCGGATTGACGTTTTGGGGCTTCGCGCAGCAGCCATCCGCTACGCAGGCGCCTGCAACGCAATCGTCTCCAGCCCCAATCCAGGGACCTGCAATGCAAGCGCCAGCAACGCAATCGCCGGCAGCACAATCACCAGCAGCACAATCACCAGCAGCGCCGGGACAGCAGCCGATCCGGGTTCAAGTAAACGAAGTCATCGTTCCGGTCACGGT
>DATGGL010000266.1:0-16967 GCA_035308605.1 Bryobacteraceae bacterium
ACCGAATCGGAGCGCCTGTTCCATTGGCCGATCGGGCGCCGGCCGGATGATCATCCCGGATTGAGTGAGCTAGGTCTCTAGAAGACAGGACCCCGGACATGTGCGTGAAAACCTTGCCGGCCTCGCGTCTCGCTTGACATATAAGTAAGTACTCACTTACACTGGTGTGGTGCCTTCGACCACCACCCGCCTAACCGCCCCCGACCGGCGCCGCCAGTTGATCGAAGCCGCGATGGACTTGTTTTCGCGCAAAGGCTTCGCCGGCACGACCACCAAGGAGATTGCCAGCGCCGCCGGAGTCTCCGAGGCGATCATCTTTCGCCATTTTGCAACCAAGCGCGATCTGTATACGGCGATCATCGAGCACAACATTCATTCCGGGGAGGCCAAGCAGGCGCTGGCCGGCATCAAGGAATGCATGCGGCTGCACGACGACGAAGGATTGTTTCGCCTTATCGCCAGGGAAATGATCGAGGGCCATCGCAAGGATCCTCGCTTCGAGAAACTAATGATGCACGCGAGCCTGGAAGGTCACGAGCTTGCCGCGATCTACCGGCGCGAATTCGGCGTGCCGATTTTCGATTCACTGCGCGCCTACCTGAACAGCCGCCAGCGTGCCGGAGCGCTACGGCACATCGATTCCGGCGCAATGATCGTCGCCATTTCGGGAATGGCGCACTACTACGCAATGAACGTCGAAAATCCGGAGCGCGACGGGCTGCACCTGAAAGACGATCAGGTGGTGGAAGCGTTCACGCGAATCATGATGGACGGGATTCGCGGACCTAAAGCAACCCAAAACAAAGAGAAAAAATCAAAATGAGACTCATTCTGTCGTTCATCCTGCTGGGGACGCTGTGGTTCGAGGCCGCGTGCGGCTCCAAACCATCCGCGCAGGCATCATCGGCCGCAACCGGACCGAAGGTCATTACAGTTTCCACCGCCTCCGCCACGCTGCGGCAGGTGTCCGCGGGTTTCGAAGAAACGGGATCCTTCGTCGCCGACGAATCCTCCGACATCGCGCCGGGCGTGGCCGGCCTGGTGGTCGCGACACCGGTGAATGTCGGCGATTTCGTCAAGAAAGGGCAGGTGATCTGCGAGTTGGATCATCGCGACGCGCAATTGAGACTCGACCAGATGCGCGCGCAACTCGATCAATCCACAGCCGCCGTCCGTCAGTCCCAGTCGCGCATCGGGTTGCATGGGGATCGCGCGTTCGACGCGAGCACGGTGCCGGAAGTGGCCGCGGCGAAAGCCAGTTCCGAATCGGCTCAGGCGCAGGCGCGCCTTGCGGCTGCCGATGCCAAACGGTACGAAAACCTGGTGAAGACCGGCGATGTGTCGCGCAGCGCCTATGAGAAAGCTCGCACGCAGCAGGAGACTGCGGAGGCGCAGGCCAACGCCGCGAAGCAGCAGTATGAAGCCGCGCTGAACACCGCGCGAGAAAGCTACGGCGCGGTGGAAACGTCGCAGGCGTCGCTCGAGGGAATGCGGGCGCAGCTAGCGCAGGCGGAAAAAGGTCTGGCCGATACCACGATTCATGCGCCGTTCGACGGCTACATTTCGGCGCGCGCGGTGGCTGCGGGTGAACACGTCGCGGTGACCGACAAAATCGCGACCATCGTTCGCATCGGCTCGATGAAGCTGCAATTGCAGACGCCGGAGCAACGGAGCTCGCGCGCGGGCGTTGGAATGACGGTGGTGGCTCACGTTTCCGCGTTCCCGAATCGCGACTTTCTCGGGAAGGTGTCGGCGATCAACCCTTCGGTCGATCCGAATTCGCGAGCCTTCATTCTCGAAGCGCGCTTCGACAATCCAAAAGCGGAGCTGCGGCCGGGCATGTTCGCGACGGCTCGAGTGCTTCTGCCTGGCACGGAGGATGCGGTGTTCGTGCCGCGATCGGCCGTGATTCACGACCGAACGACGGATTCCAATCAGGTGTTTGTAATCGATAACAACATGGCGCGATTGCGCGTCGTGCTCACCGGCGAGAACGACGGCGAGTCGGTCCGGGTTCTCTCCGGACTCGCGGGCACGGAAACGATCGCGACCACGGGGCAGAACGAGTTGTTCGACGGATCGCCAGTCGCGATGAAGCCGGGGGTGGCGCGGTAATGCACGGACTTGCTCAGCTCTGCGTCCGCCGTCCGGTGTTCACCACGATGCTGATTCTGGCGCTCGTCGTGGTCGGGGTATTTTCCTATTTTTCGCTGGGTGTCGATCTGTTTCCGAAAGTGGACATTCCGGCGGTGACGATTACCGTGTCCGATCCGGGCGCGTCGCCGGAAGAAGTGGAGACCGAGATCACAAAGAAGGTCGAAGACGCGGTGAACACGATCAGCCTGATCGACGAAGTGCGCTCGACCTCCTCGGAAGGCCGCTCCGTAGTCATCGTAAGCTTTCTGCTCGCCAAGAGCGGCGACATCGCGGCGCAGGAAATTCAAAACAAGGTGAATCTGATCGTCGCCGATCTGCCGCAAACCGCGAAACCGCCGGTGGTGCAGAAGCTGGATCCGGACGCTGCGCCGGTGGTTCAGATCGCCGTCTCCGCGCCGCGGCCGATTCGCGACCTGACGCTGATCGCGGATAAGCGCATCAAGCAGCAGCTCGAAAACGCCAAGGGCGTGGGCGAGATCACGATCCTGGGCGGCGCCAAGCGGGAGATTCACGTGGTGGTGGATCCCGATCGTCTGCGCGCATACAACCTGACTGTGACGGACGTATTCAATGCCGTTCGGCAGCAAAACGTGGAGCTTCCGGGAGGAAGTCTCAACGCCGGCGCGAAAGAGTTCACCGTTCGCACGACGGGGAAAGTGATCGACCCCGCGCGCTTTAATCAAATCGCGATCATCAACCGCGGCGGGTACGTCGTTAAGATTTCCGACATCGGCTATGCCGAGGACAGCTACGAGGAACCGCGCACTGCCGCGCGCCTTGATGGAACCGCGGCAGTGACGCTGGTGGTGGCGAAACAATCCGGCGAGAACACGGTCGCCACCGCCACCGAGGTGAAGCAGCGCCTGAAAGAGATTTCCGCGCTGCTTCCGAAGGATGTGCGCGCCGAAGTGATCAGCGACCAGTCTTACTTCATCGAGGCGTCGGTGAATAACATCCGGCATCACCTGATTGAAGGCAGCGTGTTCGCGTCGATCATCATTTTCTTGTTTCTTGCGAATATTCGCACCACTCTGATCGCCGCGGTCGCGATTCCGACATCGATCATTTCCACCTTTGCCTTGATGGCCGCCGTCGGGTTCACGTTGAACCAGATCACGATGCTGGCGCTGACACTGATGGTGGGCATTGTGATCGACGACGCCATCATTGTGCTCGAGAATATTTATCGCTTCATGGAAGAGAAGGGAATGTCTCCATTTGAAGCGGCGATCGAAGGGACGCGGGACATCGGGTTCGCTGTGATGGCCACCACCCTATCGCTGCTCGCGGTGTTTCTTCCGGTCGGATTCATGGGGGGCATCGTCGGACGATTCATGAGCTCGTTCGGTCTCACTTCGGCATTCGCGATCGCGGTGTCACTGCTGGTCTCGTTCACGTTGACGCCGATGTTGTGTTCGCGATTCGTCAAGAAGCCGGAAAAGGATCATGTTTCGAAAGAGTCATTCTTTTTCCGCATCCTGGATCGTAACTACACGAAATTGCTCGGATGGGCAATGGCGCACCGGAAGACGATCGTATTGCTGTGCGGGGTCGTCATCCTTAGCATCGTGCCGCTGTTCATGTTCGTGGGCAAGAACTTTGTTCCGGTGGACGATCAATCGCAATTCAACGTGCTGATCCGGACGCCCGAAGGAACCTCGCTGGCGTCGACCACAAACCTGGTCGAGCGTATCGCGCAGGACATTCGACAACTACCCGGCGTTCAGCACACGCTTGCCACGGTGGGCGGAGGAACGGACCGGTCGGTGAATAGCGCTTCGACCTTCGTGAAACTGGTGGACCCGGATCAGCGGATGCTGTCGCAGCAGCAGTTGATGCAACGCGTTCGCGATCTGCTGAAGCAATATCCGCGAGAGACGCATACCAGCGTCGAACTGGTGAACGCCATCGCCAACGGCCAGAGCAACGCTGACATTCAGTTTTTCATTCAAGGTCCGGATATTCAAAAGCTCACGGACTACTCCGCGCGGCTTTTGGTAAAGATGACGGCGATCCCGAAACTGACAGACACCGATACTACGCTGCGCAGCGGCAAACCGGAGGTCCACGTGGAGGTCGACCGGGCGCGGGCCGCCGATTTGGGGGTGTCGGTGGAGAATATCGAGCAGGCAATCAATACATTGGTCGCCGGACAGACCGCCTCGACGTTCAATACCGGGGACGATCAGTACGACGTTGTGGTTCGCGCGCAGCAGGGCTCGCGCGGCACAGTTGAGGGGCTTGCGAAGATGTCCGTGCTATCAACCGAGCACGGATCGGTCGGCCTGGATGAAGTGGTGACGATTCGCAACGGCACGGGGCCCTCGGCGATCAACCGTCTGAATCGGCAGCGGCAGGTGACGCTGACAGGCAATATGCTCGCGGGAGGATCGCAGGCGGGCATTTTGAGCCAGGTGCGTGAGGACGCACAGGCTCTCGACATGGGACCGGAATATTCGTTCGGGGCCAGCGGCACGTCGAAGGAATTGCAGCGCACGGGTTATTACTTCGCCCTTGCGTTTTCGCTGACGTTCATCTTCATGTACATCGTTCTCGCGGCGCAATTCGAATCATTTCTGCATCCCATCACGATTCTGCTCACGCTGCCGCTCGCGGTTCCGTTCGGCATCGTCTCCCTCCTGATCGCCAACCAAAGCTTCAACATCTTTTCGGGGCTTGGATTGCTGCTGCTGTTTGGAATCGTCAAGAAGAATGCGATTTTGCAGATCGACCATATGAATGGTCTGCGCGCGGCGGGGCTCGATCGCCCAACCGCGATCATGCAGGCCAATCGCGACCGGCTTCGCCCGATTCTGATGACAACCATCGCGCTGGTGGCCGGCATGATCCCGCTGGTCTTTTCAAGCGGCGCAGGATCGTCGACCAACCGCACCATCGGCGTGATGGTCGCCGGAGGACAATTGCTATGCCTGGTGCTGACGCTGCTCGCGGTACCGGTGTTTTATTCGATCTTCGAAGATATCGCGGAGCATTCGTTCGTCCGCGGAATTTTCGCGGGATTCAGGAATCTGCGCAGCCGGTTCGCGATGTTCCTTCTGATTGCCGCGCTGGTTATTCCAGTTCGGGCGCAGGATTCGCCGCAGTTACCGCAGATCGAACCTTTGGTCATCCCTACCCGTATTGGTGTATTTGGGGAAAGGAAAATCACCCTCCAGGAAGTGGTCGACCTCACTCTGGCGAACGATCGCGATCTGGCGGTCTCGCGCATTCTTCTTGACGAGGCGATCTACAACATCAAAGGGGCGCGCGGCTACTACGACCCTGTCCTTGCAGCCAGAGCCGACGATCAGAAGAGCGTTTCCCCCGCCGCATCGTCTCTCAGCGGCGGGCCCAACGGTAAGCTCACCCAGAAACAGCTCGACCTAACGCCATCCTTGAGCGGATCGTCGCCCTGGCTCGGCAGCACGTACGAATTCGATCTCTCGACCTCGCGCGTGAAGAGCGACAACCAGTTCCTTTCTCTCAACCCACAATATCCGTCAAGCATAGGCGTCAAGCTCGTCCAGCCTTTGTGGCGGGGGCTGCGCTATGACGACAACCGGCATCGCCTTCAAGTCGCAGCGCAGAATCGCAGCCTCTCCGCTGAACAACTTCGCCAGCGCGTGATTGAGGTCGTCACGCAAGCGGTGCAGGCGTATTGGGAGCTCGACTATGCGCGCCGCAATTTGGCTGTACAGATCGAAGCGGTGCGCCTGGCCGAGGAGCAATTTGCGAGCAACCGGCGGCAAGCCGAGCAAGGTTTGCTGGCCCGCATCGACGTGGTGGCCGCGCAGACGCAGATGGCCACGTTTCGCCAAAACGTATTCATCGCGCAGGAAGCGTTGACGCGCGCCGAAAACGCATTAAGGCAGATGATTTCTCCGAATCGCGGTGACCTGATTTGGGGAATGGAGATGATCCCGGAAACCGCCGCGCCCGCCAATATCGCCGTGCCGGATGTTGCCATCGCGACGAAGCAGGCCTTAGCGGCGCGCCCGGAATTGAAGCAAAGCGATCTCTCGATCGAAATCAATAAATTGGATACTCGCCTCAACTGGGAACTGGCGAAGCCGCGCATCGACGCCCTGGCCAACGCGAGCCTGACGGGCCTTTCCGGCTTGCCGGTCTCACAGGCATCGAATCCGATCACGGGCGCATTCGGGAGCTTGATCAATCAATTGAACGAGCTTTCTCTGCTGGCGGGCGTTCCGCCGCTTGACACTTCGCTGTTCGGCAGCAGTTCTGTCCCCCCGAATCTGGTCGGCGGGTACGGCCAGTCCTGGCGCAATATCGGAGCCGGCACATTCCCGACCGTGCAGATCGCCCTGCAGTTCTCGTTTCCGATCCGCAATCGCACCGCGGAAGCCAACGCCGCGATCGCCATGGCAGAGGGCAAGCGGCTCCGCGCGCTTCGCGATCAGTTGGAGATGTTGATCGAAGCCGACGTGCGTAATGCGTTGCAAACCGCATCGTCGGCGCAGGCGCGTTACGCGGCGGCTATTCTCGCGCGCCAGTCCGCTGAAGAACAGTACGCGAGCGAGGAGCGCCAGTTTCAGTCCGGCACCTCGACGGTATTCCTGGTGCTTCAGCGGCAGACCGATCTCATCACTGCCCGCACCCGCGAAGTACGCGCGCTGGCGGACCTGGCGGTAGCCGCCGCGAACCTCGACCGCGCCACCGCAAGCACGCTGGATACTCTAAGAATCAGCATGAAATGACGATTTTCCGGTTGGCCGGCAAGTGTGCCGTTCCGTGGTGGGAAAATCGGGTCGTGAGGACTTCCGTTACCCACTATGAAGATTGAGACCCAGGCTGTCCACGCCGGACGGCGAATCGATCCGGCCACCGGAGCAGTGACACCGCCGATTCACGTTTCTTCCACGTTCGAGCGCCGTGCCGACGGAGAATATCCGCTCGGCTTCAGCTACTCGCGCGAAGGCAATCCGACCAGACAGTCGCTTGAGCAATGCCTGGCGACACTCGAAGGCGGAAAGGAAGCGTTGGCCTTCTCCTCCGGGCTGGCTGTGGCTACGGCGCTGCTGCTGGGTCTGGAACCAGGCGACCATATCGTTGCACCGGATGATCTTTACTTTGGACTGCGCCAGGTAATTGGTGGGGTGTTCGCCAAGTGGCCGGTGGAGACGACCTACGCGGATATGACCGATCTGGATTCGGTGCGAGCGGCGATGCGGCCGGCCACTCGCCTGGTGCTGATCGAGACCCCTTCGAATCCGCTGATGAAGATCACGGACCTCGCCGCCGTCGCGCGCATCGCCAGGGACGCAAACGCCATCAGCGTGTGCGACAGCACGTTTACTACGCCCGCCATGCAGCGTCCTTTCGATTGGGGTGTTGACATGGTTTGGCATTCGACCACGAAGTACATCGGCGGCCACAGCGACATGACAGGGGGCGCGCTGATCACGCGGTACGACAATTATCTTTTCGAGCGAGCGCGGAAGGCTTTGATGTTCGGAGGCGCTGCACCATCCGCGTTCGATTGCTGGCTGGCGCTGCGTGGCGTAAGCACGCTTCCGTGGCGGATGCGCGCGCATTCCGAGAACGCACACGCCGTCGCAGAATTTCTGCAGCGACAGCCCGCAGTGGAACGAGTGCATTATCCAGGGCTGCCGCAGCACCCGGGTTATGAGATCGCACGTCGCCAGATGTCGGGGTTCAGCGGCATGCTGTCGTTCCAGGTGCGCGGCGGTTACGAAGCAGCGATGAGGGCAGCCGCGCGCGTGCGGCTTTTCATTCGAGCCACCAGCCTCGGGGGACCGCACAGCCTGATCGAGCATCGCGCTTCGGTCGAAGGTCCCGGCAGTAAGACACCGCAAAACCTGCTGCGTGCCTCGATCGGCCTCGAGCACCCCGACGATCTGATTGCTGATCTGGAGCAGGCGCTAAGCTGAGAGCTCTATTCAGCCGGCTGAGCGCGGAACGATCGTGATATTTTGGATTTTCGCAACCCCAGTGAAGGATACATGCAACACAAGGCTCGTGACGTGGCCTCTGCATTCGGCAACGGCGGTCGAGTGACCGTCGCAAGCCCCGCCACTCCCGAGCGCGTGTTCTTCGCGCTGCGCCGCGCTCGCGCAGGAGGAGCCGCTAGTCCGTGAGCCTCACCAATCCGGGCGAATTGCTGCGGGCGCCCCTGTTCCACACGCCGCGAAATCCTTTTCTCGAAGAGAACGCTTTGGAGTACCACCAGGACGGCGGCTTGTTAATTCGCGCCGGGAACATTGAAGCCTGCGGCGACTATTCCGCCGTGCGTTCCCGGCATCCCGACACGCCAACAGTCGACCTCCGCGGCGGGTTTCTGTTGCCAGGCCTGGTCGACACTCACATTCATTATCCGCAACTGAAGGTGCTGGGCAATCTTGGCCGATCTCTTCTGGATTGGCTGGAACACTGCGCCCTGCCTGAGGAAGCGCGCATGTCGGATCACCTGTACGCCCGCGATGCCGCACAGCGATTCATCCGCGCCCTGGTGTCGCACGGCACCACCACCGCATTGGTTTTCGGCGCACATTTCTCCGCAGCCACGGGGGAGTTGTTTCAAGCCGCAGACGAATCCGGCCTGCGGGTCATCAGCGGGTTGGTTCTCTCCGATCGCCGCCTCCGCGACGACTTGCATCAGACGCCCGAGGCCGCCTATCGCGACAGCGTTGACATGATCCGGCGCTTTCACGGGAAGGGCCGGCTGCTCTACTCCGTAACGCCTCGCTTCGCACTCTCGGCTTCGGAAGCGATGCTCGAAGTCTGTCAAACGCTGATGCATGAACACGACGGGCTGCGCTTCCAGACGCATCTCAATGAGAACCCAGCTGAGATCGCGGAAGTGAAGCGATTGTTCCCATGGGCGACCGACTACCTGGCAGTCTACGAGCGCTTCGGTCTCAGTAGCTCACGCTCCGTGATGGCTCATAACGTCCACCCCACCGATCTCGAACTCACCCGGCTCGTAGCCGCGGGAACCGCGATTTCACATTGTCCGTCCAGCAACGCCGCGCTCGGCAGCGGTCTGTTTCCTCTCCGCCGCCACATCGCCGCCGGTGTGCGCTGCGCGCTTGGCACCGACGTGGGAGGCGGCACCGGTTTCGGCCTGCTAAAGGAAGGTCTGCAAGCGTATCTGTTGCAGCGGATCGCGCCACAAGGATTATGCCTTAGTTCTGCGATGCTGTTGTATCTGGTGACGCGCGCCGGCGCGGAGGCGCTCGGCTTGGCCAATCAAATCGGAGACTTCCAGCCAGGCAAGTCCGCCGACTTCGTCTATCTTCGGCCGGCTCCACAAAGTCCCCTTGAGACCGTTCTTGGGCAAGCCGAGAATCCGGAACGGATTCTGTCAACGCTGTTCACGCTCGCTGGTCAAGAGACTGTTCGCGAGGTGCGCGTGGAGGGCACGTGCGTTTATAAGTCCGAGGCAACTTAAATCGCGTAGTGGAGCAGGCAGACCTTCTCGGGCTGAAGCAGCATCGCCCGGCATCCAGTTAATCCTTGCAATACTGATCGAAAAAGGAATCATGCACGAACTAGGACACACCCGCAGCGCACGCCGCCCCGACCACATTTTGCAGACGCCGGATACTTTCGTCCGAGCGTCGCTTCCCGGAATGCGGAACGCGACAGCAATTGTGCACGTCGCACCGGCCGCCGGAGCGCGATTCACTCAATATACGGCCGAGTTCGAAAAGGGAGGCGTCCTCCCAGCGGCTGGGGAGCAGCGCTTCCTCTACATGCTCGACGGTGAACTAGAGATCGACGGGCGTCCGATGGGCGCGGGCGATTATGCATATTTTCCACCGGGGAGCGACGCTCGCATCGTAGCCGCAGCCGGGCCTGCACGCGCCGCGGTTATCGAAAAGCCGTATCAACCTCTTCCGAATGTCCGCGCGCCGCAGGGCTTTAGAGGACGGGAGAGCGCCGCCGAGGCAATACGGTTGATGGGAGATCCCGCGCTTGAAGTACGCTCGCTCGTCCCCGACGATCTTTCCTTCGACTTCGCGGTAAACACCATGACCTATCAGCCCGGGGCGACGCTGCCCATGGTTGAGATCCATCTTATGGAACATGGCTTATTGATGTTGTCCGGCGGCGGGATCTATCGCCTGGGCGACTCCTGGTACCCAGCTTTCGCAGGCGATTTCATCTGGATGGCCCCGTACTGCCCGCAATGGTTTGGGGCTTTGGGTAAGGTTCCCGCGAAATATTTGATCTACAAGGACTGGAACCGTCATCCCCTGGAGGGCACGCGGTAAAGGCTGCCTGCACTGCGAGGAGTCCCGGTATCATTAACCTACTAAAGAGGACGCAATGAAGTTTTCGTGTTTGTCAGTTATCATCGCCCTCATACTGAGTTCGCCTTATGGGGCCTGCGCTCAGGGCGAGGTGACTCTGATTGCGCCCGGCGGCATTCGCGCCGCGGTCGAAGAACTCATCCCGGGTTTTGAGCGCAAGACCGGCCGCAAGGTGAAGGCGACTTTCGGCTCGGGCCTCGGGACCAAGCAACAGGTGGCGCGCGGCGAGGCTTTTGACGTGCCGATCGTACAGCCCCCCTATCCGGAAGTGCTCGCGTCAGGCAACGTCGTGGCCGGAAGCGCGACGCCGCTCGCCAGCGTCGCGGTGGGTGTGGCCGTGCGGCAGGGCTCGCCCAAGCCTGACATCTCCACGCCGGCCGCGGTCAAGCACATGCTACTCGCGGCAAAATCGATCTCCTACCCGAACTCGTCCGCAGGGGCGGCCGCGGGTGTCAGTTTCGAACAAACCCTCAAGAAACTCGGCATCGCCAAACGGGTGGAGGCCAAACTCAAGCGTGCCCAAGGAGGCGCTGGCGCTATGGCGATGCTCGCCAGGGGAGAGGTGGACATCGGCTTGACCTTCCTCAGTGAAATGAGTGAGCCCGGGATCGAAGTTGTCGGCCCGTTGCCCATGGATATTTCGACTCCCACCGCTCTGGTAGGATTCGTGTCTGCCCATGCGAAAGATCCCGAAGGCGCAAAAGCGCTCTTGGACTACCTTTCGTCTCCCGGCGCAGACGCAGTCTACCAAGCTCAGAGAATGAGGCCTGGCCGCTCAAGTCCGCCACCGCACGCTCCGCACTCGAACCCATGATCCTTCGTATCGTTTTCCCTTCTCTTTGCCTGATGGCCTTGGCAGCGCAACAAAACGCGGACGATCCGGAAGCGGTCTTCAATAAAGCCGTTGCGGACTTCCGCAGCGGCCGCGTCGCCGAATCCGCCGCGGGGTTCGACAAAGTGGCCAGGCTCGTGCCCGGATACGCTCCGCAGCTTTGGCAGCGCGGTATCGCGCTGTATTACGCGGGACGCTTCCAGGACTGCCGCGCCCAGTTTGAATCGCATCGCACCGTGAATCCGGCCGACGTCGAAAATGCCGCGTGGCATTTCCTGTGCGTCGCGCGCGCCGAATCGCCGGATAAAGCCAGGGCCGCATTGCTCCCCGTGGGGCCGGACTCGCGCGTTCCCATGCTGCAGATTTACCAGATGTTCAAGGGCGAGATGAGGCCGGAGCAGATGCTGGCGTCGGCGGGAGCAGATCCAGAGAGCCAGTTTTACGGGCATCTCTACGCCGGGCTCTACTTTGAAGCGACTGGAAATCGTGAGCGGGCGCGGACCGAGATCACCACTGCCGCGGATCGCTACACCGCGGGCGGATACATGCACGATGTGGCCGTTGTCCACCGCAACATTCTCCGGCGCTCGAAGTAGTTACTCCGTCCGATTACTTATGCCTCTTATTGGCCGGCCGGCGGCGGATGATCTCAATCCGTTCGATAACGTCGCCTTCCTGCACGCGGTCCATGACAGCCAACCCGTCCCGGATTGCGGCCAGAACCGTATAGTCGCGATCGAGACGGAAGTTGTCGACCAGGTTAAAAAAGATCTGGGCGTCGCCCGTGTCGCGGCCGCGGGTCGAGATTCCGATGGCGCCGCGGGCATTGCGGGCAAAGCCCACCTCGTCGCGCAGGAATTCGCGCGAGCGTCCATCGTATTCATCCGCCCCGGGACTGCCTCCCTGAATGACGAAGTTGGGTTCGACTCGGTGAAACGTAAGGCCGTTATACTGGCCGGCCTCGGCGAGTTGAGCAAACACGCCGACCGTGACGGGCGCCTCTTCCGTAAGAAGGTCCACGGTGATCGTGCCCAGCCCGCGCATGGTGATGCGTGCCATCGCGTTCGCCAGCCCGCGGATGTATTCCGCCGGCGGAATAGACGGGACTGGGAGCCGGGTCGTTTGCGGCGCGACGGCCATTCCCGTACGTGTGGTGAGGATCTTCGCGGCCGCTGCCGCGACGGCGGGATCACGGTCGCGCAGCGCCTCGCGCAACAGTCCGTCCGTGCTCCCGTCTTGGATTTCCCCGATGCGCGTCAGCACGGCCACGCGCGGATCGCGCACGGTCATGGCACTGCCGGCCGTCAGCCGGTTGAAGGTCGAGATCAGTTCGGGCAGCCGGGCGTTTAAGCCGGGCGCGTTCTTCAGCCGTTGGGCTCCGGCGAGAATCAGCCCGGAGTGTTCACTGCGCAGAGCCCGCGCTGCGTCATCCGAGGTCGTCATCGCCGCGATGGCGACATTGGGATTTTCATCGCGCGCGAGCCTGGCGAGCACGTCCTGATCGTTCACGATGCGCGCCGCCTTGGCAACGTACACGCGAACCTGCCAGGTTGGGTCCGCGACCATCCGGGAGATTCCGTCCCGTGCCCGCGCGGGATCGACTCCGGCCATAGCCAACAGCGCATGCGCACGAAAGCGCCAGGAGCGTCCGCTTGACACCAGCGGCGTCAGCAGACCGGCGTCGCATTTCAGGCTGCCTAAAAGGTCCACCGCGGCCAGCGCGACATGTTCGTCTCCATCGTCCACGGCAGCCGCCGCGCGCTCACACGAGGGCGCAGTTCGCAGAGCCTCATACCGTACGATCGGCGATGAATCGCGCATCCATGTCTGCGTGTCGCGTACCGCCAGCCGCCGGACTTGGGGGTTTGGATCGGCGAGAGCGCTTTTCATGGTGGCGGCGTCGCGGTCTCCGGTCGCGTGCATGGTCAGCAGGATCAGCTCGCGGATCTCGTCTTCATAATTACCGGCCCGATTGCTAATTCGATTGGCGGCGAAAGCCTGGTGCAGCGCGGCGACCGTATTGGCGGCCGGCTGGCGCGGCGGCTTGGAGTTCAGACGGAACAACGACTCGATGCCGCGGGCCGCGCCGGTGCGTGCCTGAGGATCGCCGTCCTTCAATCCCCCGGCGAGCAACAGTTCGGCGTCGTCGGCCACCGGTCTTGCGCGACCGATTGCTTCGAAGATCGCGGCGCGGACGGATGCGTCATGTTCTGCCTGGAGGAACGAAGCTCCGTCGAAAGGCGCCCGCATCTGCGCCATAGCGCCGGCGGCGGCCCTCCGGACTTGGGGATCGGAAGAGCGCGTCAGTGGAATCAGCAAATCGAGGTGAGCCGGATTTTCCAGGCGCCCGATGGCTCGCGCGGCGAGCATCCGGGCGCGGACATCGCCATTCGCGGCGGCTTCTTGAAGGACCGGCACACCGGCTTCCCTCGCCTGTTCGGCCTCGATCAGCCGCCGGTCAGCCGGCGTTTGGGCACGAATGATAGAGAGAAGCAACATTCCGGCAACTAGGCGGATTGCGGCCGCATGACCCATAAGCTATTTCCCGGCAGCAGGCTTCAGTGAAATTCGCATGTTGTCGGTAATTTTCGACCGCATGCCGATCCGCAAGTACAAATCCCCGGACATCAGCTTCTCGCGATCCGGATCGGATAGTCTCTCTGTTCCTTCCACGCTCTTAAAGGCGCGGTTGGCTAGAATCGCGAACGCGGGTCCGTTCTCACGTGTCCCGTTTTCACTCTTGGGGCGGCGGTGCATGGTTGCCGAAAGAATCTCATTTTCCGCGAAGCCCGAGGCGGTGACCATATACGTGAGGTCGTTCGTGGTGAGGTCGAACGTAAATCTTGCGGATACCGAGCCGTTGCCTCCGGAGGCGCTGGATTGCCAGCTTATCAGCGGGATACTCGATCGACCGGCCAAAGCCGGAGTTCTGGCCGGAGCCCGCCGATGATGCGTCGCCTGCTCATAGGCGTAGGCGAACGAGACCAGCTTCGCGTCATCAAACGCACGGCCCAGGAGTTCGACGCCGACGGGAAGGCCATCCTCCGTAAAACCAGCCGGCATGCTTATGGCCGGGAACCCGGTCGAGGCGCTGAGCTGGCAACCCGAACCTCCCTGCGGAACACCAATCAGCGCCGGCTTTCTCCTTAACGTGGGATAGACCAAAGCGTCCAGCTTTTGCTCTTCCATCAGCTTCAGGATGGTCTGTTGAATCGCGGATCGTTTGGCCAGGGCGATCTTGTATTCATAAGAATCGCGGCCCTTCGCCGCGAGCCGCGCGTTGAGCGCAGCCTCCAGAGACGTGTGAAAGAGGCCGCCGCGAACGATCTCCTCCAGCGAGTGAACCGGCGCATTCCCATTCTTCGCCAGGTAGTTCGCCAAATCCTCTTTGAATTCGGCGTTGATGAAAGAGGATCCGTCAAGAGCAACCAGCAGATCCGGCATGGGAACGGAAACGGCGCTGGCGCCCTCCTTCTTCAGTTCCTCGATGGCGGCGCGAACAACGCGGATCACTTCCTGGTCGTCGGAGGCATCGCCGAACAGCGGCTCCAGGATTCCAATATGTGCGCCTTTCAGGACCCCGGCTTGCAGGGCATCCGTGAACCTCGGCCGCGTTTGACCCGGTGCCAGATGAGTGGCGGCATCCGCCGGATCTTCACCGATCGTGCCGTCGAGCATCACCGCCAGATCCGCAACGGAACGCGCCAGCGGCCCGCCCACATCCTGGGTTGTCGAAAGCGGAACGATGCCGGCGATGCTCGATAGGCCTTTGGTGGGCCGGAGTCCAACAAGGTTGTTGTTGGCAGACGGAATGCGAATCGACCCACACGTGTCGGAGCCCATTCCCGCGGCCGCGAAGCTGGCGGCGATCGCAGCGCCTGTGCCCCCGCTGGAACCGCCTGGATTGCGTGACGGGTCGTACGGATTCAGTGTCTGTCCGAAGGCGGAGCCAACGGTTGTGATGCCCGAAGCAAGCTCGTGAAGGTTGGATTTGCCGAGAAGGACGGCGCCGGCCTCGCGCAGCTTGCGAACCTGGAACGCATCGCTGGACGGGACGAATCCAAGAAGGGCCATAGTGCCGGCGGTCGTCTGCATATCCGCGGTGCTGTAGTTATCCTTCACGATGACCGGAATTCCGTGCAGCGGGCCGCGCGGACCTTTCGCGGCGCGTTCGCGATCCAAGGCTTCGGCTTCGCGCAATGCATTCGGGTTCAGGATCATCAGGGCGTTGAGCCGTGGGCCGCGATGGTCGAATGCCTCGATGCGGTTCAAGTAGGCTTGCGTCAGAGCCCTGGATGTGACGCGCCCCTCAGCCATCGCCTTTTGTTCCTCGGCGATGGACGCTTCGGCTACCTCAAAGGACTGGGCGCGGGCGCCTTGGGCGGCGATTGCAATTACACAGGCGAGAAAACGTCCGGCGGCCTTCATCTGGAGATGGTAGCATTCAGACGTTTCCTGACCGGTCACCAAATACGCGGTCTTAGTTGCCGATACGGGCGTAACCGCGCATTTCGAAATTGACGATCGAGACCAGCGCCCATAGGTCTACGTCGATGCCGGGCAGAACCATGTTGGGTTCGACCTTGTTGGCTAGGAGCCCCTGGCCACACACGTGGAGTTCGACCCCGGCCTTCTTCAGGCTCTGGAGCAGGGCGATGTTCGGGTTATCGTGTCCCGTCCGCTCCTTGTACACCTCGTTCTTCAAGATGACCTGGCCTCCGCCCTGATGGAAAATCACGGCGAGCTTTCGATGATCGGCCGGCACGCCCCACTTGTCGAGGGTATTCAGATATTTGGCCAACGCCTCGAGCATCGGATTCACCTCCTCGGGCTTTCCTGCTGCCTTCGCGACGTCAAACAGGACTTTGTAGGTCATGTTGGGATCAGGAAGCTCCTTGGCATGCGGAACTTCCTTGGCGGTACCCGAACCTGGAACCGGCAGCGACGCTTCGGGCTGCGCGAATGCGAAACCGGCGAGTCCAATCGATACCGCAAACATAGCGGTACGGGTGATCCATGTGTACATACGAACGCCTCCTAAAGATCGTGCTCCATGCGCACGGCACTAGCAAATATAGCAGTGCGAGTAGCCCCCGGGGGACGCGTGATAAGCTGTTGCTTCGAGGTGCACATGAGTGATGATTCTTCGCGGTCGTCCGAACGCCGTTCGTTTCTTGGTCGGCTGAACATCGGAGTTGGATCGATGATTGCCATGGCGGGAGTCGCGGCGGCCCAGAAGAAACAGGAGGCGGGCGCGCGCTGGGAACCGGCACGGCACGAGAAGGACGACTGGCTGGACAAGGCGTCCGTAAAACACCGGCTGTTGTTCGACACCACCACCGCGGACGGACTCGGAGACGCACTCTCCTTCACCAGCAATTTCTACCGGGCCAACCAGACCGACTATGGCATCGAGAGCCGCGACCTGGCGGTGGTGATCGTGGTTCGGCACCGCTCCGCCCCGTTCGGCTACAACGACGCGATGTGGGGAAAATACGGGGCGACGCTGGCGGCTCGATCGAAGGTGGAGGATCCTAAGACCAAGCAAGCCCCGGCCGGGAACTTCTTCAACGCGACCGGCTACGGCGACCTCCTTACCAATCGCGGCACGACGCTGGAGGCGGTGGCGAAACTCGGGGCACAGTTCGGGGTTTGCACGCTCTCGACGCGAGCGATTGCGG
>DATGGL010000267.1:0-15307 GCA_035308605.1 Bryobacteraceae bacterium
CGGCACGATGACCGGCCGCTGGTACTGGGGCGGATACGACGAGTTCGGTCTGGATGTGACTTTGACCCGCGTCGGGACCCAGCCCGTGGTTCTCGGCACCGATCTTTACGCGATGAAATCGCCCGGCACCAGCACTCTGAAGATCTTCGGCGCCAATCTCCCGGCGAACCTGAAGCCCGCCGACGTTGATTTGGGAACCGGCATAACCGTCAAGCGCGTGGTAAAGGCCACGCCGTCGGTTGCCACGGTTGAAGTAGATCTCGCCAAGGGATTGCCGGTCGGTCTGCGGGACGTGTCGATCGCACGCGCCACGGCAGTGAAGGCCTTGGCCGTCTACGACAAGATCGCTTATATAAAGGTTACGCCCGACGCCGCCATGGCGCGGCTTGGCGGCACCATCGCCCCGAAGCAGTTCATGCAGTTCGAAACCATCGCCTACGCGGCCGGCGACGTCTCTCTTGGTCCGATAAACGCGCGCTGGTCGATGGAAGAATTTTTCTCGACCCCGGACGACGACGACATCAAGTTTGTCGGCACGCTGAACGATACTGGCCTGTTTACGCCGGCGCTGGAAGGGCCGAATCCGGCCCGCAAGAAGCAATCGAATAATTACCCCACCAATAACTGGGGCGACATTTGGGTCAACGCGGTTTACGATGTCCCCGGCGGCGAGACGCTCAAGGCGCGGTCCTACCTGGTCGTCACGATCCCCGAGTATGTCCGCTACGACCAACCCGAGGTTTCTAAGTGACGGCCAATCCTGAAGCTCCCGTGACGTATCGCCCGGCTGAGGCTCATCCTTTTCAAGCCGGCGGTTCAGAGTTCCTGTATCTAGTGCCCAGCGGCGCGATCTTCCGTATGGAAGGTCTTCCGAAAGCCGCGCTCGATCTGGTTCGCGAGCGTGAGCATACTCGCGACGAGCTGATCGGGGCGATGTTGCAGCAGGGCTTTTCGGCGGAGGAAGTCGAGACCGCGCTCGACGAGCTGGAGCAGGCCGAAGTGCTTGCGTCCAATCGCTCGAAGCCGGCAGTCCCCGAAATGCCGATGCAGGAGTTCCCGCTGCAGCGAGTGGTTCTGAACGTCACCAACCAGTGCAACCTGGCATGTACGTATTGTTACGAATACAGCGAAGACAAAATCACGGAGCCGCAAGGCAAGCCGAAGTACATGACCAAGGACGTCGCCGAATCAGCCATCGAAATGCTGATCCGCGAATCGTCCGGCCGCAAATCGATCCACGTTACGTTCTTCGGCGGCGAGACGTTGCTGAATTTCCCGGTGATGCGGTCGACCGTCGAGTTCGCGAAGAAAAAGGCGGCCGAAGTTGGTAAAGAGATCGAATTCAGCCTTACAACGAACGCGACTCTGCTGAACGAAGAGATCATTCAGTTTTTATCGGACCAGCGGATCGGCGTCACTGTCAGCATCGACGGCGACAAAGAGCTGAACGACAAGATGCGCGTCTTCCACGACGGCCGCGGCAGTTACGAGATCATCGCTCCCAAGATCAAGCAGCTTCTTAAGGGCCATCGCACGAACTCGATCGGCGCTCGCGTCACGCTTACATCCGGTGTGACCAACGTCCCACGTATTTTCCGGCATCTGACAACCGAACTCGGTTTCGACGCCGTCGGCTTTTCTCCCGCGACGGCGAGCCCCGACCGGCTGTACTCCATCGGGCCGCAAAAAATGGACCATGTTCTTGGCGGCTTCGCGGAACTCGCCATGGAATACCGCGATCACGCGATCGAGGGGCGCCAGCACGGCTTCACGAACGTCAGCGACACCTTGAAAGAGCTGCATTCCGGCATCAGCAAAGCGTATCCCTGCGGCGCGGGGCTCGGATTGCTGGGCGTAAGCACCGGCGGCGACATCGGCTTGTGCCATCGTTTTGTCGACTCTCCAGAAGGCAAAATGGGGCATCTGAATGAAGGCGGCATCGACCACGATGCCCGTCGCGAATTTCTCACCACGCATCACATCGGTGCGAGATACGATTGTCACACCTGTTGGGCGCGGCCTGTCTGTGCGGGCGGTTGCTATCACGAAGCGTTTATCCACTACGGAGACACTTCGGCCGCGAATTTGCATTACTGCGATTGGATTCGGGGATGGAACGATCTCTGCCTTCAGATCTACGGAGAGATCAGCGTCCGCAATCCATCGTTCCTGAATCGCTTCAACGAAAATTAAGGCTCAAAAAAGGAGAGCAAAGTGAGTAAATTGATCCCAGTGAATCGCAAGGCTGTGAAAGTGGAACGGACGATCGCAGCGGCCAGCGGCGATGTTCACGCCTTGCAGAGCAAGGGCCAGCAGGGCCGCGTGTATTACCCAATGGGGTGCACGCTGAATTTCACGCCCGGTTGGGAAGTCGATGTCTCCGGCGGAACGGCAGGTCTCTGTCAGCCGGTCGAGCGCGACCTGTTCGACTGCTATCTCGGCTGCGGATGGCCGGCGCAGGTTCCTGATCATCTCAACAATGCGCCGAATTGGACGTCAACCTGTAGCGCCGCCGCCAATGACTGGCGCAAGGTGGACGTAGTTTATCCGTAGGATCGCTCTTTAGGAGGGCAACGATGTCTCGAATTCTACTCATTGGGGTGACGTGTGTCTGCGCGGCGCTGGCTGCGCCGCCGGCTCCGCAAACCACGTCGAGCAGCGCCGGATTCGCCTATATCGGCACGCTCGATCACAAGCTGCTCATCTTCGACGAAAACAAGGAAGAAATCGTCGGCGAGATCCCGCTGGGCGGAGTCCCGCGCGTAACCGCGCTTTCTCCCGACCAGACCAAGCTCCACATCCTGACCACGCAAATGGATGTTGAGACCGTCGATCTGCCCGCCCGGAAGATGATCACGCACTTCAGCCTGTCGGATGAAAAGAGCCGTCCCCGCGTCGCGCGTTCCGGAGGCACCAGCATCGCAGTCGATCCCGGCGGCCGGTATCTTTACGCCACACTGCGCGTGTCCGTCCGGGAAACCGACTACTATCGGATGGAGCCGGCTCAGTTCGTCGTCATCGATCTTCAGGACAAGAAGATCGCGAAGACGTTCTCATTCCCCAAGGACATGGATCAGGGCTTCGGCTTCGCCGCCTCCTATAAAATCTCGCCCGACGGCAAGCTCTTGTATGTCTTCCAGGAGGACGTGCTCGTTTTCGATCTGGCAACATTCACGCAGATAGACCGGATCGAAATGGCCAAGCCCGAATTTCCAGGCGCATCGCCGTATCACTTGAATCCGGCTGACGATCCCTATAACAACGGTGAAGTGGTCACCTCGGTCTTCACGGCCGTGGATCCGATCGTTCACAAGGGCACCATCGGTCTGGCGTCGTTGAACCTCAAGACGCACAAAGCCGATTTCAAACCGATCGGTCCGGCGCTTCCGTCGATGGGTTTCCTGATCTCGCCCGATCACAAACGCGGCTACTCCCTGATGTTCAACGGCACCGGCGGCAATCGCGAAACGGAATGGTGGGTCTGGGACATTCCCGGCCACAAAGTGATCCGCAAAGAACCCTTCGAAGGTCGCCCGACCTTCCGGTTCGGAATGAGCGGAGACGGCAAGAAGCTTTACATCTACGGCGCAGGCCCAACTCTCGAGGTCTTTGACGCCGAAACGCTGAAGTCTCGAAAGGTGCTGTACCTGAACAAAGACACGACCACGAATCTGGTCACCTTGGCAAGTAACTAAAGACCCACTCTCTGGCGCTCGCGGTTCCGTGCGAACGCATCGGAACCGCGAACGTATTTAATTCCCGGGATCCGTAAACCCCACACCGAACGTCTTTAGATCCCCTAGATCCCTCTAGCCCCGACACAGAACCGCGACCAAAGGAAGCGGATCCGGCTCCCCCACCGACCCACTCGCTGGCGCTCGGGGCTCTGTACGTTTTTCGATTCCCGAGATCCATCTAACCCCGACACCGAACCGCGACCAAAGGAAGCGGATCCGCCCCCCACCGACCCACTCGCTGGCGCTCGGGGCTCTATACGTCATTAAATCCCCAGATCCCTCTGGCCCCGACACCGAGCCGCGACCAAAGGAAGCGGACCCGGTTCCCCCACCGACCCACTCGCTGGCGCTCGGGGCGCTGTACGTCTTTAGATCCCCGAGATCCATCAAGCCCCGACACCGAGCCGCGACCAAAGGAAGCGGATCGCGACGTGTCTTCTCTACCGCTCCGCAGCCGTAACGTACACCTTCAGGATCACGTCGCTAGGCTTCGTAGGCACGTTCCCTGACGTGTAGTAGGGCGCCTCGTCTGTGTACGGGAACTGCTTCGGAGACGCGCGAATCCCGCCGTAGATGTAGCCGGCCAGCACTTTCTTCCCGCGGAATTGATCCACGTCGAAGATGCCGGTCCCTTCCTTGACCTCTTTCAGCCCGGGAACCGGCATAAACGCGGCGTTGGTGCCCAGAAAGCTCGGCAACCGGTTCGATTGAACATACTCGTAGGTTTCCTTCGACCCCTTCACTAACGTAGTGATGTGGTCGATCCACGGCATCCCGTCGAGATATCCGGATTCGTTCGATTTCTTCCCCACCAGCGCGGCCTTTTCAAACTGATGGCTCGCGTAGTTCCAGGTCCACCGGCTGATGCCGCCAAAGAAGGTCGTGTACATCTCGCGGGCGCCCGGATCGTACATCAGCAGGGTGGCGCACGAATAGGCGCTCATCTTTTGCTCGAACGCCGCATCCACTTGGGGGGCCGCGCCAGCCTGGAAATAGACAGGATGTGTGAAGTTTAGCTGGTCCTTCGTAAACACGCCCCCATAAGCCGCCGCGCCCAGCTTCCCGTCCGGACCGATCGTCAGCGCGACATTCAGGTCGCGGCGCGCCAGTTCCGGATCCTGGTAGCGCTCCACTTGCGACACTTCCAGCTTTTGTCCGCCCGCCCGCGTGAATTTCAGTTTGCGAATCTCGCCGAGATAGGTTTGGGACGCTTTGGGAGTGGTCTTTTCCTCCGCGGCTTCAAACGCGCGATAGCTTCCCATGAAGACGTGTCCGCCGACCAGGTAGAACAACCCATCGTCGAGCTTCACCAGTTCTCCGCCAGTCGACTGAACTAGCGGAGACTCCACGTACGCGATCGTCTTGGAAAACGTATCCTTGCCTTCGATCACGCCCTTCACCAGGGCCGGCAGATTCACCGCGGAAAGCACCGGGTACGTGACCGTGTCTCCCGCGGAGTTCACGCCGTATCCACCCGCCAGGTACAGCGTTTCGTGATCCTGGCAATGGAGCAGATTGCTCGAAACCCACTGGTCCTTTACCACGGTCGGCACGTCGTGCAGATCGGCGACGGCGAGACTATGGATCTTCGCAGGACCGCTCGCCGGCGGCTCAATCACCCAGATGGCGAGATTCGAGCGCGTGCGGGGGAAGTCGACGTCGCCCTGGCCGATTCCGTGATATCCGCCCGTCCGGCCCGCGATGAAGATCCACTTCCCGTCCCACTGCGCCCATGCAAACGACTGAAGACGTGGCGCGCCGGGAAAATCGGCGGCCACGTCTTCAGAAGCTTCAATCGTAAACGGAAATCCCCTGGTTACACCGGCGGTGCTGCGTTTGAGAGCAATACCAAGAACACCACCGGTGATGGCCAGGACAGCGCCACGCCTGCCAGTTTTCACTCGAACTGTGGCTCTCCTTCTTCCAAGTTTAGAACGTGAAGCGAGCGGTTACCTGAAGCGCTCGTGGTCCCGCTCCCTCTGCCGTTTGAAGCCCCGAGATGGTCCCGTACGACGCCGTGTTAAAGGTCGTATTCGGCGGAGCGTAATTAGCGTGATTGAACAGGTTCGCCGCTTGTGCCCCGATCTGGAAGCGCATATTCTCGGTGAATCGTACCGACTTCATCATCGAGATGGACACCGACTGCGTTCCCGGACCTTGAATATCGCCCTCCGGAGCATCGCCCCAGCGGCCGATATTGTTCTGCGGAACCACGAACGCCGCCTTATTCAGCCAGTTGTTGAGAGTCTGATTGGTCGCATACAAGGACTGGCCTGAAACGATGTCCGCTCGACCGTTTCCAACGTTGGTCGCAAAGCCGGTGCCCGATGGATCGGCGCCCGGTACCGTAACCGTCAGCCATGGGCCGGATTGGAACAGCAGCACACCGGCCAATTCCCAACCGCCGACGACTCTGTCGATAACCGGGTTCAGGCTGGTGAGCATCGACCTTCCTTTACCGAACGGAAGTTCATAGAGGAACGTCACCAGCACTCGATTGCGGCGCGTGTAGGGCACGTTGCCATAGTCGAGACCGATGTTGTTAAGGTCCTGCACCAGCCCTCCCGCTTCCGACGCGAACGCGGTTGGGTTATATCCGTTGGTGGACAGGTTCTTCGAGAACGCGTAACTGCCCTGGAATTGCAGCCCGTGGCTGAACCGCTTGTTGATCGACATCGTGCCCGCGCTGTAGTTGCTCCAGCCGCCGTTCTGCTCGGTCTGGATGATGCTCCAGAGCGGGAACGGCGCGTAGCCGGCCTTCAACGCCGCGTTGTAGCCGATCGTGTTGACCGGGACCGAGTCCTGCATCCCCTGAACGCCGAGCTCGCTTCCGTGGCTGCCATCATAAGAAAGCCGCAGTCCGATGCCGGCTCCAAGGTTGCGTTCCACCGTCAAATTCCACTGCTGGACATACGGATCCTTGTAGTGAGGATCTTGCGTCTGGTAGAACGTCTGCTGCCCCGGCTGCGCCAGATTTGACGGGAATGGATAAGGGAAGTTCAGCGACGGCACGCCGTTGGTGATCGTCTGGTTGTAAGCGCCGTAGTTGCTGGTGTGAACGCCCCATTGAGCGGAAATGATCGAGCCCAACGGACCTTCGATGAATCGTCCATAACCGCCGCGGATTACGGTCTTGCCGTTCGCGAAAGGCCGCCACGCGAATCCGACGCGCGGTGCGAAATCCGTCTTTTGCGCGTAGCGCATGCCCTCCGGAAGGCCGGCCTGCGCAGCGGTCAGAATGGGCGTCGGCGCGATGGAATCGGCAAACCCCTGATTCAGAATCTTGAACGCCGACTGGTTCGGGATGATCACCGCTCCCTTCACCAGCGTGCCGTTGACAATCGACGTGTAGTCCGGCAGGAAATTGGTAACGTTCACCAGGTGATCCAGGAACATCGGATGGTATTCCCATCGCAGACCGTAATTGATGGTCAGCCGGGACCCGACCTTCCAATCGTCCTGCGCGAAGAACGCGTAAGCGTTGGCGTACGCCGAAGTGTTCGGCTGGATGACAGTCGCCAACTGCGTCTGATCCGGCACACCGAGTAGAAACGCTGCGTAAGGGTTCCCGATATAGGGAGTCGTAAACCCAGGCTGCACCGAGCTCGTGACGCCGCCCGTGTACTTGTAAACGCCGAGCTGGTCATTGGCGAACACATCCGAATAGAAGCCCGTCATGTGCCGGAAGTCGCCGCCATACTTCATCGTATGGTGCCCCTTCGTCCAGGTCAGGTTGTCGAGCACCTGGACGGTGTTGTTCTTCCCTCTGCTCGAATTCGTGCCTCCGGTTTGCTGGAACCCGGCGATGGAGAAATTCGGCACCGCATTCGCCGTCGGATACGGCGGCGGGATGTTCACGCCAATCTCCTTCACGTAAGTCGCGGGATCGGCATTGAACGTTGTCGCATAGGTGTTTCCGTTGAATCCGGTGCGCGCTTCATTGACGATGGTTGGAGAAATTACGAAATTGTGAGCCACCACCAGCCCATAATCCTTTTCCGGTTGATTGAACCCACCCAGCAGGATGGAACCAGACGTTCCGGTCGGCGCCGTAATCACCTGGCGATTCTTATAAGTGAACCGCGCGTACGCCGTCTGCTTCGAATTGATCGTCTGATCCAACCGGATGTCGCCCTGATCGCTGGTGATCGGCGTAGCGAAGTTGGTCGTGTAATTGTTCGTCAGCGATAGCGGTCCGGTCGTCGGACCCGTGTTCGGCAGCGGGAACCCGTACTTAAGCGCATTCAGCGAAATCGGCGAGATCTGGCTGAGCGGAATCTGGTTGTTGGGGTACGGCGTGTTGGTCCCGGGAGCATAAAACGGCGTCGAGTAAGCCGAGAGATCTCCGTTTCGCAGCGCGACCGACGGGACGCTTTCCGTGACCACCGTTTGCCGCGGCAGCCGGAGCCCCTCGTACGCCATAAAGAAAAAGGTCTTGTCTTTTCCGTTGTAAAGTTTCGGAATCGAAATCGGCCCTCCAAAGTAGGCTCCGAAATCGTTCATGATCAGTTTCGGCTTGGTTGCGCTGAACTCGTTGCGGGCAGTCAGTTCCTTGTTCTGGAGGTTTTCATAGACTCCGCCGTGGTAGGCGTTGGTTCCGCTCTTGGAAACCGTCGTGATATCGCTGATGCCGCCGTATTCAGCCGTGTTGTTGACCTCGCTGACTTTGATCTCCGCGATGGAATAAAAGGACGGGAACATTTCCACCAGCGGACCGGCCGTCCGGGGGCCGATGCTGCTGATTCCGTCAATGCTCATGGACAACATGGCGGGCTTGCTGCCCGACACGGAAATTCCGCCGGCCGCATCGGTCTGGACGCCAGGCTGCGTCGTTAGCGTCGACATAGGACTCGTCGACCCGGTGCCGCGCGTGGTAATCGCAACCGGAAGATCCACCAGTTCGCGCCCCTGCTTGGTTTCCGACAGATTCGAAACCTCGGTATTGATTACCGGAGCCGCGGCGACTTCCACATTTACCGTTTCTGTCTGCGACGCGACCGGCAGATGCCCATCGATACGCGCCGTCTGACGCGCCAGCAGTTCCACCACTGCTACCGTTCGCTGAAATCCCGGAGCCTCGAAAGAGACTTCGTAGTTGCCCGGATCGAGGTTCGTGACCTGATAGTTTCCGGCTGCGTCCGCCACGGCCGAGCGCTGTGTCGACGTGCCCTTGTTGGTGATGGTCACCTTGCAGGTCGATACCGCCGCGCCGGACGGATCTTGCACCACCCCCAGAATGGATCCGAAAGTTGACTGGCCGTGCGCGACGCTCATGAATAGCGCCGCCAGACTGATTGTGAAAAGGACTCGAGCCTTCGCCCAACGTGAAAGCTCAAGAGAAAGAAAAGAAGTGATCCCCGAAGAAAAACCCATCTCCAACGCCCTTCTGTCGTTACCTTTCCCAGGAACGACTAAAGAAATTTGACCCCACGCCCCGTGCCTTGAAACACTACCGGCCCAACAACCTGACTGTGGATTGGTCCAAACAATGGCTTAGTCCAAACAATGGACTGGAGAATAACTCGTGCAAAACTTTGCAGCGAGTGTTGACGGGAAGGAACGACTGGCTTGGCAAATACGGTATCATGAGGTCCGATTCCTGTCAAGAAGCATATGTGCCTTTTGGCTCTTACGAACCCCGGTGCGGCTCAATCAGATAGCTCCGCCGGCTCGCCTGCCGAAACTACTGATTCATAGCCATTTCCGGCGCTGAAGCCGGAGGAACGCAGGAGCCGGATGATACGTCGGTTGTTTGTGACAAACATTATGGTTAAGCCGTCAATTGCGACCGTGAGCTTAGCGATTTTGGCCGGGATTACCGGCTGTTCCCGCCAACCGGACGACCTTCAGATTGCAAAGGCCGTCGAGGTTGAGATGCGGAACGACGCGGCGCTTTCCGGTGAAATCAACTCGGGCAACATCAAGGTCGCCAGCGAGCACGGCATGGTGACGTTGCGGGGACACGTTACTGTCGAATCCGCACGTGCACAGGCGGGTCAGGATGCCGCCCGAATCCCCGGCGTTGCCGGCGTCTACAATCTCCTGATGGTGGACGGCAATGCCGCGCCTGAAACCGCAAAAGCTCCCCGGACCGCGAGCAGCCGTCGCGCACGTCCGAAAGAGGAGCCCGCTCCTGCCGAGGAAGCGCCTGCGCCCGCTTCAGTCCCCGCTCAGCCCGCTGCGGCGGCGGCTCCGTCTTCGCCTGCAAATCCACCGGAGGCTCCGGTTGCAGCCGCCCCTCCGCCGGCGCCAGCCGCTCCCCCTCCGCCACCGGTTCCCGTGAAACACGTCATCCCCTCTGGAACGGCGCTTTCCATTCGTCTGATCGATTCTCTCGATTCCGCGAAAAACAAGGTCGGCGATACCTTCCGCGCGACTCTTAAGGTCCCTTTGACCGTCGACGGCGACGTAGTCATCCCGGCCGGCGCGGACATCGAAGGCCGGGTCGCGGACGTTTCCAACGCCGGGCGTTTTACGGGCCATTCCGAGCTGAATCTGGAGCTGATCAAGCTGACCTCGAACGGCACAACGTATCCGCTTCAGACGCAGGGCTACGACCGCGCTAGCGATTCCCGGGGCAAAGGTACCGCCGAAACGGTCGGTGCCGGTGCGGCGATCGGCGCCATCATCGGTGCGATTGCCGGCGGCGGCAAAGGCGCGGGCATCGGCAGCGCGGCTGGAGCCGGCGCAGGCGGCGCGACCCGGGCAGCCAAGGGCGGGAAGCGAATCACGTTTCCCTCAGAAACCGTCCTCAGCTTCAAACTTCAGGAACCGGTCACAGTGACGACCACCAAGGCCGCCTCGCGTTCGCCGCTGCGCCAATAACTCGATCTATTCGTGCCGTAGCGCGACCATCGGATCGACACCGGCCGCGCGCCTCGCCGGAGCATACCCGGCGATCAGCGTTACCGCGATCATCACGAATACCGCGATTCCGATCGTCACCGGATCGGTCGGCTTCACTCCGAACAGAGCGTTCGCCACCAGCCGTGTTGCCGCCAGCGCCGCCAGAAGCCCGATCACGATTCCAATGGCCACCAGCTTCATGGTCTCCCTCACCACCATGCGGATCACGCTCGTCCGCCCGGCTCCCACGGCCATGCGAATCCCGATTTCGGTGGTCCGCCGCGAAACCGAGTAAGCCATCACGCCATATAATCCGGCGCTCGCCAGCAGTAATGCCAACGCGCCGAACGCCGACGCCAGGGTCGCGAAAAATCGCTGGAGCAATAGATCCGCGGAAGCCCACTGATCCAGGCTCCTCACCTCGACAAAAATGTTGCGATCGAATTCCTGAAAGCGCCGCCGCAATTCCGTCAGCGTCGCCGTCGGATCACCCGGAATACGCACCAGCACCGAGACGTCCCCGAGCGGCAGATCCTGCAGCACCGGGCAATAGACCGCGTGCAATAGCTTGTCTTTGGATTCGGTATTCTTCACGTCCTGCATGACGCCGATGATCTCGGCGGTGGATTCGGCGCCGGTTCGCTCGAACTTGAAGTGCCGGCCCACGGGATTCTGGCCCGCGAAAAAGAGCTTCGCCACGGCCGCGCTCACCAGGCAAACTTTCGGCGCATTCTCATCGTCCCGCACCTCAATCTGCCGCCCGGAGAGCAGTTGCAGCCCCAGCGTCTGGAAGACTCCGGGACCGACCAGCAGCCGGTTGACGTAGGCGTCGTCCCCTGAAAACGGAATCCTGCCATCGACCGAAATTTTGAACCGGGCTCCGTTAAATCCACCGGACGGGTAATTGAACGTGACCGCGCTCGCCTGCGCGCCAGGCAGGTTCTCCATGCGCCGCGCGAGTTCTTTCACCATCGGACCATTGCCTGGACGTCCGCCCTGAAATTCGCTCCACGTCGCGTAGAGGTTGGCCCGCTGAAATCCGGGATCGAACAGCCGCAGGTTTCGCAGCGTTTGCAGTAGCAGTCCGGCGCAGATCAACAGGAGCAGCGACAGCCCGACCTGCGCGACCACCAGCGCTTTCGAGGCCTCCCATCCCCGCCCGCCGGTTAATCGGGCGCCATCCTTGAGCATCGGCCCAAGCTCGGCACGCACGGCGCGAAATGCAGGGGCCAGGCCGAAAACCAGAGCGGCCGCCAGCGAGATCGCAGCCGTGAATCCGAGCACGCGCAGATCGGTCTCAGCCGCCAGATGGAAAGGAACGTTGATGTTCGCCGTCAGCCAGTTGAGGATCAATTGCCGGAATCCGCTCGCCACCGCCAACCCGAGCGCCGCTCCGCCGATCGCCAGGAGCAGGCTCTCTGTAAGGAACTGCCGGATCAACCGGCCGCGTCCGGCGCCGATCGCGAGGCGCACGGCAACTTCCTTCTGCCGGGCCGCCGCGCGCGCCAGCAGCAGGTTCGCGACATTGGCGCACGCGATCAGCAGCACCAACGCCGGCACCGCGGCCATAATCACCAGAAGCACCACCCGCATGCCCGGGTCCCAGCCTTCATAGCCGTTTCCGGCCGGCGCGAGTTCCAGCCGCTTTTCCAGATTCTCGCGGCGCGTAGCCTCGTCCGGCTTGCCGCCCGCCCGCTCCGTCAAAATCTGCTGATACAGGACATTCACCTGCGTCTGTGCCTGTGCAATGGTGACGCCCGGTTTCAGCCGCGCGATCATCGACGGACCGTATTGGTCGGTCAGATCGTAGCTCAACATCGATCCCTTGTCCCCGTGCGCCCAAAGCTCGGTCGACGCGCTGGGCGACGTTCGCGGCTGTAGCATCATCGGCAGGGTGATGTCCGGGGAAACGGTTTGATTCGTGCCGTAAAAATGCGGAGGCGTTACGCCGACGATCGTCACCGGCACGCTGTTCACTGTGATGGTCTTCCCGATCACCCCCGGATCGAGTGTGAAGCGCCGCTGCCAATACGCGTAGCTGATTACCGCCACGGGCCCTTGTGCGCCGCCGGTTCCGGGTATGCGGTCGTCCTCGGGCGTCAGCGTCCGCCCGGCCACGGCATCGACGCCGAGCACCGAAAAATAATCTCCGGAAACCAGAACACCGGTGGCTTGCTCGGGTTCCGAACCGATCCGCACGCTCGCCGACGGGAGCAGGAGCATGTAGGTGTACACGAACGCGCTTGAGAAGACCTGGTTGCGCTCCCGGATCTTCTGAAACGCCGGGAACGAGATCTGCGAGCGCATCTGCACCAGTTGCTGCGGATCCTTCACCGGCAGCATCTTCAGCAGCAGCGCATCCATAACGCTGAACAGGGCGGTGTTGGCGCCAATTCCCAGGGCGAGCGAAAGCAGCGCGACGCCCGTAAACACAGGACTGCGCCGCAACATCCGCAGGCCGTACCGCAAATCCCGGATCAAAGTATCCAGCAAATTGAATCCGCTCATGGTTTACCTCTTGTACCACTACCGCGAATGCAGTGGAGGGTTACCGGAATTGGTTGATAAATCGCGGCGTCTCGTCGCGCTGACGCTCCTGAAAGCTCCGGGCCTTGGCGCGATTCCCGCAGATCTTCATGTCACACCAGCGGCGGGTATGATTCTTGCTGCGGTCGAGAAATAGCCAGCGGCAGGTCGGCGCGCTGCATTCCCGGACGAGGTTCCGGTCTTCCGAAGTGAGCAGCTCCGCGGCCGCCTCGACGATCGCGGTAAGGGGCGCGTCGGTCGTGGCAGCGAAATCGGCAGGTTGCCAGCGATAATTGTTTCGCTTCCACTCGATGGTTCGAGGCCGTCTGGTCTCGGCCAGGAAGCGATTCAGCGTCTCGAGAGCGGCCCGATTCGGCCGATCGCCGGTGGCAATGGAGAGAAACAGGAAATGCAACGCTTCTCGCAATTCAATCGCGCGCGCCAGGACGGTTCCGTCCCCGTTCCGCCCAGCCAGCCCCGCCAGACGATTCGCCTGGCCGGAGGTCAGGATGCCGGACTGATGCGCGAATGCGATGAACCGGTCGTAGGATGGTAGTAGTTCGACCCGACGCCCCGGATCGTAGCGGTTATCCAGCGTATTGGCGAAGTCGAGTGCAATGTTTCCCGCTATGAGCTGGAAGGAATCGGGCATCCGGTCTCATTATAACCGGCTATTTGTGGTTTGACCGGTTTTTCTTTAGGTGCTACCATTAACCTATGAAAGATCGTTTTGCCGGTTATGACTGGAAACTGGTCGCGGCCATGGCGACGGTCTACTTTGTCTGGGGATCGACCTATCTGGCGATCAAGATCGCGGTCGAGACGATTCCCCCGCTGCTCGCCGCGGGCGTCCGGTTCGTGATTGCGGGTGGGCTCCTGTACGGATGGTCGCGCTTGCGAAAAGAAGCGCCGCCCCGCCGGGAGCATTGGCCCCGCCTCCTGCTGATGGGCGTGTTGATGTTTCTGATCTGCTACAGCGCCGTGTTCTGGGCCGAAAAGACCGTGCCGTCGGGCGTCGCATCCGTGCTGGTCGCGATGCTTCCGGCATGGGTGCTGATTCTTGAAGTGACGGTCTTGAAAACCCAAAAGTTGAAATTCTCGCTGGTGGCTGCTCTGGCGGCGGGTTTCGTGGGCGTCGCGCTTCTCACCGAAGGGTCCACGAGCGACAGCGGGGCCGTAGCCTGGCTGCCGTGCATGGCGATCCTGCTGAGCGAAATCTCCTGGGCCGTCGGATCGATTCTCTCGAAAAAGCTGACCCTGCCTACCTCGCAGGGAATCAACGCCGGAGGTCAGATGCTGTCCGGCGGCGTACTGTTGTTGATCTGCTCCGGACTATTCGGGGAATGGCGTCAGTTACAACCGGTGCCGCCGGCCGCGCTGTTTGCCATGGCGTACCTGATTGTCGCGGGCTCTCTGATCGCCTACAGCGCGTTCGTATGGCTGCTGGGCCGGATGTCGCCGACGAAGGTTTCGAGCTACGCGTACGTGAATCCCATCGTCGCGCTTGGATTGGGGTACCTGATGGGAGGCGAGAAACTCGGCGCGAATGCGATCGCAGGCGCCGCGTTCGTGCTGGTAAGCGTGTTCCTGATCCTGAGTCAAAAAGGATCGGCGCGAATGGACGCTCCGGTCGAACAGGCCGAGACGGCCCGTGCCGGAACGTAAGACGTTACTGTTTGACGAACTTTTGCACGGTCCCGTTGAGCTGAGCGAGGTACACGTCCCCGGATTCGCTAACGGCAACTCCATGTCCCGACGCTGCCGTGCCGCCGGGCAGTTTCCCGACGACCTGGCCTTCCAGGTTCAAGAGTACGCCGCCGGCCCAGATGCGCTGGTCTTTCATCATGAATAATCCGGAAACCCCCTCGACCGTCGGCCACTGCGCCAGAAACTTTCCGTTGGCATCGAAAACTTCGATTCGCCGGTTCTCCCGGTCGGTGACATAAACGCGCCCCTGCGCGTCCACCACGACATTGTGCGGCAGTTCGAACTGGCCGGGACTCTTTCCCCTGGACCCCCACTCAAGCAGGTATTTCCCGTCGCGTGAAAATTTCACCACGCGGGCACTGGCGTAGCCATCGGTTACATAGAAGTCTCCGTTGGACGCGAACCCGACATCGGTAGGCAGATTGAAGTTGTTGTGTCCGGTCCCGACCACGCCCTTCTGGCCGAGCTGCATCAAGACTTTCCCTTCCGGG
>DATGGL010000268.1:0-4262 GCA_035308605.1 Bryobacteraceae bacterium
CGAACAAGGGAAGAATGGCGAGAGCTTTTCCCCCAACACCTATGCTTGCCGCCCGCCCGGTGTCTACCACGGGCCATTCAAATCCGACGGTGGGTGTCTGTTGCTCGAGATCCACTACTTCGACCCCGCCTGAACTATCCCGCGACCGGAAGCTTACGGATATCGTATCCGTGGGTCAGGCGCCGTTTTAGTATCGGGTCTTCTAACTCGAACTCGAATCGATCGGCCGGTTGAATATCGCCGATTGCCGCTAGAGTGCCCCCGAACATCACGGTCCCGTCGTCGAGAGCGCCATTTTTCGCGGCATAGCCTCCAATCAGGTCCCGGGGATGCAGCATGGCGTTCACATTGCCCTGTTGATACAGGCGGCGATTACGGTCGGTCACTGCCCAGGAGCGCAGAATCAAACTATCCCAGTGATCTTGAAGGTCTTCGAACCGCCAGACTTCCGCGGCCACAGGCTTCTCGCACATCTGTTTCGATACCGTAATGTTATACGTCTCAACCTTCCGGTCCGTATGATCCGATCCGACACCGATCCACAGGGAGCCGCTATGCTGCCACATGACGAACTCGACTTCTCCGCTGCTCTCGTCACCGGTAACCTCGATCGAGTCCGATGTTGTCAGCCGAGCCGCTGATGCCCGGTAATAAACCGGCGTGGATGGCGGGCGCCGGACACCGAGTAGTTCTAATTCAGCGATGTGCGTCTCTTGCGCGACGCGATCCCGCCCAGTCCAGCCGGCGATGATGAGCTGGCGGACACGTCCCGGAGTAAGGCTTTCAGTGATCATTTATTTCAGTTGTCATTGGGCACGAAGCTATTGGACTCGCCACTCAATGATTCCGAATTCGCGCCAGTCGATATCGTGATCCAGGAACATCGCGCCCGGAGGACCAATCTCGCCGATCTTATAGTGCCGGGTTTGCGGCTCTACCTCGAGGCGCACGGCCGTCGTAGTCACGGCAGGAAAGGTCATGCTGTTGAACTTGTCTTTCTCGACGGTATTTGAGGACGGCAGCGGCTTCCACTCGTCGCCTTCTTTATACGAAATGCGCCAGGAGACGGGCAGCTTGCAGAAGCGCTTATCGTCAACGAAATAGACCGAGGAAGAAGAAATCTTCTTGGCTTGCCGGAAATCATATTCCACCCAGGCGTGCTCGCCGACTGGGGGACGCATGCGGAAGTATCGGTGAGATTCGTCTGCCGAGCTCAGAGGATCGACGCCGTCATAGACCGCCGAGATATCGTCATTCTGATCGTTATAACCGGTCCACTTCTTTTCGATTCCTCCGGAAGACAGCACCTGCGCGACGTTGGGCGGCAAGGAAACGGGTAGCGCGACGGCCTTTTCCGCTATGCGCGGAAGCCAGACGGCCATCTCTCCCATTCCGCGGTTCGCCCACGCATAGTAAGGAATCGCGACCAGTTCGTGAGCCTTGGTGGAAACGCGACCATCCTTCTCTCGCTCTACGGCTGGAACCTTGGCGGTAATCACCTGGACCCCATTCAAAAGGTCCCGGCGGAACTCGGTATGGAATTGCGCGTCGTCCGGCACTACCAGGTTAAGCGCGTGGCCGCCGTTGTCCGGCCATTCGGCACAATAGACCAGGGGACCGCGCTCCAGGGCGACCCGTCCGGCGTCGTCTTTAACCCGCTGGTTGGCCAGGATGCGACGCACGGGCATGGGCAGAGAGAGTTCGATCGAGTCGCCACTCTTCCATTTCCGGTTAATCCTGGCATAGCCGTTCGCCATGCGGGGATTGACGGCGCGGCCGTTGACTTTTAACATTGTCCAGGATCGATTCGCGCCGAGAAAGCTGTACAGGTCACCGGCCATCACCTGGTCACCGGTCCACCCGGGGATGCGGACATAGACGCTGAAGTCGCGGGGCTGGTCCGGGTCAACGCTGATTCTAATATCGCCTTCCCAGGGATAGCGCGTTTGCTGCTCGATGCGCACGCGGTCGCCCCCGATGTTCACGTGAGCCTTGGACCCAATGAACAAGTTGACATATAAATCATCATCGTCGTGCGCGTAAATGTAGTTACCGAGCGAGGCGATCAGACGGACCACGTTGGGCGGGCAACAGGGTGTATCGATCCAATCGAAGCGTTCATAGTTGCCGTACGACATGAGCGGATTCTGGTAGAAAAACCGGTCGCCTTTGAGCGAGACGCCGTCAAGGAATCCGTTGTATAGGACACGCTCCATGAGATCAGCGAAGCGTGCGTCACGGTGAAGCAGAAACATCCGCTGGTTCCACACAAAATTCCCGTAGGACGCGCAGGTTTCACTCCATCCGCTCAGGTTGGGTAAATCATACGGTTGGCCGTATTGTTCATGAAAGCGAATGGAACCGATGCTGCCGGTGACGTAGGTTTTGTGGAACACCGCGTCCTGCCAGATGTCGTCGATCGCACGATTGTAAGCGGGGCCGCCAGTAAGCGAGGCGATATCGGTAAATGGGATGTAGAGGTAGGTAGCGCGAACGGCGTGGCCCTCGGCTTCGTGCTGTTGGACCACGGGTTTGTCGTCTTGCGCGTAAGTGCGGTCAATCGCGTATTCGCCGGTGCGAGGATAGTTGTCCTTGCCGCGCTCGTCCAGGAAGAATTCGGCCAGCCTGGCGTAGCGTGGATCGCCTGTTTCGCGATACATCGCCAGAAGGCCGATCTTCATGCCTTCGTGCGGCGAGATGTAATCTTTCTTGCCGGGACCGTAGTTGGCCTCCAGCGTGTCGAATGCTTTAACGGCGGCTTCCAGCATCCTGCGGTTGCCGGTGGCATGATAGTACGCGACCGCTGCTTCATAAAAGTAACCGGAGATGCGAATGGGGTTCTTAAGGCGAGTCTCGCTGGAGGCAATTTCCTGATCGACCAGCTTCTCGAGAGTCTTTCGAAGTTCCGGATCTTCCGACTTCGCGACCATATAGGAAGCAGCTTCAATCAGCCTCGGGTTGTCGTAGCTCCGATCGCCGAATTTCTCGAATAGATGATGGATGGAGACTTTGCGATTGACTTCGATTCTGGGGGCCCAGAATTCGTCTGTGATATTTACATCGGCCAGGGGAACTGGCTGCAGCTTATAAATTTGCTTGCCGGTTTCGGCGGCGATGAGAGCTACAGAAACGGCTGCGAAAAGCGTCGCGAAGAGGGCTCCCAAGCCTAGGATTAGCCTACGGTTCATAAGATTGTACACGCAAATTTCCACATTCGAATCGCGGAGTCGGATTCAGTATACCCCCCCGTTTCGTTTTTGGCATATTTTTTCTACGTGTAACTGGGATGGCATCTGCCATGCCAAATGACCGGAGTCGCCAATTTTCATAGTACGGAGCATGCACGGGCCGCTTCAAACTTCGAACGGTGGGATGAGTTCGATGCCACAAGAGTCGGCTTTGACAATCAGCACATTGGAGCACGGTTCCAGTCCGATGGACATGGGAATGGAGAACGTGGATGTTCCGCCGCCGAGGTACGTTTGGGCCGCACCGGGAGTCACGGGGTTTGTCGCCGTGGTCGAACCGATCAAATAGACATTTCCGTTCGCGTCAATAGCGGACGATCCGCTGAATGGGGCGACCGGCTTGCGATGCTGACGGGCGTTGACTGGCCGTTCGTGGACGAGGATCCGAAAAACGCGAGCTTCAGGAGAAGACCGGACATCGGACGAATGGAACATCGGCGACGAGAGCATCCCTCGTGCTGAACGTACATCAGGCGCTTTCTAATGGTGCGACGCGCCTTTGGGTCTTCTCGTCGGACGTCCTTGACTTTCTGGTCATCACGCAGCCGACAAAAGTTTTGGGTGTTGCGGCGAATCGGGCTTACGCCCCCACAGGGGTGTTAACTCCCGGGTGGGCCTTTTCGTTCGGGTCCCCAACTGAAATCCGATCCCACCCGGTAGTTAACAAGCCCCGCGATCAGGTTGCTGAGACCGTGTTCGAACGTCAATCTGCGTTCTGAATCAACCTAGTGCGGCGCGCGCAACTATGATCAGCCGGGCAGCCGGCCGCGTCCCGGTTCACGTTAACCAACGGGGTCGGCCCGGCGATTCAGCGGCGACCCGAACGAAAGGGCCCACCCTGTAGTGAACGCCGGATCTGGGCCGCTGTCTCTCGCTGAAGGCCACAAGTGCACCGATGCCTAGCGATACGACCGCTAGCCCTGCAGCAGTGCCAATTCGCCGATGAACTTCTTGGCCGTAGCTCAGCTCGGTAATCGTCTTGGTCGGGATCGCAATGACATCTTGGGGGCGGCA
>DATGGL010000269.1:0-27277 GCA_035308605.1 Bryobacteraceae bacterium
TGGACCTGATCGAATTTCTCGCGAAAAAAGGACTGTAAGGCGAAGCACCCGGACCCATCGGCACCCGCTTACTTCGTGCGCGGCTCCGTGCCGTACGTTTTGAACAACTGTGACCGGCACCGAGCCGCGAGCGACAGCAAGCGGGTCCCGAAGCGTCATCGAAACCCTTCACAGAGCGCCGATCACGGCATCCGTAAATTCCGACGTCGTCGCATTTCCGCCGACATCGCGCGTCAGACATTTATGCTCCGCGTAAACTTTCTCGACCGCGGCCTGTAAACGGTTGGCGGCGTCCAGTTCCTTCAGGTGAATCAGCATCAGGACGCTCGACAGCATCATCGCGGTCGGATTCGCCACGCCCTTTCCCGCGATGTCCGGAGCCGAGCCGTGGACTGCTTCGAAGACGGCGTGCTTTTCGCCCATATTTGCGCCGGGAACGATGCCAAGCCCGCCAACCAGTCCCGCGGCCAGATCCGACACGATGTCGCCGTACAGATTCGGCAGCAATAGCACGTCGAATGTTTCCGGCCGGATCACGAGCTGCATCGCGGCGTTATCGACAATCAGTTCCTTGTACTCGATCTGCGGATAACGCTCCGAAACTTCGCGGCAGCAGCGCAGAAAGAGCCCATCGGCGAGCTTCATGATGTTGGCCTTGTGGATGGCGACCACCTTCTTGCGGCCGACCATCGTGGCAAAGGCGAACGCATATTCCGCGATGCGTATCGACGCCACCCGCGTGATGACTTTGAGGCTGGTGACGACGTCGCGCACCACCTCGTGCTCAAGACCCGAGTAGAGATCCTCTGTGTTCTCGCGAAAAATCACCATGTCGATCTTGACGTCCTGAAAGCGCGTCACCACGCCAGGAAGCGATCGTACGGGACGCACATTGGCGAACAGGTCCAGCCGTTTGCGCACGGCGACATTGACGCTGGCGAAGCCGCCGCCGATCGGCGTCGTGACCGGGCCTTTCAGACCGACCCGGGTGCGTTCGAGACTGTCGACGACATGATGTGGAAGAGACTCCCCGGTCTTGCGGATCACGTCGGCATTCAGCTCGACTGTTTCCCAATCGATGCGAACTCCGGTTGCGTTCACGGCGCGCTGGGCGGCGCTGGCGACCTCCGGCCCGATTCCATCGCCGGGGATCAAGGTGACTTGATGAGACACGACTACATTGTACGGGCTGGCAACGCCGCGAAGACTCCGTGAAGAAACCTCAGTCGATGTCGCGGCCCATGTACATTTCGCTCACCAGCGCGCGATGATTCTCCAGGACGCGGCTCCGCCGGATTTTCATGGTCGGCGTGACTTCGCCCTGTTCGATCGAAAAATCGCGCTCGACGATTTTGAATTTGCGGATCTGCTCGAAGGGCGCGAGCTGTTTGTTCACGTCCTTCACCGCCTGGGCGACGGCGGTCTTGGTTTCATCGGGCGTTCCGTTGACGGTGAACAAAGCCGTCACGTACGGAAGGCGATCGCCGACCAGCAAAACCTGATTGATCAGGGGCTCGCGCTTGAACAACACCTCAATGCGCGCTGGATAGATTTTCTTCCCGTTCGAAGAAACGATCAGTTCCTTCTTCCGGCCAGTAATGTACCAGTAGCCTTCCGCATCCACCTCTGCGATATCGCCGGTGGCGAGCCAACCGTCGCGCAACACGGCGGCCGTGGATTCAGGGTCTTTGTAATATCCAGTGAACAGGCACGGAGTGCGCAGCATCAACTCGCCGTCTTCTTCGAGGCGAGCTTCAACCTGCGGAAGGAGCTTCCCAATACTTCCCGATTTCGGCCGGTCCAAGGGATTCAACGCGACGACGCCGGCCTCGGTCAGTCCATAGCCTTCGACCAACGGCATGCCAATGGCAGCGTAGAACTCCGCCAGATCCTTTCCCAGCGGGGCCGCGCCGGATGCCGCGATGCGAATCCGCCCGCCCAGACGTTCCCTAATTTTCCGGAAGACGACGCGATCGAAGAACTGAAGCGATGCTCGCATCCAAGCGGGCACGGGCTTGCCGGCCTCGCGCAGACGGTTAGCCGAGGAACCGACGCCTAACCCCAGATAAAACAGCTTTCGGATCGCCGCCGGACGTTTCTTGATCTCGGTGGAAATGGTCGAATAAACGCGCTCCCATACGCGCGGCGGAGCCAGGAAGAACGTCGGACGAATCGTGCGGATTTCGTTTGGCAGTTTCGCCAAACCTTCTGAAAACCAGACCGCAGTGCCTTGCCGGATGGGAACCAGTTCCATGACCACCCGCTGCGCGATGTGCGCGGATGGGAGAAACGCAATCGTTGTGTCTTCCGGCGTAATCGGCAGCACTATGGGCGCGTGGTCCATGTTCGAGACCAGGGCGTGATGGGTCACCAGCCCCATTTTTGGTTCCCCGGTCGCACCCGACGTCATGTACAGTACCGCATGATCGGATTCCTGGACCTCGGCCAAAATCCGTTCGAACTGCGCGATCCGTTCTTCGCCCAACGCCTGCAATCGTTCAAGCGTCATCAATTCTTCGCTCTCACCCGTCAAGAGCACCCATCGGACGTCGAGGTCGTCTGCCGCCTCGCGCAGCGCATGCATCGCCTTCAGGTTCTCGACGAACACAAAACGGGCGTCGGAAGCTCGCAGTGTGCGGGCCTGGTCGGCGAACGGCAAACTGGTATACAACGCCGCGGCGATCGCGCCCGCGGTCATCACAGCGAGGTCCGCGAGGTAAAACTCGGCGCGCGTCTCCGACTGCAATGCGACGGTATCGCCGCGCCGGACACCGATTTCCTTTAAACCCACGGCGATTGCACGAACGGCATTGCGGTATTCGCGCCAGGTCCACGATCGATGCTTGCCGCCGCCTGTAGGCTGATGCAGCGCCGGGCTTTCAGGGTAAGCGTTCGCTGTTTCTTCGAGTACTGTAAAGACCGTCCGGGGCTTCATCCGGCACAATGCTACCATGCCAGGAAATGACCTTAGAAAAAGAACTTGAGGTGGCTCGCGGGGCAGCGGCCAAGTCGGCGGAAGTGGCGCTGCGGCATCAGGCGAAAGGTATCCGGGCGGAAACCAAACCCGATAATTCGCCGGTCACGATCGCCGACAAGGAATCCGAGAAGCTGATCGTAGGCGCGATCGAAAACGCTTTCCCTGATGACGGCATCCTGGGAGAAGAGGGCGCGCGGAAGGAATCGAAAAGCGGACGCCGCTGGATCATCGATCCTATAGACGGCACGCGCGATTTTGTTCGCGGTAACCCGCTATGGTGCGTCTTGATCGGCCTGGAGGATCGAGGCGAGATGGTGGCGGGCGTGGCGCATTTGCCGATTCTCGGGCAGACCTACTGGGCTTCGCGGGGCAGCGGGGCATATCGCAACGGCGACCGCATTCGAGTCTCCCCCATAGCGGACATTTCGATGGCGGTATTGTCCCTGAACGGCATCAGCCGTATGAGCGACGCGCCGTTCGCGGGCAAAGTGATCGATTGGGCCGGGCGGTTCTGGTCCTGCCGCAGCATGGGGGGAACTCCGGATGCGATGCTGGTCGCCGCCGGACAAATGGACGTTTGGATTGAGCCGAAGGTCGCGGCCTGGGACCTGGCGGCCACGCAGGTAATTCTTGAAGAGGCCGGCGCAGTGTTCTTCGGCTTTAACGGCGAACGAACCATTTACAGCGGGAATGCGGCGGCGTGTACGCCCGCTCTCGAAGCAGAGCTGCGAGCGTTCCTGGCTTGAACTGCTACGGGGCCAACTCCCATCGCACTTCGCATTTGGATTGCAAACCTTGCTTCTTCGACACGAGAATCAAGGTCTGCGAACCGTTCGCCTGACGGGAAATAACGGGTTGCCAGGCATCGTGGTCGAAGGTGAATCTCAAGCGTGCGGCGGGAAGATTTTGAAACGTCACCTTGCCATTCAACGGTACCGGAGGCCCCGAGTAACGGAGGATGCCTGAAGTCGGATGAGCAGCCGGCGCGGAGTCCACCGGAGGCTTCTGCTGCTCGACCGGCGAAGGCGGCGGTGGCGCGCTCTTCTGCTGTTCTAGCTGACGCTGGCGGTCTTCATCGGTCTGCGTCGCGGCCGCCGGTCGCGGCGGCTTCGGCGAACTCGCTTTGGGGGCGGCGGGCTCGGGTGCGGCCGGCGGTGGCGCTTGGGCCTGAGGAGCGCTGGCCTCCGGCGGAGTTGCCGGCGCCGGGCTGGGCTCGGCGGGGGGCGGTGAAGACGGCGGCTGATTTTTTACGACCGAATCCTCTTTATTCGAGGGCCTGGACAGAAGATCGGGTCCAAACTTGAGCGTGACGGCGGCTGCCGCGGCCAGCACGATCAGTCCGATCGCCACAACCGGAATCAGCCATTTTCGGGACGGCGAAGACGATGCCGGCGCGGCAGGAACATTCTGCTGAAACGGCAATGGCGGTTGAAATTGCGGCGCCGGAGGTGGGGCGGTCACGGGCGGCGGAACGATTGGGCCCTGTTGTGTCGGAACCGGAGGCGGCATAGCTGGCGATTGCATCGCCGGAGGTTGCATTGGCGGGGGTTGCATTGCCGGGGGTTGCATTGCCGGGGGCTGCGTTGGCGGGACTGCCGTGAGCGTGGGGAGCTGCGGCGGCTGAGTGGAGACGGGTGCCAGGGCAACCGGGACCGGGGCCGCTGAGACCGTCTCGGTCAACCCGGCTTTGAAGTCCTCCATGGATTGATAACGGTCTAAAGAGCGAACCGCGAGCGCTTTCATCAGAGCGCGCTCCGAGCTCGACGGAATCGCCACACCGAGCTGGGACGGAGTAGAGATGTTGTCTTCCGCCGCTCGATCGAGCGCGGGGGGCGGAAGTTTCCCGGTGATGGAATGATATAGAGTGGCCCCGGTCGCGTAAACGTCGGTCCAGGGACCTTGAATCCCGCTGGAACGGTATTGTTCCTCGGGCGCGTAGCCTTCCTTGAGGATCACGGACAGGTTGCGGCTCTTCTGGCTGAGCGCGTTTCGCGCGGCCCCGAAATCCATCAGCTTCACTTTTCCTGTCTTGGCAATATGAATGTTGTCGGGGCTGATATCGCGATGCAGAATCCCTTCACCGTGGACTACGGCGAGCGTGTCTATCACCGGCACCATGATGCGCAATGAGGTTTCGAAGCTTACTTTTCCGCCGCGCTGCGCGACAAATTCTTCAAAGGTCATGCCTTCCAGATACTCCATGACCATGTACGCGGTACCGTTGTCGCGAAAAATCGTGTCGACCGCGACAATGTTCGGGTGATTGCTGAACTTTTTCAGAACGCGAGCCTCTTCGAGAAACCGGTCGAGGCCCCATTCGTATTCGTCTTTCATGCGGTCCGACGCGGCATGCACTGTGTTCGGCGTGCTCCGGCTGGCCACACCGCTTGGCATATACTCCTTGATCGCCAGGCGGATTTGCAGACCTGTGTCCCAGGCCAGATAGGTGACGCCGAAGCCGCCATGACCCAGGGCACGGCCGATGACGTACTGCTGATGCAGAAGCGTCCGCGGAGGAAGCAGCAGCAGGTTGGTATGAGAAAGACTAAACTGAGCTCCGCACTTGGGACAAATCGGACTGCCCGAATCGTCTTCCATGCAACTGACGCAAAGCTTATCGACGTTCATGCATCCTCCCGTTATCCCGCGTCACCCAAGTGATGCTTCAAGTCTATGCTTCGGGAGAACGGCTTTACAACATTACAAGCGCAACTTGGGGGGATCTTAAGCTGCGCGATGCCGGTGTGTTGCAATAGCATCAGGGAGGGTTACTCACATGAGCCCTGTATGTCGCTGGTCGATTCTTGTCGCGGGCGCCGTATTCTTCACGGCAACGCTCCCGGCCGATGAGGGGATGTGGACCTTCGACAACCCGCCGACCAAGCTGATCCAGCAGAAGTACGGCTTCACCCTCACGAAAGAGTGGCTGGATCACGTGCGGCTCTCCTCGGTCCGCTTGAATGACGGCGGATCGGGATCCTTCGTCAGTCCGCGTGGATTGCTGCTGACGAATCATCACGTCGCGCGCGGACAGTTACAAAAGAACTCGACTGCCGAGCACGACTACATCAAGAACGGGTTTTATGCGCGGACCCAGGCGGAAGAGATAAAGTCTCCGGACCTGGAAGTGAACATCCTTATTTCCACCGAAGATTTCACCACCCGGATTCAGGCGGCAGTGAAAGGCGCGAAAAATGCGGATGAAGAGTTCGCAGCTCGTAAAAAAGTGATCGCGGAGATTGAACGGGAGAGCCTGCAAAAGACCGGGTTGCGCTCCGATGTCGTGACGCTGTATCAAGGCGGCGAATACTGGCTGTATCGCTATAAGAAGTACACCGATGTCCGCCTGGTGTTCGCACCCGAACAGCAGATCGCTTTTTTCGGAGGAGATCCCGATAACTTCACCTATCCCCGCTACGACCTGGACATGGCGCTGTTCCGCGTCTACGAAAACGGGAAACCGATCGACACGCCCAACTACCTCAAATGGAATCCGCGAGGCGCCGCGGCCGGGGACCTGGTCTTCGTTGCCGGCAATCCCGGATCGACTCAGCGGATGGACACGGTTTCACAACTCGAGTTCCAGCGCGACGCCGCGCTGCCCAATGAACTGCTGTTGCTGCACAGCCGTATCGAGGTGTTGCGCCGCTTCAGCGCGACCAGCGAGGAACACGCGCGGCAGGCGTCGTCCGATATCTTCGGGGGCGAAAATTCCGTGAAAGCTCTGTCGGGCGATCTGAAGGGCCTGGAAGACAAGCGCGTCATGGACAACAAGCGCGCCGACGAGGAGAAATTTCGCGCGGCCGTTATGAGCCGGCCGGAGTTGAAAGCCCGTTACGGCAACGCCTGGGCCGAGATCGCGGAAGCGGAGCGCAAGGCGTCCTCTCGAATCAAGGAGCAATTCTTTCACGGGACCAATTCGCGATTCGCGGCCTTGGCGTTGAATATCGTTCAGTACGTCGCGGAAATCAAAAAGCCCGACGGCGAGCGGCTGGCGGGCTACCATGAGTCGCAGCTTGAGTCGCTTCGCTTCTCGCTGTTCTCTCCCGCGCCGGTTTACCGCGAGTTTGATATCGCGCGCATGACCGGCGCGCTGGAACTGGATCTCGACCAGATGGGACCGAACGATCCTTATCTGAAGATCGTACTCGGGGGGAAGACTCCGCAACAGGCGGCGACGGAGCTGATCGGCGGTACAAAGCTCGACGACGTGGCGGTCCGGAAAAAGCTGATCGATGGCGGCGAAGCAGCGGTCGCGGCTTCAACCGATCCGATGATCGTGCTGGCGCGGAAGCTCGACCCGATGCGGCGCGAACTGACCAAGTGGCTCGAGGACAATGTCGAAAGCGTCGAGATTCGCGGCGGTGAGCAGCTCGGCAAGGCGCGCTTTGAAGTGTTCGGGAAAACCACCTATCCGGACGCGACGTTTACCCTGCGGCTTTCTTACGGGCAGGTGAAGGGATACCCGATGAACGGGACAGAGGCGCCGCCGAAGACCACGCTCTACGGGCTATACGACCGGTCGGCCAGCTTCGACAATCAGGGACCTTTCTATCTTCCGTCAAGATTCGCCGAAAACCGCGGCAAGCTGGATCTTTCCACGGCGATGAACTTTGTGACTACCAATGACATCATCGGCGGTAACTCCGGATCGCCGGTGATCGACAAGAATGGCGCGATCGTCGGGTTGATTTTCGATGGAAACATCGAGTCCCTGGTGGGCGATTACGTTTACGACATCGAAACCAATCGCGCCGTCGCCGTGCACACAGCCGTAATGACGGAGGTTCTTCGGAAGTTGTACGGAGCGGAGGCCCTGCTAAGCGAAATGATGGGGCAATAAGTGTCCCATTAGGGCAACGCACTCACTGATCTTATTTCCGCGCGGCGAACTTATCGTCGAGCGCCAGATTCAGACGCAGAACGTTGACTCTCGGCTCGCCCAGAAAACCCAGATCGCGACCTTCGGTGAATTGGGCGACCAGTTGCCGGATCTGATCCTCGCCGGCCCCGCGCGCTTTGGCCACGCGAGCGACTTGAGCATCGGCGGAAGCCGGGCTCAGGTGCGGATCGAGCCCGCTGCCGCTCGCCGTCACAAGATCAGCAGGAATCGAGCCTGTGTAATCGGGATTCTCTTTGCGAAATTTGTCGACGGATACTTTCACGCGATCGACCAGCTTTTGACTGGTCGGCCCAAGGTTGGAACCACCGGACGCCGTGGCGTCATAACCGTCGCTTCCGGCAGCCGAGGGGCGCGGCTGAAAGTATCCCGGTTGCGAAAAACTCTGGCCGATCAAATCCGAGCCGACTGCATGGCCGTTTCGTTCCACCAGACTGCCATTCGCCTGCCTGGGAAACAGGACCTGGCAGATGGCCGTGACGAGGCCTGGGTAAACCAGGCCCGTGAGCACGGTCATCAGGACCGTCATTCTCAGCGCCGGCAGCATTTGTCTCCACATGATGAATTCCTCCTCAGGCCAGACCTATAAAGTGGACGATCTGATCAATCACCCAGATCCCCGGAAACGGAGCAATGAGTCCGCCGAGCCCATAGATGCACAGATTGCGCCGCAACAGCGACGCCGCGCTGGTGGGCCGGTATCGAACGCCCCGAAGGGCCAGCGGCACCAGCGCGATGATGATCAGCGCGTTAAAGATCACTGCGGAGAGCACGGCGCTTTGCGGCGTATGCAGACCCATGATATTCAGCTTCGCCAGCGCCGGATAAGTGGTCATGAACATCGCCGGAATAATCGCGAAGTACTTGGCCACGTCGTTGGCGATGGAGAATGTCGTGAGCGCGCCGCGCGTGATCAGCAGTTGCTTGCCGATCGCGACCACCTCGATCAGTTTGGTCGGGTTCGAATCGAGGTCCACCATGTTGCCGGCTTCTTTCGCGGCCATGGTGCCCGTATTCATGGCGAGGCCGACATCAGCCTGCGCGAGCGCCGGAGCGTCGTTGGTGCCGTCCCCGGTCATCGCAACCAATCGGCCTTCCGTTTGCTCCTTTTTGATATACGCCAGCTTGTCCGCGGGCGACGCCTGCGCCAGGAAATCGTCGACACCCGCTTCCGCGGCGATGGCAGCCGCAGTGAGCGGATTGTCGCCCGTGATCATGACGCTGCGAATGCCCATCATGCGCAGTTGGCCGAGCCGTTCCTTCATCCCGCCCTTGACCACGTCTTTCAAATGAATTACGCCCAAAGCGCGGCGGTCATCGGCTACCGCCAGAGGCGTACCGCCCTGCCGTGAGATGCGCTCGGTGGTTTCAATGAGCTCTTGCGGGACCACGCCGCCATTTTCCCGGACGAACTGGGAGATCGATTCCGTGGCGCCTTTCCGAAGACGCCGGTTATCGATGTCGACGCCGCTCATGCGCGTGTATGCGGAAAACGGAATAAATTGCGCTTCGTGGCTGGCCACCTCCCGCCCGCGAAGTCCGTACTTGGATTTCGCCAGCACCACGACCGACCGGCCCTCCGGAGTTTCGTCGGCGAGACTCGATAACTGCGCCGCGTCGGCCAGATCGCCTTCAGAGACGCCGTTGACCGGAATAAATTCCACGGCTTGGCGATTACCGATCGTGATGGTCCCGGTCTTATCGAGCAACAGCGTATTAACGTCGCCCGAAGCTTCGACGGCCTTACCGCTCATCGCCAACACATTGTGCTGCATCACACGATCCATTCCCGCGATGCCGATGGCGGAGAGCAGCCCACCAATCGTGGTCGGAATCAGACAGACCAGCAAAGATACAAGCACCGCTACCGTCGGTACCGTTCCCGAGCCGGCAGCCGTCACACTGTAGCGGGCAAAAGGCTGCAACGTCAGAACGGCGAGTAAAAAGATCAGGGTCAGACCCGCGATAAGAATATTCAACGCGATTTCGTTGGGTGTCTTCTGGCGCTCCGCTCCCTCCACCAACGCGATCATGCGATCCAGAAATGTCTCGCCCGGGTTCGACGTAATGCGAATCAGGATGTGGTCGGACAACACCCGGGTTCCGCCTGTTACCGCGCTGCGATCGCCGCCCGATTCACGGATCACTGGCGCGCTTTCGCCGGTAATCACGGATTCGTCGACGGTAGCGATGCCGTCCACGACTTCCCCGTCTCCGGGGATGATATCGCTGGCCTCGCAATAGACTACGTCGCCCGAGCGTAGCTGGGATGCAGGCACAGAATCGATGTGTCCGCTCTGGTTCTGCCGCTTCGCGATCGTGTCCGTCTTGGTTTTCCGCAACGCATCGGCCTGCGCCTTGCCGCGCGCCTCCGCCATCGCCTCAGCGAAGTTGGCGAACAAAACCGTAAACCATAGCCAGATGGCGATCTGCGCCTCAAATCCGGTTCCGGCCACGCCGCTCAACAGGTTCCGTGCCAGCAGGACGGTTGTGATCGCGGCCCCCACCTCCACCACGAACATCACCGGATTTTTCGCAAGCGTGGCCGGATTCAGCTTAATGAAACAATCCTTCACCGCGCGGCCTAGGATTTCCGGATCAAACAATGGGCGCGACTGTGCCAGGCGTTTTGGGAGAAGCTCGGTTGGGTCGACCGGCCGCGACGGCGCCACACGCTTCGGGTCTTCAACGGTCAGTTGCGGCATGGCTAGAACAACCTCCCTTCGTGCATCAGGAAATGCTCGACAATCGGACTCAGCGATAGGGCCGGGAAGAAGGTCAGCGCGCTGACAATCACTACGGTTCCCAGCAGCAGGCCGACAAACAGTGGTCCGTGAGTCGGCAGCGTCCCGCTCGTCGTGGGAATCCGTTTCTTTGCCGCCAGGCTACCGGCCGCGGCCAGCAACGGAATGATGAACAGAAACCGGCCCACCAGCATCGTCATTCCGCCGGCAAGGTTGTACCACGGTGAGTTTCCGTTCAGCCCCCCGAACGCGCTGCCGTTGTTGGCCGCGCTTGAGCTGAACAGATAGATGATCTCGCCAAAACCATGCGGGCCGCCATTATTCAGGTTCCCCGTCGCCGGACCGAACTGGCCGTTCCAGTATCCGCCCTTGGAGAAATTGGCCACCGCGCTGATTCCGGAGAAAACCAGCACCACCGCGGCCGTGGCGATCAGCGCCAGCATCGCCATTTTGACTTCCTTCGATTCGATCTTCTTGCCGAGATACTCCGGCGTCCTGCCAACCATCAGACCGGCGATAAATACTGCCAGAATCGCGAACAGTAGCATTCCGTACAGTCCCGCTCCGACGCCGCCGAAAATCACCTCCCCGGTTTGCATATTAAACAGGGGGACCAGCCCGCCGAGCGGCGTCAGACTGTCATGCATCGCGTTGACCGCGCCGCAACTGGCATCCGTGGTTACCGTGGCAAACAAAGCCGTGGCCGCGATTCCGAACCGAACTTCCTTACCTTCCATGTTGCCGCCGGGTTGGGACGCGGTCGCGGAAGATTCCAGACCTAGCTTCGAAAGAATGGGGTTACCTGCCTGTTCCGTTGCGTACAAAATGACGGTCCCCGCGAGAAACAGCACGCTCATTGCGGCGAACAGCGCCCAGCCCTGCCGCGTGTCGCCGACCATTTTCCCGAACGTGTAGGTCAACCCTGCCGGAATCAGAAAAATCGCCAGGATCTGGATCAGGTTCGTCAGCGGCGTCGGATTTTCAAAAGGATGCGCCGAGTTCGCGCCGAAAAATCCCCCACCGTTGGTCCCGAGCATCTTGATGGCTTCCTGCGATGCCACTGGCCCCTGGGCTATGATCTGAGCCTTGCCTTCGACCGTCGTAGCGACCGTATAAGGATGAACGTTCTGAATTACGCCCTGCCAGCAGAATAGGATCGCAATCACCAGCGAGAGGGGCAGGAGCACGTACACAACGCCGCGCACCAGGTCCACCCAGAAATTTCCAATCGCCTGCGCCTGTTGCCGTGCGAATCCGCGAATCAGCGCGACTGCGATCGCGATGCCGGCCGCAGCCGACGTGAAGTTGTGCATGGTCAGCCCCAGCATCTGCACCAGGTAGCTCAACGTCGATTCGCCGGCATAATTTTGCCAGTTGGTGTTGCTGGCGAAGCTGACCGCGCTGTTGAAGGCCAAGTCGGGCGTCATCGCGGTCGCTCCGGACGGCGCGTGCGCGGTGCCAAAACCCATCGGGTTAAGCGGAAGCCATCCCTGCAGCCGCTGGAGCAAGTACAACGTGACGACGCTGAAAATACTGAATGCGATCAAACTTCCTGCGTATTGCGTCCAACGCTGCTCGACGGATTCTCTGACGCCGCAGGCGGCGTAGCACAGCCGTTCCAATGGACGAAGGACCGGATAGAGAATAGTCCGCTCCCCGGCGAACACCTTCGCCATGTAGGCGCCCATCGGCTTGGCGGCCGCAAGAATCAGGAGGAAAAAGATCGCGATTTGAACAATGCCATTGCCCGTCATCAGAATTTCTCCGGCTTTAACAGCGCGTAAAACAGATAAGCGAATAAAACAATCGCCGCCAGGCCCGCAAGAATGTAATCCATATCAGAGTCCTTCTAGAGCTTTTCGCAAGCTCTGGTCAGATACCAGCAGGCGACAAAGAAGATGACCGTGATCGCAACGTAAAATAGATCCCACATACCTGATTTCTCCTTCAGCTCGCGAGTACAACCTGGTGCCCGAGGCGTTCCAGCCGTTTCGCCAATCGGCCTTGGCGAGTCCACCAGGCGCCGCGCTCCAGCACGATGACCGACCCCGGCTGTAACGCCGCTTCCAGCAATTGGATGCGCTCCCGGCCCACCCGAATGTCGACCTGCGTGTCGATCCGGGCGCCGGCTGCGACGGTCCTGAAGCGCCGGCGCGTGAATTCGAGCGGCACGCTCGGCGACTCAACCGCGAGCGGATAGGGCACCACTTCCAGCACCAGCAGCCGGATGTGCGCACCCAGCCCGGCCGCCAGTTCCGCTGCAGTCTTCAAATTCTGTAAGGTGGCTTTCGTTGTGGTGTGCACCACCACGATCTCGAGTGAGCTTTCGCCGGGTGACGCGGTAACCGGCCGCGCGAAACTGGGCGCTGAGCTTAGTAACGTCATTTCCGCACTCCCGTATTCAAGGTAGCCGGGATGGCGTAAGGAAGGCATAAAGAAGCCCTAAAAAGTTGCCTTTGCCTACGTCACAGACGCTGGCCCAGAACCAGCACGGCTGGGTTATACTGACGGCAACCTCAACAGCCAAAATGAAATTCTTCGCTCAAACTATGTCCCGACGCTCCATTCGTCTGGCGACGCTTACCTTGATCGCCCTAGGCCCATTACGGGCTCAGCCGAACCAAGCCTATCATCTGGGATCGACGCCGCAAACCGTCTACCGTGGATTCTTTCCTCGCAATGCTCCGGCCGCGATTACCGTGCCCAGCGGCGCAATTGTCGAAATCGATACGCTTTCGCACCAGGGTCTGAATAATTATAAGAATTGCATTCCCGCCAAAGGCGACTTTTCGCCCGGGCGCTGTGTGCCAAGTGGCGAGTTGGATCCGATCGGGTTGCAAGCGCAGTACGGCGTCGCCGCCTCCGAAGTATTGCCCGACGCCACCAACGTTTTCTACAAACTCGATTATGAGAACAGGAGCAAGACCGGCGGCGTGCACGTTCTGACCGGACCAATCTACGTGACCGGAGCCGAGCCGGGCGACACTCTGGAAGTTCGCGTCATGCAGATCAAGGCCCGCGTTTCGTGGGGCTATAACACCCAGGGCCCCAATGGAGCGCTCCCTGCGTCTTTCAAAGAAAACACCCGCAAGTTAATCCGCACCCGCGGCGACGTCGCGCTATTCGGTCCCGGAATCGAGATCCCGCTGAAGCCGTTTCAGGGGACAATGGCAGTCGCACCGGCGGACGACTACGTTTCACCGATTCCGGAAGAGGCGGCTTTGGGATTCGTCGGCTCGCGCCCGCCGGGGCCGATGGGCGGCAACATGGATTTGAACGATCTGGGAGAAGGCACCAGCATCTACTTCCCGGTGTTTCAGCGCGGCGCGCAATTTTTCACCGGCGATCCGCACCAGGTGCAGGCTAACGGCGAGGTCTCCGGCACAGCTCTGGAGCAATCGAATACCGTGACCATGCAGTTCATCGTCCACAAGGGAGGCGGGCTCAAAATTCCGCGCGCGGAAACGCCGACGCATTACATTCTGATGGGGATCAGCATGGATCACAAGAAAGCCGTCGACCAGGCTCTGCAAAATGCCCTCGACTTCCTGCAATCCGAAAAAGGTCTTTCTCCGACCGATGCAATGGCCTTCGCGAGCCTCGCGGTGGATATGAACATTGCCGAGTCGGTCGACTACACGAATGTGGTGATGGCGCGCATCCCGAAGGCCTTCTTCAAAAACGCCAAGTCCGATTTCTGGCACGCGCCGTTGAAGACTCGCAACGAGATTCAAAGACAGGGCCTGGAGCCGGTGCCCTCGCCGAAGCAGGCGAATCGTCATTGATCGAGAGGACTCATATGAGAAATCTGAGCGGATTGTTTGTCGCGGTGATCCTGGCATCCGGCATCGAGGCAGCCTCGCAATCTCTGACGATCGAAAAATTGATCGACATCAAGCATCCGTCGGACCCGATCTGGTCCCCGGATGGCCGCCACGTTGTTTTTGTGTGGGATCGGGCTGGCGTCAGCAATCTATACGTCGCGGATGCGTCGGGACGTTCCGCTCCGACAGCCCTGACCAATTTTTCGGAAGGGCCGGTCAGCGGCGCGTTCTGGAGTCATGACAGCAAGTTCATCTATTTTCCGCACCACGGCGATCTGTGGCAGGCATCCGCATCCGGTGGCGAAGCGCGTGCCGTTTGGACCACTCCGCCTGCCGAAGCCAACATAGCAATTTCGCCGGACGGCAAACAGGTCGCGTTCGTGCGCACCGGCGAATCGGCCGGCAGCGATCTTTTGGTACGATCGCTAGTCACCGCGAAAGAGACCCATCTGGTCCACGACGATGCCGGATTGGGAGCCATCGCCTGGTCTCCGGACGGATCGCGAATCTCCTATTCGGCAGGCGCCCGTTCGATTCGCCACGAAGAAGCGCCGGGATATTCGGGCTCGAAGATCATCTACACGATTACCGAGCGCACGCCCGGCCAGTTGTTCGTGATACCGGCTTCCGGGGGAAAGCCCGTGTCTTTGAAAACACCGATCGGCTTCGAGGGGGCGCGCTGGCTCGACGCGACGCATGTGATCTTCGATCGTCAGTCTGGGGATTTCAAGAAGCGGATTATTTTGGTGGCCGATGTCGTGAGCGGCGCCGTGCACCCTCTTCACGAGGACGTCGAAGACCAATTCTGGAGCGTCCCCGGCAATTCGGGCTCGGCCTCACAGCCCTCGCCCGACGGCCGGTGGATTGCCTTTCTCAGCGATGTTGATGGATGGGATCACCTGTACGTCTCGCCCGCAGCCGGCGGCGAACCTGTTCAAATCACGAAGGGCAAATTCGAGGCGTGGCGTCCCGTATGGTCGCACGATGGAAAGAAGATCGCCTTCGACGCCAATGAGCCGGATCGTCCCGGCGATCGACGGCTTGGAATCGCCGACCTCAGCGCCGGCCCGTCTGCGGCGAAGATCACCTACATCACGCGAGGCCGCGGCACCAATATCGCGCCGCTTTGGTCCATGGACGATTCGCGCCTGGTTTACCAGCACACCGATCTTCAAAATTCGGCTGACCTCTTTACAATCGACGCCAAAGCCGGAGCCACGCCCCGCCGGTTAACCGACTCCATGCCGGCCGGAGTCGACCGCTCCGCATTCGTCGAGCCCGAATACGTCCATTTTCCGGGCGCCGACGGCTCCCCGGTTCCAGGATGGCTGTTCGTCCCGAAAAATCTGGATCGCACCAAGAAGCATGCCGCCATTGTCTGGATTCACGGCGACGGCATCAACCAAAACTACGACGGATGGCACGTCCAGCGGAACTACGCCGTCTATTACAGCTTTCATCAATACCTGTTGCAGCAGGGTTATGTCGTATTCGCGCCCGATTATCGCGGCAGCATCGGCTACGGCCGCGCATGGCGAAATGGAGTCTTCATGGACGTCGGCGGTAAGGACGCGAAGGACGCCTGGATGTCCGCGAACTATCTTAAGACCCTGCCTTACGTCGACCCCGAACGGATCGGCGTTTGGGGCTTGAGCTACGGTGGATTCTTCACGTTGATTGCCATGACCGATCAGCCCACGCTATTCCGCGCCGGTGTCGATGTAGCTGGCGTGGTGGACTACGCGATGTACTATACGGACCCATACCACGGTTCGTGGACCGCGAGCCGCATCGGAACGCCGGAACAAAACCCGCGCGTTTACGCCAACGCCTCGCCGGTTTCGCACATCGATAAACTGGCGCGACCTCTCCTTGTGTTGCATGGTACGGCCGACGTAAATGTTCCTTATCTGGAATCCGTCCGCCTGATCGACGAAGTCCTGAAGCAGAACAAGGGAGACCTGGTATCGTTCATGGTCTACCCCGGCGAGTTTCACTATTTCACACGCGCACAGGTCCTAAGGGACGCCTGGCGTCGCGTGGATGATTTCTTTAACTCCAATCTTCACCCGAGCGCGCCTTAAGTATTCCGGACTTCAAGGAGGTCAAATGAACCGAGCCTTAACCACGATGGCATTTGTCTTCTGTACAGCCTTTGCGCTGGCACAGTCCCCGAATCCCTTCATCGGGGAACTGAAGCAGTTTTACACGATCCGGAAAGGGGATCTATCAAAAGCCGCGGATCGCATGCCGGCCGAGGATTACGCGTTTCGTCCCACCCCGGACGTGCGTACTTTCGCCCAGCTCCTCGCCCACATCATCGATGCACAAATGGGCTTTTGCTCTTCAGTCAAAGGTGAGCCCAGGAAGCTGAACGCGGCTTCGAAGACATCCAAGGCCGATCTGGTCGCCGCCCTGAAGGAATCTTTCGACGAGTGCGATAGCGCGTTCGACCAGATGACGCCGAGAACGCCACCAGGATGATCAAGTCGGGTACCACCGAGCGTTCGAAACTGGGTGTGCTCCTCTACGCGACAATCCACGATAACGAGGAATACGGATACCTCGCCATGTATCTGCGCTTGAAAGGCCTGGTGCCGCCGTCGACCGACAGCCGTTGACTTGCCGATCAACCCACCATCCAAAAAATATCCGCCGGCGCGATCTTATAAACTCGTGTGTTTGGAGGGAATTTGATTTCGTCTATGCCTTACCGCCGGATTATCCGGTTCATCCTCGCAGGCGCCTTGCTCGCTCTGACGGCGTCCGGCCAAAATATCGACAGCCGCCTTTATTCTGAGATGCGTTGGCGATCTATCGGACCGCCGCGCGCCGGACGTGCGCGAGCGCTTGCCGGCGTGCCGAGCCAGCCGAATGTGTTCTATATAGGCTTCGACAACGGCGGCGTGTGGCGATCCACGGATTTCGGGTCTACCTGGGTCCCGCTGTTCGATAATCAGCCGACCGGATCGATCGGCGCGATCGCGGTCGCGCCGTCGAATCCCAACATCATTTACGTCGGGAGCGGCGCCGGAATCATCCGCCCCGATCTTGCAGTCGGCAACGGTGTGTATAAGTCGATCGACGCGGGCAAATCGTGGACCCATCTCGGCCTTCGCGATTCCCAGATGATCGCCAATATCGAAGTGGACCCGAAGAACCCGAATCGTCTGTTTGTAGCCGCCTTGGGCCATCCCTACGGTCCGAATCCGGAGCGCGGGATTTTTCGCTCCGTCGATGGCGGCAGCACTTTCGAAAAAGTCCTGTTTAAAGACGAGTACACCAGCGGCAACGACGTTCGCATCGACCCGCAGGACTCCAATACGATCTATGCCGCGCTCTGGCAGCAGCAGCAGGGGTTCTATGAAAACGGAGCGTTTGGCGGGACGGACGGCGGCATCTTCAAGTCCACCGACGGCGGCTCTCATTGGAAACAGCTAACCGGCGGACTGCCGCCCATTATCGAAGCCAACCTCGCGATCGCGCCGAGTAATCCTAAGGTGCTGTACGCGATGATCGCGACGCCGGCTCTGCCTCAACCCGGTGGACGCGGCGGGCGCGGCGGCGGCGCGGGCGGCGGAATCGGTTTCTATAAAACCACGGACGCCGGCGAGCATTGGGCTCTTGCCACCGACGACCCTCGCGTCGCGGAAACCGGTTCGCAGCGCCATCCGCCGGATAATCGGCCGCTGGGCCGCATCGGCGGCGGCGATCTGCCGACCATCACGATTGACCCGAAGAACGAGAACGTTGTGTATAGCTGTTCCACCGTTTTTTGGCGGACCGAGAACGCCGGCCTCTCCTGGTCCGCGGTGCGCGGGGCGCCCGGCGGCGACGATTACCAGAAAAGCTGGGTCAATCCCAACAACCCGAATATTATTTTGCTGGTGTGCGATCAAGGCGGAGTCGTGTCCGCGAATCGCGGCGAATCCTGGAGCAACTGGTACACGCAGGCCACCGCCGCCATGTATCACGTGACCGCCGACAACGCATTCCCGTACAGGCTATGCAGCGGCCAGCAGGACTCGGGCTCGGCCTGCGTCGATAGCCGCAGCATGGACGGCGAAATCACCTTCCACGACTGGCATCCCGTTGGAATCGAAGAGTACGGCGAAGCGGCCCCTGATCCCAAGAATCCCGATCTGGTCTATGGCGGAAAAGTGAGCGTTTATGATCGCCGCACCGGCCAGAAGGCCAACGTCGGTCCGGCTGGAGGACGCGGAGGCGCGGAGCCCCGCCCCGGGGATCCTCCCGGACGAACTGTACGGACACAGGCGCTCGAATGGTCGCCCAAGGATCCGAATGTGCTGTTCTACGCCACGGCCGGCGTCTGGAAAACGACCAACGGGGGCCATAGCTGGACCCCGATCAGCGGCGATCTGACTCGCCAGACGTGGGACATTCCTGCGAATGCGGGCAAATATGGCTCGACCGTGGGAGCCTCCCCGCTCGGCACGGTCACGGCTCTCGCCCCCTCACCCCTCGACGTGAACGTGCTCTGGGCGGGCACCGGCGACGGCCTGATTCAAGTCACGCTCGACGGCGGCGCGAAATGGGCGAACGTCACTCCGCCGCAGATCAAAGCCTGGACACGTATCTTCAACATGGATGCCGGCCACTTTGACACGAAGACCGCGTACGCCGCCGCGAACACTCTCCGCCTGGATGACATGAATCCACATCTCTGGCGCACGCACGACGGCGGCAAGACTTGGACGGAGATCAACAATGGCATCGCCGCCGGAGCCGTCACGAACGCGATCCGCGAAGATCCACGTAAAAAGGGGCTGCTGTACGCGTCCACCGATACTCAGATCTGGGTATCCTTCGACGATGGCGACCACTGGCATTCGCTTCGCCTGAACATGCCGGCGATTTCCGTCCGCGACATCGAAGTGAAGGACGATGCGTCATGCCTCTGCTCGGATCTGGTAGCCGGCACGCATGGCCGCGGTTTCTGGATACTCGACGACGTGACTCCGCTTCGCCAGGCGGCGGAAGCTGCGGCCGCCTCCGACGCGTTCTTGTTCAAGCCCGCCACCGGCATTCGTATTCGCTTCGGCACCAACGATCCGACACCATGGCCGCCGGAGGTGCCGGCCGGCGAGAATCCTCCAAACGGCGCGATTGTCGACTACTACCTGCCCTCGGCGGCTGGCGAAGTAAAACTGGAGTTTCTGGACGCGCAGAATCGCGTCATTCGAACTTATTCGAGCTCCGATCCAGTGCGCAATCCCGATCCGGCAATCGACCTCGCGGCGTACGATAAGCTCTGCCAGCAGACGCCGACGGCGGCCGACTGTTCCCTTCCGCTGTACTGGCCCGCGCCTCCTCAGATACTAAGTCACGCCGCCGGAATGCATCGCTTCACCTGGGACATGCACTACGATCCGCTGCCCAGCTCGACCGCCGGTGGCCGCGGCGGAGGCGGAGGCGGAAATGCGAATGGCGCGGTTCCACATCGCACGTATCCGCAGCCCAACGCGCCATGGGCCGCACCCGGCGCGTACACTGTCCGCCTCACTGTCAACGGCAAGGCTTACACGCAGCCGATCACCATCCGCATGGATCCGCGAGTAAAGATCACACCCGAAGTTCAGCAGATTTTCGCTCTAACTGCGCAGATGGAGAACAACGCAAGAACCGCTTCGACTGCGTACACGGATGCCCGCGCGCTCGTGGACAAACTGAAAGCCCAGTCGCCCGCAAAAGACGCTTTGATCAAACAATTGGAGGAAATCGCGCCCGCTGAAATGCCTGCCGACGCCGCTGCTCCTCCAACCCTTGGCAACATCGGCGTCCACATGGTAGCCGCAGTCATGGGAATGCAGGCCGCCGAAATGCCTCCAACGGCCTTGGAACTCCAGGCGTGCAGCCGCCAGCAGACGGCTTATTCCGCCTTGATGACCAAATGGACGGCTCTAAAAGCGGCCGCCAAATGAAGGCCGTAATAGGCCTGATCGGATTGCTGGCGGCTGTCTCCGTTGGGCAATCGCTACAGGGCGTGATCGATGTTCACGCGCACGTCGATCCGGAGACGATACCCCGGTCTGTCGATGCCATCACGCTGGCCAGGCTCGCCCAGCAGGAAGGGATGCGAGCCGTCGTCTTCAAAAACCACTTCTTTCCAACCACCGGCATCGCCTTTTTGGTCCACCGTGTCGTGCCCGGGATAGACGTGTTCGGCGGAATCGCGCTCAACCGGCAGGTTGGCGGAATCAATGTTGCGGCCGTCGAACAGATGGTTCAGTTGCCGGGAAAATTCGGCCGAATCGTTTGGATGCCGACCATGGACTCCGAGTATGGCGCCCGGGCCTCAAATCGACCATTCGTTCCCATTGCAAAGAACGGAGAGCTGCTTCCGGAAACCAAACAAGTGCTGGCGATCATCGCCCGCGAAGATATCGCGCTCGCCACCGGCCACATCTCGCCTGAGGAGAGCCTGATGCTGATCCGCGAAGCCCGCGCTGCCGGCGTGAAGCGCATCATCGTAACGCACCCGATGCAGGGCCTGAACATGAGCGTTGACCAGCAAAAGCAGGCTGCCGCCATGGGAGCGTTCCTGGAATATTGCTACGTCGGCACCCTCCCCTTCGCCGGCGCTAGTCAGAAGCCGATGAGCGTCTACGCGCAGAACATGAAGGCCGTTGGACCCGCGCACGTAATCATGTCCACCGACCTCGGCAACGCCGTGAATCCCGTGCACACCGCGGGCCTGCGCAGCTATATTCAGGCGCTCTTGAAAGAAGGCTTGACTCAGGAAGAGATAGACCAGATGCTTCGGAAGAACCCGGCCTATTTGCTCGGATTGAACTAGCTATTTCAGGGTGGCCGCAACCACTGCCCGGACCACGCCGTCGCTCTTACTCATGATGTAAAGTTCGCCTGCGTCGTCGATGAGGAAATGAATATCGGAGCGCCCACCCGATACCCGAGCCCTGCCCGGCAACGATTCGGCTTTCCCGCCGCGCTGGTGATACGCAGCTTCCGTCACCGGGAACATCGAGCCGTACAGCTCTTTACTCCCATCCGGCTTGTCCCAGAGGATTCGCGTCTGGTGCAGAGGAGCCATCGTCTTGGGATCGCCATCATCGGCCGCGAGCATGTCTTTGAAATCCGTGTACCAGACGTTGCCGGTGGTGATGTCACCCAAGACATACTTGCCGCGAAGCGCCGGCAGCAGTTTGCCCTGGTAAACATAGCCGCTCGAAATCGCGTCGCCACCGTCTTTCACGTGAGCATATTGAATCACGGGATACAGCGGAAGAACCGCCCCGTTGGTGACCGTGTCGGAAATCTGCATGGGAATGTGATCGTCGGCGGGAAGCGGGCCCGTGCTGTTGTCGGCCTTCAGTAATTCGTTGCCCTCGCGCAGCGAATAACCGTAGTTCGCGCCCTTGTGAATGATGTCGACGGTTTCCCAAGTCCGTAATCCAACGATGCTGGCCAGCAGCGTGACTTTATTGCGATCCGCGGGATCCACATACCAGATGAGCCGGGTCGGGTTGCGGAGCCCGTAGGCCCAGATCTCCTTTCGCGCGCCTTCCACCTTCACGAACGGATTGTCGTTCGGGATCCGATACTGGCCGTTTTCGCCGAGCGTGCTGGAATCGGTGTGCTCTTTGGGATCGGGAATAATCCGCCAGATCTTACCGATCAGCAGGTCAAGCCTTTGCGGACTAAGACGCAGCTTCGGATCGCGCTGCTCACCGGCCGCGCTGTCGCCGCAGCCTACGTACATCACCCGCCATTCCGGATCGCCGGGCCGCGCCGTCGGCTTGAAGCTTATTTCGCCTAATGGGTGGCTGTAGGTGATCAACTCTAATCGCAGAACTTCGCGCGCGGTACCTTCGAACGTCGAATTGGAGGTGTTGGTGTCGGTCCATTCAATGATCACGCCCTCGCTGCGATGCGTTGGCCAGGTCGCGATCGGCTTCGTAGTTGTATAACCATCCGTTTTGAAGCCCGGGAAGTTGGTGTTATCCGGCATGATCGAGCCCGGCAGCGACGGATCTTCCATGTGAATCGTGTAGAACTTCCCGTTGTGTGCATAGTCCGGATCGAAAACGAAGTTGACGAAGCCATTCCCCTGGCCATTTTCGAAACGGAACTTATGAAACAGGCCGCCTTGCCCCTCGCGTCCGTTGAAGTTTAGATAGGTGGTGACTTTCTTGCTTTCTTTGTCCAGGATGTATAACGGCCCGTTCAAATCATTTACAAAAAATCGCTTTCCGCCGCCCGGCTCATCGCGCAGATAATTGATTCGAGCCAGAAGGCTCGCCACGTTATCGTTGACCTTATCCGCGGAGCCCGTGATGGGAAACGTCGCGTAGTCCTTGATTTCCAGAGTGAGTTGCTGGGCCCCGGCACTCAGCGGCCATAGGCAAGCCGTCACGACGAGTGCGATACAGGCGCGGCCCATAGTTTTGAGAAACAATCATATCAACTATCAATCGTGCGAAGTCGCGGTCGTGGCTCGCCAAACGTCAAGCCCCAGCAAGCCGCGCGTGCCTGGCGACAATCTCCCAGTGAAGCCTACTGGTGTAAGCTAAACTCACACTCAAAGGAGCCTGAAATGCGCCGCCTTGCCACAATTCCATTGATCTGCGTTGTGGTGCCACTCTCAGCCCAGGAATCGCGCAAGGTGGATTTCGCCCACGACGTGCAGCCGCTGTTCAAAGCCAACTGCTACGGATGCCACGGCCCAGCAAAGCAAATTAACGGATTCCGCCTGGACCGGCGCCGTCGCGTCATGGCCAACCGCGTGGGAGCCAACGGCGATTTCATCGTTCCGGGAAACAGCCAGGAGAGCCGGCTCTTTCTAAAGCTCATCGGGAACAAGAGCGGTTTACAAATGCCGCCGGCCGGACCGCTGCCCGCGGAACAGATCAACACCATTAAGACCTGGATCGATCAGGGCGCCGATTGGCCCGACAATCTTGCGGACGATGTGCCGCAATCGCCTCCAGACCCAACAGCGGCGCGAGCCATGGAATTGCTCCGGACCGGCGATCGGTCCTTCAAGACGTTCCTGGCAGAGAACCCAAAGATCGTCAATCTGAAAGGACCCGGCGGCTCGACGCCGTTGATGCACGCCGCCCTGTACGGCGATCCCGAGTCCGTTCGATTGCTCCTCGACAAAGGAGCCGACCCAAATCTCAAAAATGAGGCCGGGGCGACTGCGCTCATGTGGAGCCTGGACGATCTGGAGAAGACCCGACTCCTGCTCGATCACGGAGCCGATGCAAACATCCAGTCCGATGACGGCGTCACCGCGCTCATCATCGCCGCCGGCCGTTTCGGATCGAGTGCGATCGTGAAACTATTGCTCGATCACGGTGCCAACCCATCGGCAAAGTCTCCGGATTCTTCGAGAACTCCTCTTATCGAGGCTGCCCGTGCCGGGGACGAGGCGGCTCTAAAGCTTCTGATAGCGCACGGCGCCGACGTAAAGAGCGCCACTGCGGGCGCACTGACCGGAGCGGTTGGCTCGGGCTGTACCCCGTGTTTCGAAATGTTCCTGAGCTCAGCGCCCCAAAACGTTCTGGACCGGGCAATGAGCAAAGCGGTGCTTAAGTCGGATACAGCGGCCCTCAAAATATTGCTCGACCGTCGCACCGACGTCAACTCGATCAGCCCTGTTTTTCGCGTAACTACGCTGACCGTGGCGGCTACTTCCGAGACTGCGGACGTCGCCCTGGTGAAAACATTGATCGACCACGGGGGAAATATCCACGCGAAGAGCGAAAACGATGAACCCGTACTTGCCCTCGCAAAGCGCCAAGGCGATACCGCTGTTGTGAACTTCCTGAAGAACTCTGGAGCGAAGGATGAGGGGTCGGCGTCCAAGCCGGATCCAACGCCGAAACCCGCCGGCTCCGCCCGTGCCGCCATCGCCAGAAGCATGCCGTTGCTGCAGCACAGCGATGTGACGTTTATCCAGCGATCAGGCTGCGTTTCGTGCCACAACAACAACCTCACCGCGATGACCGTCGCGACGTTGCGAAAGAACGGATTCCCGCTGAACGAAGACATTGCCCGCCGGCAGTTACAGACGATCGGCGCGTATATCGAAAGCTGGCGCGATCGTGCCTTGCAGGACATCGGGATCCCCGGAGTCCAGGACACGATGGCGTACATTCTCTTCGGCCTGGCCGTGGAGAAATATCCGCCGGATGCGGCGACGGACGCCTTTGCGCATTATTTGAAGAGCGTCCAATCTCCGGATGGAAGATGGGCGCTGTCCACGCCTCGTCCGCCGCTTGAGTCGAGCGATTTCGCGATCACGGCCGTCTCCATGCGCGCTCTGCAAGCCTTTGCCCCCAAGCCGCAGCAGGTCGAGTACAACCGATCGATCCAGCATGCCGCGGCGTGGCTCGCGAAGTCCGAGCCCAAAACAACAGAGGACCGGGTCTTTCAGCTCCTGGGCCTCTCCTGGTCCGGCGCGAGCAAAGAAACCATCCGCAAGGCGGCCGACCGGTTGATCGCCATGCAGAAACCGGATGGTGGTTGGGCGCAGATTCCTTCGCTTGGAACGGACGCCTATGCCACCGGCCAGGCATTAGTGGCGCTGAAGGAGTCAAAGGCGCTGGCGGCTTCGGATGCTGCCTACAAGCGCGGCGCGTTGCGCCTGTTGAACACCCAGCTTCAGGACGGATCGTGGTACGTGAGGAGCCGCGCGCTTCCCCTCCAGCCCTATTTCGAAAGCGATTTTCCGCACGGCCGCGATCAGTGGATTTCCGCTGCCGCAACCAATTGGGCCACAACGGCCCTGGCGCTTTCCGTCGAACCGAAGTAAAGGATGCATAAAATGTGGCTCCGCCTGTTTCTTGTGTGCGCCGCGGCGTTGTCCTGCTCGGCCGCCGATCGAATCCTATTCTCGCGGCTCGGACCGTCAGAGACGGCGCTGTATGTCTCGAACGCCGACGGCAGCCGTGAGAGCGCGCTGACAAAAGGATCGCTCGACTATAATCCCGTGTGGTCCGCCGACGGAAAATGGATCGCGTTCACCTCGGAGCGCGGCGGTTCCGCGGATCTGTATCGAATGCGGGCCGATGGCACGGGCGTGGAACGCCTGACCGGCGATCCGGCGTTCGACGACCAGGCTTCCTTTTCCCCCGATGGCAGCCAGATCGTTTTCGTAACCACGCGAGCCGGCGGAACCGCCGATCTCTGGATTCTCGACGTAAACACAAAACGGGCGCACGCGCTGACTTCCGGAGCCGGCGGCGATTTCCGCCCGTCCTGGTCGCCCGACGGGAAGTGGATCGCATTCTCCTCCGACCGCGACAGCACTCTGCCTTTCGCCAAGGGACGATGGGAGCACTTGCACATCGTGGATGTCTATCTCGTGCATCCGGACGGCAGCGGGTTGAAACGCCTGTCGCGCCATGGCGATTTCTGCGGCAGCCCGAAGTGGTCGCCCGACAGCCAGAGCGTGGTCGCCTATTGCATGACCGCCGAGGAGACATGGACCTACCGCATTAACCGGATCGACGGCGAAACCAAACTGACGCGTTTCGACCTCGCGACCGGTGAATCGAAACCCGTAAACGCCGGTCCGGGAATCAAGATTTACCCATCGGTTCTGCCGTCCGGCAAACTCGCTTTCGTGCGCCGCGACACTGAGTCCCAAGGCGTATTTTATGAGGGCGGAAAAGCCGGACCCACAGGCGATGTTCGCTGGCCGGCCTGGTCGCCCGACGGAACCAAAGTCGTTTACGGCCGGGTGGTCGCATCCACCGCGGCGACGCGGAAGATCTGGAGTCGAAATTCGCAATACGAACTTGTGGACACCGGTACCTTGCCGGCCTACGATTCGACCGGCGAGCGATATCTTACAACCAAGCTCGCCTCCAATCGCCAGGACTCGACGCTGATGGTCACTACCGGCGACCAGCCGTCAGCCAAGCTGCTCGAGAGCAAGGATGAGCTGATTCTAGGGCCGCAATGGTCGCCAGGCGACGATTCCATCGTCTTCGGAATCGGAAAGTTCTCGGCGTTCCTGGACTTTGCGATCGGCGCGAAGAAGCCGGTGGACCCGGTGAACGGCGGGGCCCAGGTCGCCATCATCAACGCCGACGGATCCGGATTCCGGAAGATCACCTCGGGCAAAAACAACAACGGGTTCGCTGCTTACTCGCCGGATGGCAAGCGCATTGTCTACCGGACAATGGGCCCCGAAGGCGACGGCCTTCGCGTGATGAATCTCGAGGACCGCTCCATCACCAATCTGACCGAGGAGTACGACAACTTTCCCGTTTGGTCTCCCCGAGGCGATTTGATCGCGTTCATCCGCCGCGTGGATGGCGATTTCGAAGTATTCTCGATCCGCCCGGACGGGAAAGACGTTCGCCGTCTGACCCACGTCAAGGGAAACGAGGCGCATCTCGCCTGGTCACCGGGCGGGGAAAAACTTCTGTTTTCCAGCACGCGGATGGGGTTCAAGGACGAGGCTCTGTACACCTCGTCGCCACAGCCGTACGGGGAATTATTCGTAATGCGCTACGACGGCACGCAAGTGGAGCAGTTGACCGACAATCAATGGGAAGACGCCCTTCCTGCGTTTCAGCCGAAATCGAAATGAGGGACGTGAGGATTTGACCTGACGACCGCGTCTCTAGCGCGGGTCGAATGTGAATCATGTGACTGCGGGATCGAGCGTGTCCCGAGCCTCTACACCGCTTCGGTTACACCTCAGGCCCACCGGCAGTGTTGCAAGTTTCAAGTGGCGGCAAACGAGATGACCGAGTTCCGTCAGCGCATCAGATTGCGATGCAGAACAGCCCAGCGATGAATTGGAGTTGGCGGACAATCTGACCGACGCCCACCC
>DATGGL010000270.1:0-9029 GCA_035308605.1 Bryobacteraceae bacterium
GCCATGAAACCCGCCAACACCAGCCCCAGCGCCATCAGCCCGGCCCACGCGCGCCACAGCTTCTCAGCCCGCGCAGCGTCCCCGAACCGCGCCCGCCAGCAAGCGGATTTGCCCACAAACACCACGGCCGTAATAAATCTCGTCATTCAGCCCCAGTATCGGGGACTATCCCGCCATCAACTAGCCGAATGCCATGAGCGGGCCCGAATCGCCGGCAGGCGGTCCGGCGCTCGCCGCCAGCGGACCGCGCCCTTTTTTCCCTGGGAACTTTTCACGATCTGTAACGTTCTTGTTCCAAAGGAGTATTCCCTCGCATGGGCAATCTGGCGCAAGATCTCCGTTTCGCCGCGCGATCCTTCCGAAAATCACCTGTCTTTGTCGCAGTTGCAGTCTTTTCCCTGGCTCTCGGCATCGGCGCGAACACGGCCATCTTCACTCTCGTGGACCAGCTCCTTCTGCGCCTCCTGCCCGTAAAGGACCCGCAGCAGCTCGTTTTATTTTGGGGCCGCGGCCCGCACTACGGCAGCAATAACGGACGCTACAAGCTCTCCTATCCCATGTATGAGGATTTCCGCGACCACAATCAGGTCTTCAGCGGAATGTTCTGCCGCTGGGAAACCAACTTGAGCGTCAGCTCAGAGGGCAAGACCGAGCGCGTCGACGGCGAGCTCGTCTCCGGATCCTATTTCCCGGTGCTCGGCGTCGGCGCCGCCCTCGGCCGCGTCTTCACCCCCGACGATGACAAAATCGTGGGCGGCCATCCTTACGCCGTGATCAGCTACCGTTATTGGATCGCCCGCTTTGCCGCCGACCCCAATGTCATCGGCAAAAAGATTTTAGTCGACGGTTATCCGCTCACCATCATCGGCGTCAGCCAGGCCGGATTCGACGGCACCGACACCGGCTCCTCGCCGCAAATTCGCGTTCCCATCATGATGCAGCCGCAGATGAACCCGACCATGAGCGAGTTCTACAACTTGAAGGATCGCCGCGGCCGCTGGGTAAACGTCTTCGGGCGCCTGAAGCCCGGCGTCAGCATCACGCAGGCGCAAGCCTCGCTCCAGCCGTACTTCCATCAGATCCTCGAAATGGAAATCACGGAGAAGGCCTTCGCCCAGACCGCCCCCGAAACGCGCCAGAAATTCTTGACCATGTGGCTCGAACTGCGCCCGGCCGAGAAAGGCGATTCCGGTCTGCGCCGCCAGTTCGCCAGCCCGTTATTGGTCCTCACCGCCGTCGTCGGACTCGTCCTGCTGATCGCCTGTGCCAACGTCGCGAATCTTCTGATCGCCCGCGCCACCGCCCGTCAAAAAGAAATCGCCGTGCGCCTGGCTCTGGGAGCCAGCCGCTCCCGGATCATCTCCCAGCTCCTGGTCGAAAGCCTCGCGCTTGCCATCGCTGGCGGCATCGCCGGTCTCGCGCTCGCCGCGTGGATGGACAAGGCTCTGGTAAATTTCCTGCCCACCGGCAGTTCCCCCATCACCATCTCGACCATTCCCGATTGGCGGATTCTAGCCTTCAATCTCGCCGTCTCTCTCTTAACCGGCGTCATCTTCGGCTTGGTTCCCGCGCTTCAGTCGACGCGTCCCCAACTCGCCGGAACGTTGAAGGACCAGGTCGGCTCCATCGTCGGAGGCGCCTCCGTTGGCCTGCGCAAAGCTCTGGTCGCCGCGCAGGTGATGCTCTCTTTATTGCTCCTGATCGGCGCCGGATTATTCATCCGCAGCCTGCAAAACCTGAAAGATCTCGATCCCGGCTTTCACACCGCCAATCTCCTGGGCTTCGCCGTCGACCCTCCGCTCAACGGCTATAAACAGGAGCGCAGTCTCGATCTATACCGCCAGCTCCGCGACAATCTCGACGCCATCCCCGGCGTCGAATCCGCCGCCCTCGCCATCATGCCCGTCCTCAGCGGCAACGAATGGGACAGCAGCATGGCCGTCGAAGGCTTCCAGGCCAAGCCGACCGAGCAACCCGACCCGCACATGCAGTTCATCTCTCCCGATTACTTCAAGACCATGAACATCCCCATCCTGCTCGGCCGCGACTTCCGCATGTCCGACGGCCGCGGAGCCCCCAAGGTCTGCATCGTGAACGAGAGCTTCGCCCGCAAGTATTTCAAGGACGGCAACGCCGTGGGCAAACACATCGGCATGGGTGGCGACCCCGGCACCAAGCTCGACACCGAAATCATCGCCGTGGTCCGCGACACCAAGTACGAAAGCATGCGCGATGAGATCCCGGCGGAGGTTTACCAGCCCTATCATCAGATGCCCTTCGTCCTCGGCATGTACGCCTACGTCCGCACCGCCCGCCAGCCCGAACAGGTTTTCTCCAGCATCCGCCAGGTAGTCAACAGCCTCGACGCGAATCTTCCCGTCTTCCAGATGAAAACCATCGAAGCCCAGATGGAAGAATCCCTCATCACCGAACGCCTGGTCGCAACTCTGTCATCCGGTTTCGGTATCCTGGCGACGCTCCTCGCCGCCATCGGCTTATACGGCGTCATGGCCTACATGGTCGCGCAGCGCACCCGCGAAATCGGCGTCCGCATGGCCCTCGGCGCCGCCAGCACCGACGTCATCTGGCTGGTGATGAAAGAAGTGCTCCTGTTGGCCGGAATCGGCATCGCCATCGGCCTCCCCGCGGCGTGGGCCCTCACCCGAATGGTGAAGTCCCAACTCTACGGCATCCAGCCCAACGACGCGTTCACCATCGTCGCCGCAACCCTCGGCATCGCTTTCGTAGCCCTCTTAGCCGGCTACGTCCCCGCCCGCCGCGCAACCCTAGTCGACCCCATGCGCGCCCTCCGCTGGGAATAAAAGTTAAAAAACGCCTGAAAAACAGGGACTGCCCACTCTGTCCCAAGCCGCGCTGGAACCCGATTCCACGACACCGGTCGGCGGCGCGTGGACAGAGCAGGCTGTCCCAGTTTTCCAGCTCCGATTTCCCAGTCCCACCACCGGACATCACTCCCAGAAAAGTGATTGATCTTTAACCTCTTACCCTGGCAATCCGATTGCTTAACTCCGGCCATGCCCAAACTCGAACGCGTCCGCGATTTCATGACGGCCCCGCCTTCCGTCGACTACTTCACCCAAAAATCCGCCGAGGGTTGGCGCCTGGTCGCCGTCGAATGGGAACGCGGAGCATCCCCCAAGACCGCCCCCGTCGAGGATGTCCCCTTCGGCCTCCGCGTCGCCAGCGACTGCAAGCGCCTGGAAGAAGATCCCGACGAGCTCCAGATCCTGATCCTGATGATGGAGACCATCGTCCAGGACGGCCCACTCTCCCAAGCCGCCCGCACCATCAACGATCGCGGCTACAAAACCCGCGACGGTGAAAAGTGGACCCCGCAGGCGCTCTTCTATCTCCTCCCGCGCCTGATCGAAATCGGCCCGCGCCTCTGCACCAGCGAAGAATGGGTGGAACGCCGCAAGCATTTGTTTAACGTCGTTTAGGAGCTTGTTGGAAAAGGGGACAGACAACTCTGTCCACAAACGTATCCCGTTGATGGCACGAGTTGGCTCGGTTGGGGGCAGAGCGGTCTGTCCCCTTTTCCAACAAGCTGCTAGGCCCGCTATGCTTCCCTAATGAGGCTGCTTCTCGCGCTCGCCTGCGCTTGGTCTCCGGCGATGGCGGCCATCGCGATCACCGACGTCACCGTCATCGACGTCGCGTCAGCCGCCGCGCGTCCTCACATGACCGTCCTGATCGACGGCGACCGCATCCGCGCCGTGGGCCGCGCCATCCCCATCCCTCCCAACACACGCCTCGTTCCCGGAGCGGGAAAATTTCTGATCCCCGGCCTATGGGACATGCACGTCCATCTCTGGTACCAGGAAAATCAACTCCCCACATTCCTCGCCTTCGGAGTCACCGGCGTCCAGGACATGGGCAGCGATTTCGCGCGCGTATCCGCCTGGCGCGCCGCCATCGAATCCGGCAAAGCCATCGGCCCGCGCATCGTGACCCCCGGCCCTCCCGTCACCGAAAAACCCTCCGGCGACCCGAAACTTCCCACGCTCATCGCCCGCACTCCCGACGAAGCCCGCGCCGCCTTCGATCAGCTCTGGGACATGGATGTCGATTTCGTCAAAGTCCTCGACGGCCTCTCGCGCGACGCCTATTTCGCGCTCGCCGAACAAGCCCGCCACTGGCACATGCGCCTGGAAGGCCACGTCCCGCGATCCGTAACCGCATGGGACGCCATCAACGCCCGCCAGCGCAGCCTGGAGCATCTCTTCGGCGTGATGAAATCCGTATCCACCGACGACGAAGCCCTGGACTTCTTCGAAAAGTGCGCCCTGAACGGCGTTCGCATCACGCCCACCCTGGTCCTCTGGCAGCGCATGGCCCACACCACCGACGATCAACTCAAAGCCGATCCGCGCCTGAAGTACGTGCCCGAATCGATCCGTAAAACCTGGCCCGATCTGAAGGACGAAAATGCCGACCCATACAAGAAGCAGATCGAATCGATCTACCGTCTCACCGGCCTCGCTACGCGCACGAAAGTCGAAATCCTCGCCGGAACCGACACGGGAGATCCCTACACCATCCCCGGCGCAACTCTCCACGCCGAACTCGAGCAGCTAGTCAAAGCCGGCCTGACCCCGCACCAGGCCCTGGCCGCCGCCACCATCGCCCCCGCCCGATTTTTCGAGCTGGACGAAACCCTGGGCTCGATCGAAAAAGGAAAGCAGGCGGACCTGGTCTTGCTGACGGCGAACCCTCTCGACGACATCCGCAACACCACCAAAATCTCCGCCGTCTTCTCGCGTGGAAAATATTATCCCCGCGCCAGTCTCGACAGAATCCTGGCCACGATTCGTTAAGCCACCGCCGCTCCGATTCGCTCGACTCGAACCAGATTGGTCCTGTAAATTGGCTTCTCCGCGCGCTCCAGTGTGTAAAACACCTCCGCCTCTCCCAAGTACGCGGCCGCGATGTGTAGCGCGTCCATCGCGGCGATCCCATGCCGTTCCGATTCTTCGGTGGCGATGGCAACCATGGCGCTCAGATCGTTGATCCAAATCCGAACTCCGTCGAAGAACGTTTGATAAAACTCCACTTCGAGTTGCTGCCGGTGATAAATCGCCTTGGGGACGATCTCCAATTGTAGGAATGGACTGGCTACGAAGAAACGATCCGGATCTTCGAGAATCGCGAGTGCCTGTCTCCTGGGTTCGGGGGTGCCCCGATGAGCGGCAATCAACACATTGGTGTCGACGAAAGTAGATCGCGCCAAAGAGTGGCCTTAACGGGAAGCGCCGCGCCGCTCGTCAACTTCGCGAAGGATCTCCTCGTACGAAAGAAGCTTTCCGCCATTCGTTTCGTACCTACGGGCCAAGTCGCTCAACTTGGATCCAATCTCTAGAGTCTGAGTCGCAAACTGGTCGATGGTGGTCTTCAGTTCTTCAAATACCGTCGAGTGTGAAGGCCGCGCAACCAGATCGCGCATCGTCAGAACCAAACAAGCGACTAGTTGATCCGTGCTGCCCTGCGAATAGTTGATTTTCGCAGCCTTCAGATCCTCGATCGCCTGATCGATGCCCGGCTCTTCACGATGCTTTTCGAGGACAGATAACAGGTCATCGAACAACTTAACGTGATGCTGCGGCATACGGCTAAACTAAGTATCGCTCATACCTTCGGACGAATCATCTCAAACCGGTCCCGCGTCCGCGAATATTCATTCCCGCCCATTCTCCCCACCGCGCGCAGCTTCGCCGGATCGACCCGAAAATTATCCACCAGCGCATCGTCGACATGAAACCGGATCACTTCACCGACGAACATCGTCGCCCCCGCCGGCCGGTCGCTCAGGTCGATCGTGTGGACCACTCTGCACTCCATGCTGACGTGCGATTCCTTCGCGCGCGGCGGACGAACCAGATCGCCCGGAACCGGCGTCAGTCCCGCGATCTCGAACTCGTCGGCCCCGTAAGGATAATCGCCCGAGGTCAGATTCATCTTCTCCGCGATCTCTTCGCTCACAATGTTCACCACGAATTCACCCGTGGCTTTGACGTTCAGGTACGTATCCTTGCGCGGCTCGCGGTTCGAGGTGGAAAAGAAAACCATCGGCGGATCGCCGCACACCGCGTTGAAAAAACTGAACGGCGCGAGATTCCGCCGCCCGGCCGGTGAGATGGAAGAAACAAATCCGATCGGCCGCGGCACCACCGACCCGATCAGGATTTTGTAAACATCGCGCTGCGCCGTCACCGCCGGATCGACGATCACTTCTCACCCTTTGCAGCCGTCACCGGAGACCACGACGCCCAATATTCTTTCCACTCCACCTGCTCACCCGCCGGCAGCACGTGAATCGGATTCAATCCGTCCAGCATCACCGCATACTCGTCCGTCTGCGTCTTCTTGTTCTGATTCGCCAGCGCCTTCGGATGCGGCCCGTGATGAATCCCCCGCGGATGCAGCGTGCACATGCCGGCCTTGATGTTGTCCCGGCTGAAAAAGTCGCCGTCGTGATAAAAAATGAACTCGTCGTAATCGGTGTTGCGATGAAAAAACGGCACGCGCAGCGCTTCCGGATCCTGTTCCAGCGGCCGCGGCACGAAGCTGCACACCACTGCGCCCGGCGTCACGAAAGTGGAATGCGCGCTCGGCGGAAGGTGCACGCGATGGCTCATCACCGGGCGAATATCGCGCAGGTTGATCTTCCACACCGTCAGATCGCCCTTCCACCCGACCACATCCAGCGGATTAAACGGGTAAAAAATCTTCGAATACTCGTCTTCGCACTTGATGCGCACTTCCCATTCGCCGTTCTTGCCCGCAAACGCCGGCGGCGTCGGTTCCGGTGTGACAATCACTCCCGGATCGTACAGCGAAGTCTGCCCGATCAACCCCTTTTCCGGCTGCTCGAACTCGCCCTGCGATTGCACGATCAGAAAAAAATTATCGGTCGTCTCGGGAGCCAGCCGGTACGTCACCGCTCTGGGAATGACAATATAATCGCCCGCCTCAAACCGCAGCGGCCCGAAATCCGTTTCGATCGTCCCTTCGCCGCGATGCACGAACAGAAGTTCGTCGCCATCGGCATTGCGATAGTAAAACGGCATCGGCTTCGACCGCCGCGATACGTACAGTTTCACATCGTCATTCCCCAGAAACGCCACCGGCGCCCCGTTCGGATCGTCCCTATCGGTCGGCGCCAGCTGATTCAGATCCAGGCAATGCGGCCGCAGTTTGCCTTCGAACCGGATCCAATCCGTCGGCGGATGCGTGTGATAGAGATGCGCGGACTTCCCATAAAACCCCTTGCGCCCGTGCTCCTCTTCAAAAGTGCCCTCCGGTAAGCCGGCATGGGCCTGCGCGGCGAATCTGCCTTTTTTGAGGGGGTACATGATTCCAGCATAACGAGTCGGGCGAAATGTGGTTCAGGCTATCTCGACCAACGCTCGGTGGTTAGCTGACACGAGAGCCAAATCCATGGTAAGAAGCACCGCTCCCAGCGATTCGGCCAGCGCAACGTAGCATGCGTCATACGCCGACAAGCCGTGCCGTAACTCCCAGATGCGTTCGAGAAAGGGTTGGTGCGCATGCCGGCGCACGGCAAGACGCTGGAATAGCTCCATGCCGGCAACGGCGCGCATGGGATCCAGGCGCCCCTGAGCGCATTGTCGGCGCAAAACTTGGGTTACCTCAAGATCGATCAGGTGAGGAGCATGCAGCGTATGATCACCGTGAATTCTGGCTGCGACACGCTCGCCGGCGCGGCTGTTAAGCAACAGCTCGATCACCGCCGACGCATCCAAAACCATCATCTGGCATCGCGCTCGGCACGGACCGCGGCAGCGGCCGATTCGGGCAACTCGACGGGCGGAAGACGCCGGATGCGGGCGAGCACTTCATCCAGACTCGGCTCTTCCGCGATCTTCGTCACTTCCCGCACCAGATAATCCGATAGCGACATCCCCAGCCGCGCCGCCCGCGACTTCAGTTTCTTATGGACGCCCTCCGGCACATGCCGCAATTGAATCATCTTCGCCATAGCTTCAACCTATCTGCATGTGCGGCACATGTCAACGCAAGGCGCTTGTGAAGTGTGTAGCCGATAAGCTACACTGGAGCCAGCCTGCAGGTAAGAGTTTACCGGGCGGAGGATGGGAGTCACCCTTTCGACGACTGGGTTCGGTCGTTAAAGGATCCGATCGCGCGCGCCGCAATTAGACTGCGAATCGATCGGGTCATCGCCGGCAATCCGGGCGACATCAAACCTGTCGGTGGCGGCGTGAGCGAACTCAGGATTCACGTTGGCCCTGGTTATCGGATCTATGTGGGTCACATGCGAAATGTCGGAATGGTTCTGTTAAACGGAGGAACCAAGCGGACGCAGCCAGCCGATATCGGCCGCGCAGTTCGTTTTTGGAAAGACCATATGGGGCGGGAACATGCGAGCTAGCAGCGAATATCGTCCTCTGTTGCTCGAATCTTTGAAAAATCCGAAAGAAGCCGAAGCGTACTTGTGCGCGGCGCTCGAACAGGGAGATCGTAAAATGTTTCTAATCGCCCTGCGCAATGTCGCGGAAGCGCGAGGCGGAATCGGCAAGCTCGCGGCGAAAAGCCGCCTGAATCGGGAAAGCCTGTATCGCATGCTGGGAAGCCGCGGAAACCCGAGCCTTCAAAGTCTCACCGTCCTGCTGAAGAGCCTCGGATTCCGCCTGTCAATCGCGCGCGACGCCGCCTGACCGTCGAGATCAGCGCAGCCACAGGACCATGTGGTCCTCATCCACATACTCCCCATCCACCTTCAACGCATGCCGCTCATGCCCGAAAACCTCGAACCCGAGCGATTCATACAACCGCCTCGCCGCGGCCTGATCCACCGCGACGGTCAGCATAATCTGCTCCAGCCCGCGCTGCAATTTCGCGCGCTCAATCAGCGCCCGCAAAAGATCCCGCGCCACGCCGCGACCCCGGTACGCCGGCCGCACGTACACGCCCCAGATCAGCCCCTTGTGATGGCTCTTTTCGCGAAGATTCCGCGCGAATCCCGCCAT
>DATGGL010000271.1:0-44121 GCA_035308605.1 Bryobacteraceae bacterium
AAGGACCCCATCGATCAGTATCTATGGCGCTTCCCGGTGAAGCGGCTGGAAGCCGAGATCATTCGGGACGCAATTCTATCCGCCAGCGGCGATCTGAATCCGGAAGCAGGCGGCCCCGGCTTTTTCCCGCCCGTTCCGAAATCGGTCGCAAGCGCCGTGCCCATTCGAGGCAAGTGGGTGCTGACCAAAGATGACCCGTCTACATGGAGACGCAGCATCTATGCCACGGTCAAACGAAATCTCAAGTACCCGATGTTCGAGGTATTCGATCAGCCCAACGCGAGCCTGAGCTGTGAACGGCGCGAAGTAACCACCGTCGCGACACAGGCGCTCACGCTGTTTAACAACGAAACATACCTCTTACAGGCGCAGCATCTGGCGGGCCGCGTCCAGAAAGAAGCCGGAGGCGACCTGGCCGCTCAGGTGAAGCTGCTTTACCAGATCGCCTACAGCCGCGACGCGCGTCCGAAAGAAGTGCAGCAGGGTATCGAGTTCTTGAACACTCGCAAAGCCGCGTCAGAACGTTCCGGAACGCATAACGAGACGACTCCGCTCGCCGAACTGGCGCACGTATTCTTGAACTCGAACGAATTTGTGTATATCAATTAGGAGCGCGCTATGAAGAACCCAGAATGTAACGGGAGAAACGGGCGTCGATTCATTTCGCGCCGTGATCTTCTGATGCAGGCCGGCGAAGGCATCGGCGGCATTGCGCTCGCATATTTGCTTGGCCACGATCGTCTGCTCGGCGCTCCCGCGCCATCCTCATTGCAAGCTTGCCTGGGTTCGCAAGGCGTCACGGATTCCCCGTTCTTGCCCAAGCCTCCGCACTTCAAACCACGCGCGAAATCGCTGATCTCGCTCTTCATGACCGGCGGCGTCAGCCAGGTGGACACTTTCGACTACAAGCCGATGCTCGAGAAGTTCCACGGCAAGCCGCTCGAAGGAAAAGGCGAGGTCACGGTTCGACAGGGTTATCCCGGCCCGTTGATGCGCAGCCCGTATCAGTTCAAGCAGTACGGTCAATCGGGGAAGTGGGTTTCCGAATTGTTCCCGAACATGGGCGGCATCGTGGACGATCTGGCATTCATTCACTCCGCGCAAGGGAGGTCGGTCGATCACACGCTCTCGCACTACGAGTGGAACACCGGCTCGATCATCGCTGGCTTTCCTAGCGTAGGCTCGTGGGTGACGTATGGATTGGGAAGCGAGAATCAAAACCTCCCTGCGTTCGTCGTGATCCAGGATCCGCGCGGCGGCCCGTTCACCGGATCGTCCCAATGGAGCGCCGGATATCTTCCAGCCGCCTATCAAGGCACCATGTTCCGCGCGGCCGGCGATCCGATTCTGGACCTGCATCCTCCGTCGGGCTCAACGGATCTCGATCAGCAGCGCGCCGAACTCGATCAGCTCGGCCGCATGAACCAGAACTACGTCGAACAGCATCCCGGAATCAGCGAGCTGACGGCTCGCATCAGTTCTTACGAGCTCGCGTTCCGCATGCAGGGCTGCGCTCCGGAAGCTGTCAACATTGATTCAGAGAGCGAAGAGACCAAGCGGTTGTACGGGCTCGACAACAAGATCAGCGAACCGTTCGGCCGGCAATGCCTGATGGCCAGGCGCCTGATCGAGCGCGGCGTGCGCGTGGTTCAGCTATGGAATGGGGCGCTGGCGAATCAGAACATCGACACGTGGGACGCCCACAATAGCATCGTGGACAATCACGGACGTCATGCCCCGGAAGTCGACAAGCCCATCGCGGGCCTGATCATCGACCTGAAACGGCGCGGCCTTCTGGATGAAACCCTGGTGGCCTGGCACTCTGAGTTCGGCCGGATGCCGCTTTCGCAGAAGGGCGTGGGGCGCGATCATAATCCTGGCGCCATGACCGTCTGGCTCGCGGGCGCGGGCATCAAGGGCGGCCAATCCATCGGCTCGACCGACGAGTTCGGCTGGAAAGCGGCCGAGCAGGTTGTCACGGCTCACGATCTGCACGCAACCATGCTTCATCTGATGGGCATGGACCACAAACGCCTGACCTATTTCTACAACGGCCGGAACATGCGACTGACCGACGTTGCCGGCGAACTAATCCCGCAAATCGTCGCCTAGGGGCGACCCGCTTACTATCGTGCGCGGTTCGGTGCTCGTCATTGGTCCGAGACAGCCGACACGGAGCCGCGAGCAACAGCGAGCGGGTGGCCGGGCGTTCTCGGCACCCTCCCGTCCCAGCTACTTCGCGGGATGCGAAGCCGGCTTCCCATCCCAGGAAAGATAAAACGTACAGCGCGTTTTCGAACTGCACGTCAGCCGCTGAACCTCGTGTGCCGGAAGAAATGCATATCCCCCCGTGTCGATATGAGCATCGCCGCTCTCCTGGCGAAGCGTAAGCTGGCCCTCCACCACGATGATCCGCTCATTCGATTCGTGTGAATGGGGCGCGATCACATGTCCGGCGGGAAATCGCACCACCAGGTCCATTCCACCGTTCGCCTGATCAGTGCGCAGCATCACGCCCTCGGATCCTGCGGGTTCGCCCTTGTCGTGCGTCCAGTCGGCCGTATTCAGATTGGTGATAATTGCTTTACTGCCCGATTGGCCGGCCATGGTAAACGCTATCGCAACGAATAGCGCCATCGGCCGGATGTTGGTCAACGTCATTCGACCAAGTTACACCACGCCCCGCCGTGAAGTATTGGACGAATGCGACAGCCGGAATCGATCGTAAAAATGCCGCGCCAGGTCCGCATTCTCCGATAGCAATGCTGAAGGCGTCGTGCCGGCGATGCTCTTGCAATCGCGGATCAAATGCGCCTGGTCGTAATAACCACAGTCGATCGCTGTTTCTACCCACTTGTGCGGCCGCTCCCCCAGCGCGCGAAAGACGTTGGTAAAACGTTCGATCCGGCAAAACAGTTTCGGCGGCAGCCCGACGGCGTCGTGAAACCGGCGTTCGAGTTGACGGATGCTGATGCCGAGATCGCGCGCCAGCGCCGCGAGGTCCGAAACTCCGCGGGCCAGAACAATTCGGCGGACGGCCTCGGCCGCCAGAATGTCGCCGGACGAACTCTTGGCAGCCACTAACGCCGTCTCGACCGCGGCGATCGGGTCCGGCGAATCCAGTACCCGTTCAAGATCGCGCGCCAGGCCGAGCGACAGGTCTTCCACGCGGCTGAATCGGCCATTCAACTCCCGCATAGGCTGGGGGAACAAACACGCGGCCCCGTGCGGATGGAATCCGATTCCCAATATCTTTGCCGGACCCTTGGGCCGCAGCAGCAGCGGACCATCGATCTGACCCGCAAGAAAACATCGCGGCTGGCCGGACCATCGACCGTTTTCCAAGGCTTCGAACGGCTGTTTCCAGTTGACGATCAACTCGGGGTGGCCATCCGGAACCACACGCTGCGGCGCGATGTCCTTGCCGTCGTGTTCCAGAATCCAGAAAGTATTGACGAACGTCCGGAGCGCGGCGGATGGCTGGATTTCCCGATACCGGATCACTTTGCCCGCCGCTTTCGGCGTCCCGCGGGAACCTTGCCGATTCTCGGGTCTCTCGCGACGATCAATTCACAAGCGCGCAGCGCCGCCTCCTCGAAATCCGCCGCATCGGAGGGGAGAACCTGCCAGCCCGTCACGTCCTTTCCGAATACCGCTATCGACCGCATGTTCGGAAAGTCGCGGCGCAGGCTATCGTGATGATCCAGTGTCGTCGCCAGCCAGACGCCATTGTCCGGGTGCGCCTCCGCCTTTTCGCGGAGGATCAGCACGATCTTTTCCTCCACGTAGACCGCGAGACACCCGAACATCGGCCGCGTCGTGGGCGACAGCGACGCGATCGCGTCCAACACGAACTCATGCGGGATCGTTTTGTGAGGTTTGAGATGGAGAGGTTCGAGATGGAGAGGTTTGAGATGGAAGGGCGCTTTATCCAGCCCGGCTCGTGCGGTTTTCGGTCGCAGCTTCGCCATTCGTATCATCATAACCCTGAGATAATCGAGTCACCGGCTCATGAAAATCGGGATCACCTGCTATCCCACCTATGGCGGCAGCGGCATCGTGGCGACCGAGCTCGGCCGAGAACTTGCGGCGCGAGGCCATGACGTCCACTTCATTACCTACGCGAATCCGATCCGCCTCGACCCGGGATTGCCGCGAATTCACTATCACGAAGTCGAAGTGTCCTCGTATCCGTTGTTTCTCTATCCGCCGTACTGCCTGGCGCTCGCCTCGCGGATGGCCGAAGTAGCTGCGTGCTACGACCTGGATCTGCTGCACGTGCACTACGCGATCCCGCATTCGATCTCGGCGCTGCTCGCCAAGCAAATGACCACCGCGCGCCGGCTTCCTTTCATCACTACGTTGCACGGGACGGATATCACGCTGGTCGGCTCCGATCGCTCTTATTTTCCGATCACCAAGTTTTCCATCGAACAGTCCGACGGAATCACCGCGATCAGTCGCTATCTGCAGAATGAGACGGTGGAGGTTTTTGGCGTCGCAAACGAAATCCGCGTGATCCATAACTTCGTCAACTGCGACCTGTATCGCCCGCGGCCAGAGCAGCGGCCCAAGACAGAAAAGCGCTTGATTCATCTTTCGAATTTTCGTCCCGTAAAGCGCCCGCTCGATTGCATCCGCATCCTCGCGCAGGTCCTGAAATCGACTCCAGCAACTTTATGGATGGTGGGTGACGGCCCCGAGCGCGGACCGGCGGAATCGCTTGCGAAGCAACTCGGCGTTGCCCATCAGGTCGAGTTTCTCGGCAAGCGCGATCACGTGGAAGAATTGATTCCTCAGAGTCATGTGTTTCTTCTGCCCAGCGAAATGGAGTCTTTCGGCCTGGCTGCTCTCGAGGCCATGGCATGCGGCGTCCCCCCCGTTGCGACGCGGACCGGAGGTGTCGCGGAGCTGGTCACGCCGGGAGTCGACGGCTTTCTCGAACCGATTGGCGATGTTGCCGCTCAGGCGGCGCGGGTGGTCGAACTGCTCACCGACGAAGCCCTTCACGGTCGGATGGCGCTCGCGGGCCGTAAGGCCGCGGAAACGCGCTTCGATACGAACCTGATCATCCCGCAGTACGAGCGCTATTACGAGGAAGTCCTCCGGTGAACATTCTCGCATTCGGGCCGCATCCCGACGACGTCGAATTTGGCTGCGCGCCGGTTTTGATCAAGGAAGTCGAGAACGGGAATCGTGTCAAGATCGTGGTGCTCTCGCGCGGCGAAGCTGGAACCAGCGGAACGCCCGAAGGACGCGAGCAGGAAGCGCGCGCCGCCGCCAAGCTCATCGGCGCCGGGATCGATTTCCTCGACCTCGGCGGCGATTGCCACATCGCGCAGCGTCCCGAAAACACGATCCGTCTGGCGGGTGAGATTCGAAACGAAAAACCGGACGTAGTGCTCGCGCCCAGCCCGGCTGAGAATCAGCATCCGGATCACGTGGCGGTGTCCGCCATGGTTCGCGCGGCCTGCCGGCTTGCGCGATACGGTGGCTTGGCGGAATTGCGATCCTTGCCGCCCCACAAGATCGGGAGCCTGCTCTTTTACAACATCACCTCTCATCTGGGATCGGCGCCCGATTTCGTCATCGACGTTTCCGGCGTGGCCGAAAAATGGGAGGCAGTGATGCGCTGCCACGCCAGCCAGGTCGCGAGTAAATCTTATCTGGACCTACAGCTTTCAGCGGCGGGCACACTAGGATTGCTCGCCGGCGTAGAATTGGCGATTGGTCTTTACAAGAACGATCCGATTCGCGTGAGTGATCTGTCCGTAGTCGCGCGATCCGCCCGCGAATTCTAGTGGCCCCATTGGCACCCGCTTGCTTGCGCGCGCGGTTCAGTGTCAGTAATCAGGTCCCGCCCCGGTCGACCAATCCGCCATGCCTCCGACGCCGGTGGAATTGGCGATCAGTCCGTTCAAGAACGATCCGATTCGCGTGAGTGATCTGTCCGTAGTCGCGCGATCCGTCCGCGAATTCTAGTGACCCCATTGGCACCCGCTTGCTGGCGCGCGCGGCTCGGTGTCAATGATCTAGGGAATCAGCCAATTTGCGTGCAGCGGTCAATTCCTGATGCTTTGATCAGGCCTCGACACTGAACCGCGCACGATAGTAAGCGGGTTCCGCGCGCGTCGATCAATCCGCTAAGCCTCCGATACCTGCGGCTCAACGCGGCGGACGGTGCGCCCGCGCATCGCTTCCCAACGCAGCCGCATCCGGTCGAGATACAGATAGACGACCGGCGTCGTGTACAGCGTCAGCACCTGGCTGAACACCAGTCCGCCTACAATCGCGATTCCCAGCGGACGCCGCATCTCCGCGCCTTCGCCATGCCCCAGCGCGAGCGGCAGACCGCCCAGCAGCGCCGCCATCGTGGTCATCGTGATGGGGCGGAAGCGCAGCACGGCGGCTTTGAAGATCGCCTGCTCCGACGTCACGTTCCCTTCGCGTTCGGCTGCGATCGCGAAATCGATCATCATGATGGCGTTTTTCTTCACGATCCCGATCAGCAGGATGATTCCGATCAGCGAGACGACATTCAGTTCGTTATGCGTCAACAGCAGCGCCAGCAGCGCGCCCACGCCGGCCGAAGGCAGCGTTGAAAGAATGGTCAGCGGATGAATCAGGCTCTCGTACAAAACGCCCAGCACGATGTAGACAGTCACCAGCGCGGCCGCGATCAGCACCGGCTCGCTTGCCAGCGCGTCCTGAAACGCCTGCGCCGCTCCCTGAAAGCTGCCATGAATGGTCGACGGCATTCCGATCGACTGCTCCGCCTCTTCAATAGCCGGCACGGCCTCGCTTAATGAATGGCCAACCGGTAAATTGAACGAAATCGTCACCGCCGGAAATTGGCCTTGATGATTCACGGAAAGCGCCGTGTTGCTGGGCTCGTAATGGCTGAACGCGCTGAGCGGGACCTGTTCATTGTTGTTCCCGCGAACATACAAATACTTCAGCCCGTCCGGATTCTGCCAGAACGTCGGCGCCACTTCCATCACCACGTGATATTGATTCAACTGCGTGTACATCACCGACACCTGCCGCTGTCCGAACGCGTCATACAGCGTGTTGTCGATGGCTTGCGCCGATATCCCCATTCGCCCCGCGGTCACGCGGTCGATATTGAGCATCGCCGACAAACCCCGGTCCTGTTGATCGCTATTCACGTCAGCCAGCTGAGGCAGCGTTTTCAATCTCTGATATAGCAGCGGAGCCCATTGATTCAGTTCGCTCACGCTATCGCTCTGCAGCGTGTACTGATACTGCGCGCTGGTTGAATGCCCGCCGATGCGCAGATCCTGAACCGCCTGAAGGTACAGGCTCGCCCCGGCCACTCTCGCCAGCTTTGGACGCAGCCTCGCGATTACTTCATCGGTGCTTATCTTCCGTTCGGCAAGCGGCTTCAGCGTCACCTGAACTCGTCCGCTGTTTAAAGCCGCGCCACCGCCCATTCCGCCGCCGACCGAAATGTTGCTGCTGTCCACGGCCGGATCGTCGGCCACGATCTTATTGATCTCGACAAGCTTGGATCGCATCGCCTGGAATGAGACAGCTTGGTCCGCGATCAGGCTCCCGCCCATGCGCCCTGCATCTTGCTGCGGGAAAAATCCCTTCGGCACTTTTATATAGAGATAGACGGAAAGCGCCACGGTCGCGATGGTCACCATCAGGATCAACGGCTGCCGCCCCAGCACCCAGCCGAGGGATTTCTCATAGCCGGCTCGCAGCAGTTCAACCGAACCGCCGCTTAGCCGGTATAGGAACCCGTGGTTTTCCTCTTCGTCCTTACGCGGTAGCCGCGCGCACATCATCGGCGTCATGGTCAGGGAAATCAACAGCGACAAGACAATCGCCACCGACAGCGTGATCGCGAATTCGCGGAACAGGCGTCCCACGATACCCGGCATCAGCAAAATCGGAATGAATACCGCGATCAGCGAAATGCTGATCGAGAGCACGGTGAACCCGATTTCCTGGGCGCCATGCAGCGCCGCCTGCATCGGACTCATCCCGTTTTCGGTGTGCCGCGTGATGTTCTCGATCACCACGATCGCGTCATCCACCACGAACCCGGTCGCGATCGTCAGCGCCATCAGCGACAGGTTATCGATGCTGTATCCCATGATGTACAGCACACTGCACGTTCCCACCAGCGAAACCGGAACTGAGATGCTGGGAATCAGAGTCGTGCGGAAACTTCGCAGAAAGATGAACACCACCAGAATCACCAGCCCGATGGAGATCGCCATGGTGCGCTGCACATCCCGGACGGACGCGCGAATAGTCGTGGTGCGGTCGTTCAGGACGGTCATTTCAATCGACGCCGGAATCGACGCTTTCAACTGGGGCAGCACTTTGTAGATGCGATCGACGGTCGCCACAATGTTGGCTCCCGGCTGCCGGAAAATGAACATGATCACCGCGGGCTTCGAATTCACATACCCGATATTGCGCAGGTCTTCGACCGAATCCACGCAATCCGCAACGTCTCCCAACCTGACCGCTGCGCCGTTGCGGTACGCGACCACCAGGTCGGCATAGTCTTTCGCCTTCAGGAGCTGATCCGTCGTGGAGATGGTCCAGGACTGGCTGTTGTCGGAAAATTGGCCCTTAGGGGAATTCACGTTGGCAGCGGACAATACCGCGCGAACGTCCTCCAGTCCGAGGCCGAGATTATTCAACATCGATGGATTGACTTCGACGCGCACACCCGGCAGCGCGCTTCCGCCGACAAATACCTGACCCACGCCCGGCACCTGCGAAATCCGCTGTTGCAAAACCGTGGACGCCGCATCGTACATCTGCCCGGGTGTGATCGTCGTCGAGATCAAACCCACCTGGATAATCGGAGCATCGGCCGGATTCACCTTGCGCCAGAAAGGGTTCCGGGGAAGATTCGCCGGAAGCTGGCCGCGCGCCGCATTGATGGCCGCCTGAACGTCACGGGCGGCGGCATCGATATTCCGGTTCAAATCGAACTGGAGCGTGATATTCGTCGTGCCCAGGTTGCTCGACGAAGTCATCTCGTTGATCCCGGCAATTCGTCCAAACTGCCGTTCGAGCGGCGTGGCAACGGACGACGCCATTGTTTCCGGACTTGCGCCGGGCAGTTGCGTCGAAATCTGGATCGACGGGAAGTCCACCTGTGGCAGCGGACCCTGGGGCAGGAAATTGTACGCAACGATGCCCGCGGCTCCCAGCGCTACCGTAAGTAGCGTAGTCGCAACCGGACGCTCGATGAACGGCTGAGAAATACTCATAGACGGCCCAGAAATACGGATAAACGAGCTACCGCTTCAGGATATCATTGCGCCAACGGTGTATACTTCACCGAACGGCACATGCGGGTTCAAAATATGACCAAAGAACTGTTCCTGGCCTTCGGCGTTTTTTCGCTGGTACTCTTCGCCCAACCCCCGCGTTATCAGGTGGATGCGGCTTGGCCCAAGGATCTGCCCGAAGACTGGGTCTTCGGCCGCCTGGGCGGCGTCTGCGTCGATTCGCACGATCATGTCGCGGTTGTAGACCGGCGCGATATTTCTGCAGAGGAGGCCGAAACGTCGCATCACGCCCCGCCCATCGTGATCTTCGACGTTGCCGGCAGCGTCATCCGTTCGATCGGCGATCCCAGCGCCGTGCCTTCTTCGATTCACGGATGCTTCTTCGACAAGGAAGACAATATCTGGGTCGGCGGCAACGACGACGGCATTATCCAGAAGTACAGCCACGACGGAAAGCTTCTCTTGCAGATCGGAAAGCGCGGAGTCTTCGACACGTCCGATGGCAGCCGCAAGGGCAAATCCGCCAATGCCAGCCACGATCAGTTTTTCCTGCCCGCCGGGATCGCCATCGACCCGGGAAATGGCGATATCTACGTCGCCGACGGATACGGCAACCGGCGCGTCGCGGTGTTCGACAAGACCGGGAAATTCCTGCGCCAATGGGGCCGGCAGGCCACCGACGATGAAGTCCGCGCCGGCGCGCCCGGCGTCTTCGCACAATACGTCCACTGCCTGGCGATCGGAAACGACGGCCTGGTCTACGTGTGTGACCGGCAGGGCGATCGCATCCAGGTGTTCGACAAAGCCGGAAACTTCAAGCGCAGCATCTGGATTAAGAACGGCAGCCCGAATCTTCCCGATCCGCGGGGCACCGTCTGGTGGATCGCTTTCTCCATCGATCCCGAGCAGAAATACATCTACGTGATGAATGGCCGCAATGAACAGGTGCACATCCTGGATCACAAGACCGGCGAGATTCTATCGAGCTTCGGCCGCCCCGGTCATCAGATCGGCAACTTCATCCACGGCCACACGATCGCGTTCGACTCGAAAGGCAATCTGTATGTCGCGGAGACGGACCAGGGCCGCCGGATTCAGAAATTCAAGGTCGTCCAGTAAGCGTCTCACTTCACTGGCGCAGACCAGCACCTCGCACAGAACCCCGACCGTCAGGGAGGGGTGCCTGTAGCAACCGTTTGCCGCTAGAACGTAGCGATCGGATTCAGCACCGAGCCCGTGGCAAACGGAACGGCAGCCGGCGCCGCGCTGATCATAAACTCCCAGCGATTGCGCTTCGCGGCTTCCTTGCTGAGCAGCTCCAGATCGCAGTTGTCGAAGATCGGCATTCCCATGGCCACCAGCACCAGCACATGGATCGGCTGGCTGATGCCGTCGATCCCCGATGGCAGAACATCCTGCGCGTCATCTCCGCCCAGAATCGCCGCATCCCGCGCGTGCAGCCACTTCGCGCACGTGACGTAAAGCCCCGCGAGGCCCTGCGAAACCGGCCACGCGCCCTTGGCGTCGCGCCGCGCCCAGCGTCCGGTGCGAATGAACACAACGTCGCCGGCCCCCACTTTGACGTGCGCCTTCTTTTCCCACGCGTCCAGATCTTCGGGATAAATCCGCGTGCCGGGCTCCAGGTAATCGACGCCTTTCAGCCGCGGAATATCCATCAAAATGCCGCGCGTGACAATCCCGTTCTTGAAATTGAGAATGGCGTTCTTGGCCGCTCCGCCGTCTTGTGTGACCTCGTCGCGAGAGTAGCCGTTGTACATCTTGCCTTTGTAAAAGAAGTGGCACAGCGAGTCCATGTGCGTGTGCACATACCCGTGATAGGAGATGAAGAACGTATCGCCTGTACTGGCCAAGTCCCCGGTCGGGGGCGCGGCCGGGCTGCCCTTCCTGACAATCGGCTGCGGATTATCGGGCGCGGGCGCCGTTTCCGCATTGCGCGCCAGGGAAAACGAGGCGCCTTCCTTCACCAGCGCCGCCGCCTGCTTCCGTTTCGCCGGAGTAATCAGATTCACGGCGCCCATCTGATCGTCCTTGCCCCATCGCCCCCAATTCGAGAGCTCCGTCATGTACCGCTCGAAATCCGCGCGCGTTGCTTCCTGATGCTGCGGTTCGGACTGTGCGTGCGCCCGCCAGGAAATCGCCGGCACACACAGCGCAACCGCACCCAGAACAGCCGCGTGGATTCCAAATCTTCGCAAAAGCCGCATGATTCTCTCCGTTAAGCCCACAGTTCCGTGACCGGCTTTCCCTTGACCAACTCTCGGGGCTGATTTAAATGATTCCGGATCTCGGTATCCGGATCGATTCCCAGCGCATAGTAGACCGACGCCAGCAGATCGTTCGGATGCACGGGCTTCTCCTTCGGCGAAGACGCCGTCGGATCCGATTCGCCATACTGCGCGCCCGCCGCAATTCCGCAGCCCGCAACCACCGCGCTGTAACAATACGGCCAATGATCGCGCCCGTCGGGAGCATTCGAATTTCCCGACGTGCTCACGCCGATCCTCGGCGAGCGTCCGAATTCGCCCACCGCGACCACAAGCGTCTCTTTCAACAATCCGCGATCGGACATGTCTTCGAGCAGCGCCGACAGTCCGCGATCGAGCTTGGGGCAGTGCAGATTCTTGAGCGGCGCGAAGTTCGCGGCATGCGTGTCCCACGAATCCACTTCCGGATTCCCATTGGCAACCGACGGCCAATTCATCTGCACGAACCGCGTGCCCGCCTCGATCAAACGCCTCGAAAGCAGCAATCCTTGTCCGAACGTGGTTTTGCCGTAGCGCTCGCGCATTTTGTCCGATTCCTTTGAAAGATCGAACGCGTCGCGTGCTTTGCCGGAAAGCACCAGGTCGAACGCCTTGCCGTAGTATTCGTCGATCGCCTGCGCGTTGAGCGCTTTCTCCAGATCCGGCATGGATCCATTGATGCCCTTCAGCAGCTCAAAGCGATCCTTCAATCTGTCCGGACCGATATCCTTCCGCAGCGACAGATCGTCGATCTGGAGCGGCTTCGCGGGGTCCTGATACAGACGGTAAGGATCGTAAGCCTTGCCGAGAAACCCCGCCGCTCCGCCCTTGCCAATCACACCGGATTCCTGCAAAGGACGGGGCAACTCCACGAACGGCAGCACCGCTTCCTTCGGCGGCTTGAATTTCGAAACGTGACTGCCCGCCGTTGGAAAATCCGCGGGACTCGGCGGTTCCAGTTGCCCCGACGGCGACACGCGATCCGGCGGATATCCGGTCAGCATCTGATAGATCGCCGCCGTGTGGTTAAACAAACCGTTCGGCGTATAACTCATCGAGCGGATCAGCGTTGCCTTACTCAGCGCGTTCGCCATCATCGGCATGGTCTCGCTGATGTGCGTGCCCGGAATCTTGGTAGGGATCGGCTTGAACTCGCCGCGAATGTTGGCGGGCGCATCCGGCTTCGGGTCCCAGATATCGAGATGACTCGGCCCGCCCTGCAGGAACACCATGATCACCGACTTCGCGCTGCCGAATCCACGCGAGCCTTCCAGCCTGCTCGCGCCCTTCGCCGCGCCCTGCCATGCCAGAAACTGGGCAAGATTCAGCCCGAAGAGTCCGATAGACCCGGAGCGCAGCAACTCGCGCCGCGTAGGTCCTTCGCACGTGTGACACCGTTGTCCCGGAATGACGAGCATACGATCCTCCTCAGTAGTTGTACAGAAACGGCTTGCTGTTCACCAACGCCCACAGCAGATCCTGCGCGAGCGCCGTGCGGCCGCGCGAGCCCGACTCCAAATACTTCAAGCCGCTCTCGAGTTCCGCGGCCGTGGGGACGCGGCTGAACGACGCCAGATACAAATCTTCCACCAGATCGCGATCCGGCCTGCCGCTCAAAATCGCTTTCGCGATGCGCCCGTTCCCATCCGCGACCGCGTCCGAGATCGTTTTTCCGTTGACCAGATTGAGCGCCTGCGGAAGGCTCAAATCGCTGCGCCGCTCGCATTCGCACGACGATTCGCGCGACGGCCGCCCGAACAGATCGAGGAACCCATCCTTGCCGATGTGCGGATCCGGCAACTGTTCCGCATTCGTATCCGGTGGCGTCTCCGGAAAGACCGGCCGCACGCCCGAAGCCAGGGTGAGGGCGTCCATCAGTTCCTCCGCGCTCAAACGTCGCGGCACAGCGTGCGAAAAATTGTCGCCATCGTTGGCATTCCATTCGTTGGTCGCGAGACTCGCCTGATAAGTCCGCGAATTGGTGATGGTGCGCATCAACTGCCGCAGATCGAATCCATGATCGATGAAATCCTTGGTCATCGCATCCAGCAGCGCCGGATTGCTCGGCGGATTCGACGCGCGGATATCGTCGACCGGATCGATAATGCCGCGGCCGAAGAAATAACTCCATACGCGATTCACCGTGGATTTCGCAAAGAACGGATTATCCTTCGCCGTCACCCACTCCGCCAGCGCCATCCTGCGATGCGAATCCGCCGGAACGGTTGTACCGCCGAAAGTCGCCGGCACGATGAACGCCGGTTTCATCACGCGCCCGTCTTTGGGATGCTTCATGTCGAAGTCATCACGCTGGTTGTAAATGATTTCTTCGCCGACTTCATAACCAGGGCGAATCCCCAGCGCCGAATAGAACGCCGACATCTCGTAATACTGGTTCTGCGTCCAACGCTCGAACGGGTGATCGTGGCACTGCGCGCAGACCATCCGCACGCCTAGAAACACCTGCGTGGTCTTCTCCATGGTCGGCTTGGGATCGCGCGTCACGCGGAAGAAATTCGCCGCCGGGTTCTCATAGGAGCTGCCCATGCTCGACAGAATCTCGCGGACCATTTTGTCGTACGGCTTGTTCGCCGCAAACGACTCGCGAATCCACTCATCAAACGCGTAGACGCCTTTTTCGCCGAGATACTTGCGATTAGCTTGCAGCAGATCGCCCCACTTCAGCGTCCAATGATCGACAAACGCGGTGCTCGCGATCAGCTTGTCGATCAGCTTCGCGCGCTTCACCTTCGATGGCGTTGTATCCGCCACAAACGCGCGAATCTCGTTCGGCTCCGGCAACTGCCCGGTAAGATCCAGCGAAACGCGCCGCAGGAATCCCGCATCGTCCACGACCGGAGAAGGCTGAATTTTCAGCCGATGCAGCTTCGCGTCGATCAACTGATCGATGTAATTGTTCTGAGTAAGCTGTTTCCAGACGAAACCTGGCGCCGGATTTAGCACCGTGACGGGAACCGCGGCTAACACGCCCTGATACCGCACCAGCAGGTTCGCTTCACCGATGCGCGCGCCCTTGATATCGGCCTGCGTGCCGACGGTCGCGACATCCGGAACATTGCTGTCGACGTTAGCCTCGCGCGTCACGTCGCGCGTGCCGCCATCACGATAAGTCGCCACAACTTTGATCGCGACGCTCCCGCCCGGCTTATCCATGAAAAGTTCTTTCGGCTCGACCTCCAGTTTGCTGACCGAGTCAACCGCCGGATCGCCGAACGGCACACCCTGCGCGATCCAGTTGTAGATGGTTTTGTAGTAATCAGAATTGATCTCGAACCGCAGCCCTCCGCCGTGCGGGACCTGCTGTGTCGGCTTCGCCAGCATCAGGCTGCGCGCCGGATCGGCTCGGTTGAATCGCCGCCCGCCCAGGTCGTACAGCAGAGCTTCGTAATCGAACTGAGGGTCATAGCCGCGCAGCGACAACTTGAATCCGTTCTTCCCCTTCGCCGCGCCGTGACACGTACCGCTGGTGCACCCGACCTTATTGAGAATCGGATCGACGTCGCGCAGGAAATTCACTTTAGGCGCGTCGGCCGCCCATAGCGGCGCTGTCACAATCAACGGAAGCAGAAATCTCATTTAGCGCTCCCTTCGGCAACTTCCAGCGATAACGTGCGCGAGACGATGGTCTCGTCTTCGCCGTCCATCTTCAGGCGGCCGGTAACGTAAAGGTCGTATTTAGCGGGATCGGTCGCCTTCGTCGTCGTCACCACAAACGAACCACCTTTTTCTGTCCCTTTAATCTCGATCACCCGGATATCTCGCGCCCCGACAACATCGACATTGACATTCCCATTCGGCGCACCCGCGCGGACATTCCACGCATACTCGAACTCATACCGGCCGCCTTCGTCCAGGGCCTTGAAATTCGTCTGCTTTACTTCAAGCGTCGCGGCCGGAGGCTCAGCGATCGCAGCCGGCAGCTCGAATCCGAGCCATGGAGCGCTCACAGGACGCTGCCGATCCACCACGCCCTGCTCTGTAGCGCCGGCGACCGCGACCATAATCCCCGGCCCGCGCGCTCTGCGCCGCAGCGATGTTCCATTCGATAGTCGGGCCTCGCCCCAAACCGTGAGCGGACCTTTTGGCATTTCCGCGTCCGAAACGGCGGTGATCGTCAACACGCCCCGGCGGCTGAGCGTACGCGCGTTCGTCGGATCGACATATTCGCGAGGAATCAACCCGCCCTCCACGGTCACGCCCTTGGGCAGATTTGGAATCACCAGTTGAATCGGCCCGTCATACCCGCGCCGGTCGGCCAGCACGCTGATCATCGCCGTGCCGCCCGCAGGAATGTTGATATAAGGCGCCGAAATCGCGAGTTGAAAATCCTCGGCTTGCCGGCGCGTGATCAGCCGGTAGCCGTATAGCGGACCACCCCGCTCGGCCAGATCCTCCACCGTGACCGTGATTTCGTGGACATCCTTCGGCGCAGTAAAATTCAAAAACGGATCGTTGCTGGTCCGGCTGGTCCCTTGGATCGCGAACACGTCCTCCGCGAGAGGTTTATCGCCTGCCGAATCGAGCTTCTTGCCCTTCTCGTCGAAGACCGTGATCACGCCTTCCAGGCGCGAGGTCCCTAAATCGCGCGCTTGCAATTCGAACAGGAGCGTTTCACCCGGTTCCACCTTGAGCCGGTATCGATCGATCTGCCCCGTCTTCGACAAACGCGCGTTCATTACGCTCGGCACCGGCAGTGGCCCGTTAAACGGAGCCATCAGCTCCGGAAAATCGCTCACCGCGAACATCATCGGCAGAACGGGCGAGTCGGGAAGAGCAACCATCGCAAATCCGGCTTCCGGCGACACGGTCTTCAGATCCACTGTTGTTTTCACGGGCGCTTTCAGCCCGGCGCCGAAGAATCCGACCTCTGTAGTTTCGCCGCGCCTGCCGCCCAAAGGAAAAATGCCGTCCGCATACAGGTAGCTGCCGATCTTCAGACGATAGAAGTTCTGTCCCTGCCCGCTGAAGCGCGCGTCGAACACCTCGACGTAGTAATTTCCGTCGCGCGGAAACGTGAAGTCGATGCGCGCGTCAAGATTCGCGCCCGGCGCATCGTCGCTGCGCGCGAGCTGTTTCCCGTTGCCGTCCAGAATTTGCAGCACCGGATCGATCGCCGACCCGCACCTGCGCGCTTCAATTTCGAAAACCCGCCGTTCGCCGGCCTTGCCGTTGACGCGATAAACGTCCCGCTCCGCCCCGCGCAATTTCCCGTTTACCGTCACCGGCGAAGACGCGATCGGCTGCGCCGTTTCGATCGAATCGTTCCGATTGGGCCGCGAATACGGGAGCGATTCCTCTTCGCTGATCTCCGGAAACGTTCCGACGGTAAATAGCAGGACGTTCGAAATTCCTTTGGACGATTCAATGCGAATCGGATAAACACCCGGCGCCGCCTCGGGCTTCGGCTCCACCAGGAACGCAATCGCCCGGCCCATTGGATTCATCTGACCGGCCATGTCCGACGCGTTAACGGGCGTGAACGCCGCCGGAAGCGTGGACACGATACGCGCGTCCGCAGCCAGATCGCGGCCGGTGATCGTTAGCGTGAAGGAGTGTCCGCGTTCCACCCCGCGCGGCTGGAGGTCGGTCAAAACCGGCGGAGCGGCAAAAGCGGAAACGCCCAGCGCCAACAGCCACGCGAATGTTTTCATCCCCTGCGTCATCTTTGGCCTCCGCTCCCGCCGGAAATCGGCACTGCAACGAACGCGCGATCGAGTTCTCCGGTTTTCACACGATACAGCCGCACCTGTCCGTCAAATCCGCCGGTAGCCAGAGTCTGCGAATCCGGACTGAACGCGACCGTATAAATTCCCGCCGAGTGCCCCTTGCAAGCCGCGACTTTCTTCCCCGATTCCGCCTCGTAAACTGTGACTTCCGGCGACGATCCGCCCACCGCGATCAGCGCCCCATCCGGCGACCACGCCAGCGCCGCGATCGCTCCATCCTGCCGGTCCAATTTGCGGATCAGAGTCGTATCGTCGGCGATCTTCATATTCTTCGGACGGTCCATCATATATATGTAGGGCGTCCGGTCTTCACCGCCGGCCACGATAACATCCTTCGATGGATGCCGCGCGACCGCGGTCAGCTCGCCGCGCAGCAGGTTCAGATTTTCTAAAAATGCGCCTGAAGTAGCGTCCGTCAACTTCGCGGCCCGGTCCCGGCTCACCGAAACGATACGCTTCCCGTCGACGCCGAACAGCGTCCCCAGCACCCAATTTTCGTGGTTGCCAATCTTGAATAGTTCTTTCCCGCTGGCTGCGTCGAAAATCCGGACGCTGTTATCCGTGCACCCGACCGCGATTCTCGATGCGTCCGGCGAAATCGAAACGCCGAACACGGTATCGCCCGTAAGCGTCATCGAACGGCGCAGCTTGCCCGAAGCGACATCCCAAACCTGAATCTCGCCAAACCGCGCCGGCGTGCCTCCAGCAGCCACCAGGATCGAGCCGTCTTTCGAAAATGCCAGTGAAAGAATCCGGTCCGACAGCCCGACCAGGCGTCGCGGAGGCGCCGAGCCATCGAGCGAATGCAACAGCACCTCGCGGCTCCCCGGCACGGCCAGCAGCTTCCCGTCCGGCGAAAATGCCAGCGCGTTGATCACCGGCGGCAGCGTGTAAACGATGGGCTTATCGGTCGAAAAATCCTCGCGAACCTCAGCCGGCGTGTCGTCCTTGGCGCCCGCGGCAATCCAATTCCGGAATAATTCGACCTGCTCGGCCGGCAGCGGCGGCTGCCCCAGCGGCATCTGCGGCTTGCTCTCGCCCGTCAGGTATTTGAGAATCGTGCCGGCCCCGGGCCCGCGCCGTCCGCCGGCTTGCAGCCCCGCGAAGGAAGTCAAATCCAAATTCGAAGATTTGATATTCGGCTGATGGCAGCCCTGGCACTGGCGCTGAAGGACCGGCCAAATGTCCCGGTAGTAGCTGACATCCGCAGCCGATAGGTTGGAACAAACCAGCGCGGCCACCAGGCCATACGTCGCGTTTCGCCAAAGAGCGGACGCCATCGCGCCTCCCCAAAAATATGGAACTGCTCGATTATAAAGCAATTAGCGGACGATGTTGGCAGGCCGTCGCACCCGGACGCTGACAACCCATCGCGACCCGCTCACTAGTGTTCGCGGCTCAGTGCGCCCACAGAGCCGTGAGCGGTAGCGATCGGGTGGTTCGTTATCGAGCTCTTACTCGCGTAGCCCGAACGTCAGGATCGTCGTCCCCGCGGCGATTGCAATGTATTGCGCCCCGTCGATCGTGTACGTCATCGGACCACCCTTAAAGCTTTGCCCCGTGTTGAAGTGCCACAGAAGTTTCCCGTCGTTCGCATCCGCCGCTGTGAAAATGCCTCGCCCGTCGCCATAAAAGACCAGCCCGCCGCCCGTCGCCATCAGGCCGCTTCCCAAAATTCCCCCGCCGATCTCCGGGATCTCCCATTTCGTTTTTCCGGTCTGAATATCGATGGCTTTGAGGAATTTTCCTGACTCGCTGTCGGGCGGAACGCGCTTCGTGCCGCCTCCGTAGAACGACTTGCCTGCTTCCCACCACTCGTCGTTCTTCGAATACACGTTGCAGGATTCTTCGGCGAACATATAAAACAGTCCGGTCACCGGAGAATAAGCATTCGAAGGCCAGTTCGCCGCGCCCGCCACCGACGGGCACACGAGTTGACCCTCCACCGTCGGCTCATTCCCCGGCAGCAGCTTGGGACGGCCGTCCGCGCCGATGCCGCTCGCCCAGGTCATCTTTTTGACGAAAGGCTCTGCGAGCAGAACCTTGCCGGTCAGCCGATCGAGCACATAAAAAAATCCATTGCGATTCCCGTGAAGCATCAGCTTCCGGGGCTGGCCGTGGAACGGCGCGTCAATCAGGACGGGCGTCTCGGTCGAGTCCCAGTCATGGAGGTCATGCGGTGTGAACTGATAGTGCCAGCGAAGCTTCCCGGTCTCCGGCTCGAGCGCCAGCACCGACGCCGTGTAAAGATTGTCGCCCCTGCGCTCCCCGCCGTTATAGTCGGGACACGGATTGCCGGTGGGCCAGTACAGCAGCTTCGCTTCCGGATCGTAAGTCCCCGTCAGCCAGGTCGCGCCGCAGCCATGTTCGCTGGCGCGTCCGCTCCACGTCTCCGATCCCGGCTCGCCCGGCCGGGGTACCGTCCAGAATCTCCACACGCGCTCTCCTGTCGACGCCTGATAAGCGTCCAGGAATCCACGAATCCCTTCATCTCCGCCCGAAACTCCCGTGATCACCAGATCGTTCACAATCAACGGCGCGCTGGTCGACCCGTAATTCTGGCTCGAATCCGCCATCTGGGCATCCCAGAGAAGCTGCCCCGTCAGACGATGCAGCGCGAACAGATGGGCGTTATCGCTGACCATGAACACCCGATCGCCGAGCACCGCGACCCCGCGATTGATCCCACTCGCCGCGTCGCCTGCCATATTCTGCGAACGCGGCCGCCGGTAATGCCAGATCTCGCGGCCGTTTCGCGCGTCCAGTGCATAAGCTTCGTTCACCGTGGTCACGTACATCACTCCATCGACCACCACCGGCGTCACCTGCAACGGCCGCGGAGCCCCGGCAATGTTGAACATCCATTTCGGCGTGAGCTGCCCGACGTTGCTCGCGTTGATCTGGTTGAGTGGGCTGAATCGATTCCCGCTCTCATTGCCGTGATAGGTCGGCCAGGAGCCTGGTTTCGGATGTGCAATCTCGCCAAACGTGACACCCGGTCCCATGGGCCCAGTCATGCTTCCGCCGGACTTGTTTCCGGACCCGAGCCCGCTCAAATACGCGACCAGATCTCGCGAGTCTGCCTGCGTTCCATCAAACTTCGGCATCAGCGATTTTTCACGAACAACCTCGGCCACGTCCTGCTTCGTCAGCAAATGCAGCGAGCCATCCGTTCCCAGCACCTGCAAATCGAACGGACTTTCGTTTTTCGCAATGCCGCGAATGGTTTGCCCGCCGCGCAGCCGGACCGTGACCGCGCGATACGCCGGAGAGCCGCCGGGGTCGCGCAGCGCCTGTGCAAGCTGCGCCGGAGATCGTTCACTCCCGATGCTCGAAAGATCCGGCCCCAGCACGCCACCGCGTCCATTCACCATGTGGCAGCCGGCGCAATTTCCTTTCCCCGAGAAAATCTGCGCGCCCGCCGCGGCGTCGCCGGCCGCGATTTGATCTCCCGAACCCGCGCCGCGCGATGCTCGCAGCGACATCACATGCGCGGCAATGGCGCCGGCTTCGTCATTCGGAATCGAAAACGCCGGCATTCCCGCGCTGACGATGCCCTTGAGAATCACCTCGCGAACCTGGTCGGCTGTCGTCGCCCGGTATTGGCGCAGATTTACGATGCCCGGTCCACGGGCCCCACCGTTACCATCCTGGCCATGGCAGCCGAGACAGCGCTCCTCATACGCGCGTCTGCCGGCGTCCGGCTCTTGCCCTGATAAACAACGCAAGGCTAGAACGGCCAAAGCGAGAACGCGGATCATTTCCTCTCTCCCGTCCTCTCTCCCGTCTTCTCTCCCGTCTTCTCTCCCGGCAGGGCGAAGGCGACGTAGACTCCTCCGGATTTCCCGCCAGTGCGTCCCGACTTGCCCCCGGTCGCATAGATCGCCACGTACTGTCTGCCGCCGACCTCATAGGTGATCGGCGTCGCGTTTCCGGCGAACGGCAGTTCCGTCTCCCACAACAATTTCCCGCTGGCCTTGTCGAACGCGCGAAACTTGCGGTCGAAATTTGTTGCCGCGATGAACACCAGTCCGCCGGCCGTAACGATGGGACCACCGTAATTCTCCGTGCCCGTATCTTTGATGCCCTGCGCAGCCAGCGCAGGATACTCGCCCAGCGGAATCTTCCAGGCATACTCGCCCGTGTTGAGATTGATCGCGTTCAGCGTTCCCCATGGCGGCGCGACTGCCGGATAGCCGTCCGGATCCAGAAACTTGTGATATCCCGTGAACCGGTACTTCTGATTAATCGGCGACGGCGCGGCGCTTTCGAGCTCCTTATTCTCTCCACTCAGAACGTATTCGACCATCGCAGTCAGATCGGCCTGGCTTAGGGAAGGGAACGACGGCATGCGCCCCGCGCCCTGCCGGACCACCGTGCTGATCTCATCGCGGCTCTTTTTCCCACGCAGCGCGACTAACGAAGGGATCTGCGGAGGCGCTCCGGTCAAGTCGTCGCCATGGCAGTTCGCGCAATTGCGCAGATACACCTGCCGTCCCGATTTCCCGCCATCGTTTTCCGCGAGGCTCGACGTCCATGCCACGTCGTTTGCGTTGGCATAAAGGATCTGCGTTTCTGGGTCGAATGCGGAACCACCCCATTCCGCGCCGCCATCGAATCCTGGAAACACGACGGTTTCCTTCCTGACGCCCAGAGGCACGAACTGTCCGGCGCTTGTGAACGTCCGGAATTTCTCCAGCGCCCAGGCATGAACCTCCGGCGTCCGGTTCGACAGCATGTCCTCGGTCAGCAACTGGCGCGCGAACGGAGCCGGCTTCGTCGGCAGCGCCTGCGTCTCCGCGGCGGCTTCGCCCGGCACGTCGCTCGATCGATATTTTCGAGACTCAATCGGAAACAGCGGCGCACCCGTGGCCCGGTTGAACAGGTACACCCAGCCCTGCTTGCTGGTCTGCGCGACGGCGTCCACCATCTTGCCGTCATGTTTCACCGTCACCAGACTCGGCGGCGATGGAAAATCGCGATCCCAGATGTCATGTTTAACCGCCTGGAAATGCCAGACTCGTTCCCCCGTGTCGGCTTTCAGGGCGATCAAACAATTTGCAAAGAGATTGTTCCCGACCCGGTCCGCGCCATAAAAATCGCTCGCGGCGGAGCCCGTCGGCACATATACGATCCCGAGTTTCTCATCGAGCGCCATTCCAGCCCAGTTATTCGCCGCGCCCGTGTACGTCCAGGCGTCTTTCGGCCACGTGTCGTATCCGAAATCGCCCGGACGCGGAATCGTGTTGAAGGTCCAGCGTAGCTTGCCTGTCCGCACATCGTAAGCGCGAATATTTCCCGGCGGCGCGGGCAGCGCCTCCGGCAGCCGTCCGCCCAGGATCAGCAGATCTTTATAAATGATCCCAGGACTCGTCAGTACCACCGACTGTTTCGCCGGATCTCTTCCGAGCCCTTCGCGAAGGTCGATGCGCCCGTCCTGGCCAAACCCCGGAATCGGTTTGCCGGTCCGTGCATCCAGCGCGTAAAGAAAACTTTGCACCGCCGCGAATATGCGCCGGTCATCGCCTGCCGACCAATATACTACCGATCGATTCGGCCCGCGCCCCGCGATTCCCGAATCGAAACGCCACAGCAGCTTCCCTGTGGCAGCGTCCAAAGCAATGATCTTGTGCGTCGGCGTGACGCCGTACATGACGCCTGCCACCACAATCGGCTGCGTCTGCGGATCGCCCGCGCCGTCGGCCGTATCGTAGCTCCAGGCAGCCTGAAGCCGTGACACATTTGACCTATTAATTTGTTTCAGGTTCGAATGCCGAATGTCGGCGGGACCGCCTCCATAACCAGGCCAATCGGCCGCGCTCGCGGCGATCGCGACAACGCCGGCGGCGATCAGAATGCGCGCGTTCATCAGCGTTAATTATTCGTCAAGCGCGAACACGAAAATCGAATTGCCCGCCGCGATCGCCACTTGCTGCTTGCCGTCGCTCAAGTACGTAACCGGATTCGCGATGATTGGTCCGCCCGTCTGGAAGCGCCAAAGCAGCTTTCCTGCCGTCGCATCCAGCGCATAGAAGTCGCCTTCATTGCTGCTGCCGAAAACGAGATTTCCCGCCGTCGATAAGACGCCCGCCCAGGAGCCCGAATGCAGTTTAAATTCCCACTTCAAATCGCCCGTGGCCGGATTCAGCGCGCGGATCGCTCCGATGTGATCTTCGCCCGGAATCGGTTTCAATCCTCCCCCGTTGAACTGCGCGCCCGGTTTGTACTCGGCTTCGCCCTTTAGGAAATATCCGCCGGCATCGTGCGCCGATACATAAAACAGGTTTGTCTGCGGATTAAAGGACGGGCTGAACCAGTTCGTCCCGCCGCCGACGTCCGGATAGACCTTCGTCCCTTCGGCGGTTGGCTCCGCATTGGGCAGCAGGATCGGACGCCCCGAATCGTCGAGTCCCTTCGCCCATGTCTGCTTGGCATAATCCTTCCCCGCCAGGAACTTCCCGCTCTCGCGATCCAGAACGTAGTAGAACGCGTTGCGATTCCCGAACAAAACTACTTTGCGTTTCTGTCCGCGCACCGTGGCTTCCGCCAATACCGGTACTTCGGTCGAATCCCAGTCATGCAGATCGTGCGGGGTGAACTGGAAATACCATTTCAGCTTTCCGGTATCTCCATCCAGCGCCAGCAGACAATCCGAGTACAGATTGTCGCCCAGCCGATGATCGCCATTCCAGTCAGGTCCGGGATTCCCGGTGCCCCAAAATACGATGTTCTGATCCGGATCGTAAGCCCCGGTCACCCACGTCGTCGCCGAGCCGGTTTTCGCGCTGTCGCCGCTCCACGTCTCGAATCCGGGCTCGCCTTTTGCCGGGACGGTCCAGAAGCGCCACGCCCGCTTACCCGTCTTTGCGTCATACGCATCCAGGAACCCGCGAACTCCATACTCGCCGCCCGCCATCCCTACGACAATCTTGTCCTTCAGTGCCAGCGGCGCCGCCGTGATCGAATTCCCTAACTTCGGATCCGCCACTTCCGCATCCCAGCGGACGATCCCCGACTTAATATCGAGGGCGATCAGGTGCGCGTCGAACGTTCCGACATAAACCATGTCCCCCAGGATCGCGACGCCGCGATTCACCGGACTGCAGCATCCGCGCACGCCTTTTGGGACGTCGTGCCGGTATTTCCATAACGACCGCCCCGTGACCGTATCGAGCGCCGTCACACTGCCGCCCGGCTCGCTGACGTACATGATTCCGTCCGCGATCAGCGGCGAAGTCTCGAAGGAGTCATTCGCCTTGATCTGGTACACCCACAGCGGCCGCAGCCGCTTGACGTTCGACGCATTGATCTTGTCCAGCCGCGAGAATCTTTGCGCGTCATAGGTTCCCGAATAGGTCAGCCAGTCCTTGGGATCGCCCTGGCGGATACGTTCGTAGGAAACCTGTCCGGGTAAAACCAGCGGCAGCGCGGCGATCGCAAAAAAGAGTTTCATGGTTTCCCTCGCAACGAGACCAGATATGCCACCAGATCATCGGTTTCACCCGCCGGCAAAGACTTGAAACTCGGCATCGGCGACTTGCCTTCGTCCTTATGAAGTTCCTTCAGATCCGGTTTCACGAACGAGTAAACATGCCCACTCGTATCCCGCACCTGAATCGTGAAAGTGTCCTCGTTCAGGCGCACGCCGCGGATATTCCGCCCATCGCCCGTCACCAGCCGCACCATCAGGAAACCTTCCGGCAGTTCTTTTTCCGGATCCATCAGAACGGTGCGCAGATGCTTGGAACTGCGCTTCGCTCCGATCTCCGTCAGTTCCGGTCCCAGACTTCCGCCTTCACCCGAGACGATATGGCACCCGCCACAGCCTTTAGCGCGAAAAATCTCGCGGCCGCGAGAAGCGTCGCCTGGAACATTCTCATGCGCCATCCGGCCCAGGCTCCGGACATAAGCAGCCACTTGCCAGGTTTCGTGGGTGGTCAACGCGTATCCGCCGGGCATGTCCGTGCCCTTGATCCCGTCCCGGATCACCACGAACAGCGCCGCATCATCCGGAGCGTGCCGCAAACGCGGCTGCCCCAGAACCGCGCCCTTGCCGCCTTCACCCTTCGGCCCGTGGCAACTGGCGCATTGTCCCAGGAAAAGCTTCTCGCCGGCCTTCAGATCCTCCGGCGATGCGCTCGGATTCTCTTTCGGAATGACGTACTCAGGATCGACTTGCGCAAGTGCGGCCAGCGCAGAGGCCAAAAATATACCCAGCAGGCGCATGCCCAGGACCTCCTGTGATGATCGCTGTCGAGTATATCACCGCCTATCGCCGGGCCGCGATCGCCAGCGAGCGGATTCCGATTGATCGGCAATAACCTCTAACTCTTGCCGAGCGCCGCACTCACCTGTTCGACCCGTCGCATAAAACTGTCTGAAACTACGCCGCCCTGCCGCTCCACGATACAGGTCGCCACCTGGAGCGCGACGCTGCGCGAGAGCCCGTTTTCCTGCACCGAGTAATCTCCCGACAGCTTCCGCGTCACTTCGCCCGACAATGCGGTGGCGTCCGGAGACGCGATTGGCAGAATGACCGCAAACTCCTCGGGACTCCATCGTCCGATCATGGAATCTCCGCCGGCCAGGTCGTGAAGCCGCATCAGGACCGATTTGAGCGTTCCTTCCACAACGTTCCGGGAATTCTGCCGCTCCAACTGTTCCAGATTACGAATTCGAATCAGCAGCAGCGAAAACGGATCATCCTGGCGGAACAACTCCTCGATGCGATCCGAGATTTTCTCCCGGTTCCATGCCCCCGAGGCCCGGTCGGTCGATTTGGCGCGCCGCTCCGCCTGGATCTCCTGGTGCAGAATTCGGATCTCATCCTGCAACTGTGTAATCACCAGTTGATTGTTGCGCCGCATTTTCTCGACGCTGCCGGCGATCCTGCCCGTGGCCGTGTCGATACCGTCGCGGATCTTGGCCAGGTCGTTGCTCTTTGAAACGGTGGCCAGCGTTTGCAACTCCTGCTCGAGCTGCTGTTCATGATCCGCGCCGCTGGCGATCACACCCTCCGCGAAACTCTGCATCGCGGCTGCCGCGGCTTTCACTTCTTCCCGCAAACGCGCCATCCGCCCGTGCACCTGTTGCTGATAGTCCCGCAATTCCCCTCGAAAAGAAGCCTTAACGGTATTCAGCTCTTCCACCGACGCCGTGATCTGGACCATCTTCTGCAGGGCGAGCAGGTGGTTCCGGAACAATTCCAGGTCGCCGGGATCCGCCTGGACGGCGTATTGATGAGCCGCGCCCATGGCACCCCCCAGGCACTCAATGGCAACCCGGTGCAATTCCTGCAGCCGGTCCATTTCCGTTGCGGTTTTGAATAGCGACACCACGGAATTATCCCTGGTTACTTATCGATGCAATTCCCCGAAATTCGAGTCTAAAAGTGCGGGATGATCCGCAGCCGCCTCGTCCCAGCCCTTTATTATCAATCCCTCAGCCCTGGTCCGCTTTGGCGAATCGTCAAAGCAATGTGCGGCCGACTAACCAGGAAACCTTCGACCCCCAGGGAAGCGTCTCAACAGACAATGCGGCGAGCACTCCTGGCAATGGTGCTTGTGACAACCCTCTCGGCCGCCTTCGCTCAGCCGGCCGGGACAGGAGTAGTTTCGGGCGTCGTCATCGAATCGTCAAGCGGCGATGCCGTGCGGAAAGCCGTGGTCACTCTGACATGGCAGGGAACGCCCAAAGCCTGGGCCAGGGCGAGGACCGACGGATCCGGCCGCTTCCGGTTTGAAGGGCTGCCGGCGGGCAAGTATGACCTGCGAGCCGTGAAGACGGGCATCGGGACGGCCGGCTACGGAGCCAACAGCTCGCGGGAGCTTGGTGAATTCCTGGAACTCGCCGACGGCCAGACGCGCGATGGAATCACGCTGCGATTCATTCATTCCGGTTCGGTTGCGGGCCGGGTTTTGGATGCCGATGGCGAACCCATGGTCCACGAACAAGTGATGTTGCAGCGCCCCGTGCGCAGTCTGGGAGAGCGCATCCTGGGGAACTACCGGAGCGCGGGCACCAACGACCGTGGCGAGTATCGGATCACCAATGTCGATCCGGGGCAGTACTACGCCGTCGTCACCGTCATGCCGAGATCGCCGGCCGGTTCTTACCAATTCGCCCTGCGTCAGTTCTACGGCGGGGCCCGGGAATTGAAGAACGCAGCGCCGCTGACCGTTCGCGGCGGCGAGAGCTTGACCGGAATCGATTTCCATGTGGCCGCGGAAGCCCTGGTGCGTGTTCGCGGGCGACTCACTGGGCTCCCGGACCGCGTCGAGCCGGAACAACCGGGACCTCCGGGAAACGGGAAGCCGCGCATCGGGCGCGGAATGGGGGGCGGCAACCTCACGATTATGTCGGCTGAACCCGGTCCGTTTGGGCGGCAGGGAATCGGCGTTTCGGGGCCCGATCGGCAGTTTGAGATTGGCGCAATACCGGAAGGGCGCTATCGCCTGGAGGCGGAAGACCACGTCGATGGCCGGCTGTATTCGGTATCGCAGGCGGTGGACATTCGTCAGGGCATGGGCGACATCATTCTCAACCTCATGCCCGCGACGGATCTGAAGGGCCAGCTCCGTGTGGAGGGGCCGGGCGGACCGCCCGCAAGCAGTTTCAACGTCTTTATGGGCCTCGGCAATCCCCCGCGCCGTAATGCTTCGGCGCATGTCGGAGCCGACGGGCGCTTCACCATTCCGTCGCTCTCCGAAGGAGAGTGGGGCATGAATGTCACCCAGCTTCCGCGCGGCGCATTTCTGAAATCCGCGATGCTGGGCGATAAAGATGTCCGGTTCACGCCCTTCGAGGTCGGCCCCAAGACCGACGCCACCCTCAACATTGTGATCAGCATGAACAGCGGGAGAATCGAGGGCGAGGTCGATGCAGCGGGCGCGGACTCGACCCGGGCAGGCATTCTGCTCGCGCCGTTCGGAGCATTTCACAACCTGACCCGCTTTTATCGCGCGACCCCGTCCGACGGAAACGGAAAGTTCAAGCTGGAAGGCATCGCGCCGGGGAAATATAAAGTCTTCGCGCTCGAGAAAATGGCCGCCGCGAGTTTCCTGAGTCCGGAAGCAGCGGATCAGCTCGATGCGCTGGGAACGGAGATCGAAGTGGGGGAACGGGCGACGGTCCAGGTTCGCCCCAAGCTGATTCCGATGGACCGGGCGCGCCAGGCCCTGCAATGAGGCGACTTGCAATGAGGCGACTTGCAGTGAGAATCCGTGTTTTTTTGCTGAGTGCCGCAATGGGCCTTGCTCAGGATCAGACCGGCAGCGTCAGCGGAGTCGTGCTGGATGCGATATCGCATCAGCCGGTCGCAAAAGCAAACGTGTCGCTGAACCCGCGCGGTATGGGCCCCCGTCCGCAGAACAGCGGACCGCAATCCGCGATTACAGACATTACCGGGTCTTTTTCCATGACGAATGTGGTGGCGGGTCAGTATCAACTGACAGTCCAGCACCGGAACTATCCGATGGACCGGAATGGGCCGGCCCGCAAGACGATCGAGATCAAGGCCGGCGAGAAGGCCGGTCCGGTTGATTTGACATTGATCCCGGGCGCGTCCGTGTCGGGGCACGTGGTGGATGAAGATGGCGATCCTTTAAGCGGTTGCTCGGTGATGGCCACACCGCCGAAAACCCCTTACTCGCAGTTTGGCGGACCGGTATCCGTCGAGGACGGCACGTTCCGCCTGTTTGGGATTTCGCCCGGGAAATATCAGGTGTCTGCGATCTGCCGGCAGCCCGCATTCCAGGCGCGCCCATTTTCCGCGGCGCCCGAGTTGCCGCCAGCGGCGGCTTATCAGACCCAATACTATCCGGCAACCAGCGATGTGAAATCGGCGGAAGCGGTCGAACTGCTTCCGGGGAGCGAGAAGGCCGGGATCGAGTTTCGCATGCGGCCGTCCCCGGTGACTCAGGTTCACGGAACGTTCGGGCCAGGTGTCGACCTGCGCGATCGGCCGAATCTGATGGTGCAAATGGTGCCCGCCGATGAAAGGATACCGCGCTCGGTCCTTACCAATTCGGTGATCGACCGGGAGAAGGGAACGTTCGATTTTCCGCAGGTCTTTCCGGGATCGTATCTGTTGATCGCCTTCACGAATGGCGAGCCCGCGGGACGCGTCGGCGGGATGCAGAAAATCGACGTGAAAGATCAACCCGTCGAAATGGTGCTGAACCTGCGCCCGGGAATGAACATCGAAGGCACGGTTCAGTTTGAAGGACCTCCTCCCGTCAACAGCAGCCCCAACGCTCCGCCATCGCGCCCGAGCCCCACCATCCAATTGAATCCCGAATACCAGATCGGCTTTCCTGGGGCGGGCGTTCAGGTCAAGGACGACGGCAGCTTCGTTCTGGAGTCGGTTTTGCCCGGGCTGTGGAGGCTGCGTGTGCTTTCTCCCAACGGGTTTTTGAAGTCGGCATGGATGGGAACGACCGAGCTGACGAATGGTCTGGTCGATCTGACCGGGGGAACGGCGGGGCCTCTCAAACTGATTGTCAGCACAAATACGGCAACCATCGGCGGCACGGGACCGCCGGGGCAGTTGATCTTTGCGCAGGAGATCGATGAGTCCTTCCCGTTTCCGAACATCCGGTCGATGTCGACCGATCCGGGCGGGCAATTCAAATTTTCGAACCTGGCGCCAGGGAAATATCGGATCGTGGCGGCGGAACTGGAGGGCCAGCCGCCGGAAGAAGGCGGCCAGGAGATCACCGTGCACGAAGGCGAGACTCTGATGATCGACGTTAAGGCGCGTTCGAACTGATTCCGATCCGTGCGCCCTCGAGGCGCGCTGGATCGAGCCAGGTGATCTCGCGCGAAAACCACTTCGCCTTACCCGCGGTCTCTTTCCACGATTCCGAAGAACCCAGAACAAACGCGCACGGCGCCTCTCCGAATTGTTTTAAACGCTCCGCCATCCACCCGTGATCTCCAGCCGGAGCCGCCAGGATTACCGGCGTCCCTGGAAACCAAGCGAGCTGAGCGCCCAGCGTCGCGTCTTTGTCATGCCGCGGTTCCCCCAGCCCAAACGCTGCGCGATACTTCGCGATGGCGCCGGGAAGATCGCGCACCGCAACCACGACAAATTTCACTCCCGAAATTTTCGCCGTCGTCGGCTTCCCCTGCGGATACGCCCGCCGTTCCCGCGGCGTTTCATCGGCGATCAGAAAGGGAAAGAACGACCCCTGCGCGCCAGGACCCACGTTCGCCGTCTCCCACTTGATCTCCATCCCATCGGCGCGCTTGCGGCCGCTCTTCTGGGCGTGCGCCGAAATCCCGGCTGCTTGCAGACGGCGCAGGTCGGCGGCCATGTCCATCGTGCGGACGGCCCACGCACACGCACCGCCTTGCCTGGCCATGAAAGGTTCCCAGTAATGTCCGCTGATATCGGCGCCCGGTTGCGGCGCGATCAGCTCGATGTAGGATCCGTCCGGAAAGCTCGAAAGCGCCATCTCCGTCATCCCGTTCGTATGCTTCCCCCCGTATTCAACAGGAATGCCGATGGCGGTGAACAACTTCGACAACCCGGCGACATCCTTGCCGGCGACCGTGACATGATCGACCACCAAATCCGCGGCAGTGAGCTGGCTTGCGATAAGAGACATGGCGATAAAAGCGGCGCGCATCACATAAAGTCTAGTGCATGCGTCCGGTTCGATACAGCCGGGATCGGTTGGATACGGGTATGCTTTACATAACATTGTAATTATTAAGAGACATATCGGGTTGGTCTCGCGCGCGGCCGTGATATCGTAGAATTTCTCCGAGCATGCCGGCCCTGAAGACGTTGTTGATCGTAGCCGCGCTGGCAAACATCGCCTGCCACTCCGCGCGGAAGCCCGATCCGAAGCCCATTGTGGTATGGCATCCCATCGCCGCCTGGACCGGGCACGGGAACCAGCAAACTGACTCATTCGAGATGGGAAACGCGGAATGGCGCATCAAATGGGAGACCACACAGGAGAGTTCGCCGGGCGCCGGGCGGTTCAAAGTTGATGTCCACAGCGCCATCAGCGGACGGCCCTTAATCGCTGCTGTCGATTACTCCGGTGTCGGGCACGACATGACCTATGTGACGGAAGATCCTCGTTTGTTCTATCTTGTAATAGACTCAAGCAACGTCAACTGGGCGATTACAGTTGAGGAATCGATTGTTACGAATGGGAAATAAACGCTTTCTTGGCGCCAAACCGGACGGTTCGCCCGGCTGGGAATCAGCTTTCCCGGGGGCGCTCGACACGGCCCTCGGAACGGCATATAATACTTGGCGGTCCAACAGATCCGCACTGGGGATTCAAAAAGGGACCAGGATCTGGCTGCAACTTGACATGAGGTGATCTTAAAATGGCAGACATGAATGGGGCAGACATGAACGGCGCAGATATGAAGAGTACGGCGGAAACACCGAAAGGGGTCTCCAGACGAGACATTATTAAAGGAGTCATCGCCACGGGCGCGGTATCCTCGGCCGGGTATCTGTTCCGCACCTCCGTCGTGCGGGCACAGCAATCCGCCGCGGGCTCGGTCGAACGCCTTATTACTTTGAACGTGAACGGGCAGGACCGGCGCGTCGACGTGATGAAGCAGGAAACGCTGGCCATGACCATCCGTTACAAGCTGGGCCTGACCGGTACCAAGCTCGGGTGCGATCGCTCGGAATGCGGCGCCTGCACGGTGCTGGTCGACGACGTCCCGCACTACTCCTGCTCGATGCTGACCAACACGCTCCGCGGCAAAAAGATCGTCACGATCGAAGGCCTGGCCAGCGCGAATGGGAAACTGCACGCGGTGCAGCAAGGCGTGCTCGACGAACAGGGATTCCAGTGCGCTTTCTGTATGTCCGGATTCCTGATGGCCGCAGCCGGGTTCCTGAAGACCAATCCGAATCCCACGCGCCAGGAAATGGCGCACGGCGTTTCGGGCAACCTGTGCCGCTGCCAGGATTACAACAAGATTTTGAACGCGCTGATGCGCGGCGCGGAAATCATGAGAGGTGGAAGCAATGCCTAACAAGATCACCACGGGCGAGCACAAGCTGGTCGGCAAGAATTACGTAACGCCCGATCTGATTGCGAAAGTCACGGGCCAGTCCAAGTACGCCGAGGATTATCGCGCCGAGGGCATGCTGTTCTGCAAGCTGCTGCTCAGCACGGTTCCGCACGCGCGGATCCGCGGCATCGACATGAAGGAAGCGCTGGCGATGCCGGGCGTGAAGGCGATCATCACGCAGGACGATATGCCGGCTCCCGCCGACAGCATCACCGACAACGGCACCGTGATCCGTGCCAACAAGCGCGCCGAGCGCGGTCTGACGATGGAACCGCTGTATGAAGGCGAGCCGATTCTCGCCGTCGCCGCCGTCGACGAACTGACCGCGACTGAGGCAATCGAAAAAATCAAAATCGACTACGAGCGTCTGCCCTTCGTCGTCGATCCTCTGGTCAGCCTTCGCCCCGGTGGTCCGAACGCGCGCGTCGACGGAAACGTCTGGATGCGGCCCGTCGCCGCCCCGGACGCCGACAAGCAGGCCAAGGGAGGCCGCGGCGGTGGTGGCGGCTTTGGACCGGCCGACGTTCGTGAACTGAAGTGGACCGAAGCGGATTTCGAGGACGCGAAGCAAGGCAAGTTGCCCATGGGCGCCCTGCCGGACGATTCGCCGTTCTCGCACTGGTCATATGGCGACGTGGACGGCGGATTCAAAAACGCCGCGCTGGTGCTCGACGAAACTTTCGTGACGCCGGATACCAGCCATCAATGTCTGGAAACCCGCACCGCGATGGCGTACTGGTTGAACGGGAAAGTTTTCGTTCACACCGGTTCGCAGAGCACCGCGCAGACCGCGCCCGCGATCGCGCGCTGGTTGGGCCTGCTCGACGAAAAAGGGCTGCCGGACACCAGTAAGGTCGTCTTCATCAGCGAATATACCGGCGGCGGATTCGGCAGCAAGATCACCGGCGCTCTGTCGTTAATCATCCCGTGCATCCTCGCCAAGAAAACCGGCGCGCCCGTGATGATGCGCATCACGCGCGAAGAAGAGCATTACATCGGACGCGCCCGCCCCAGTTTGATGGGCCGGATGAAGGTCGGGTTCTCGAAAGAGGGCAAGATCCTGGCGCTCGACATGTTCGTGATTCAGGACAACGGGCCGTACGATCAGAACGGCGATGCCGCGTCGTCCGGACGCATCGTGTCGCTGCTGTATCAACCGGAGGCCATGCGCTGGCGCGGACTCGCGGTTCTCACCAATACCGTCCCGCGCGTATCGCAGAGCGCTCCGGGCGGAATGCAGGGTGTCACCATCATCGAACCGATTCTCGCCAAGGCGGCGCGGAAACTGGGCGTCGATCAGGTGGCCATCCGCCGGATCAACGCTCCCGAAGGCAAGGCGCAATTCGGACCGGCCCTTCCCAACGGGAAGCGAGCTTACGCCACCAGCGCGTTCGTCAAAGAGGCGCTGGACAAGGGCTCTGAGCAGTTCAAGTGGGCCCAGCGCGTTTCCCGCAATCCAAAGAAAATAGGTTCCAAGGTTCGCGGGACCGGCGTCGCCGTCAGCGCATATGTCGGCGGCTCGGTCGGTTTCGACGGCCTGTTCCTGCTGAAGCCGGACGGCATGCTTTGCTTCCAGTCGGGAATCGGAAATCTCGGAACCGAGTCGGTGCACGATGTGCATCGCGTTGCGGCCGAAATGCTCGGCGTGCCGTGGGACAAAGTCGACATCTGCTGGGGCAACACGGCCAAGCATCTACCCTGGACCTGCGCCTCGGGCGGCAGCCAGACCACTCACGCGATGACGCGCGCGGCGTATGCCGTCGCGGAAGCCGGCAAGCTGAAGCTTCAGGAAATCGCCGCCAAGAGCCTGGGCGGTAATCCGAGCGATTACGAAGTCGCGAATGAGCGGGTGTTCCGCAAAGGCGGCGGCGCGGGCATGACTCTCGCGCAGGCGGCCCAGAAAGCGATCCAGCTCGGTGGCGCCTACGACGGTCACGAACCGCCGGAGGACGTCAATAAGTTCACCAAGGCGTCGATGCAGGCGCTGGCCGGCCAGGGATTGTTAGTGGCCGCCCGCGACAAGTATCCGCACGACGGCAATACCCACTCCTACGTCGCCAGCTTCGCGGAAGTGGAAGTCGATCTCGAAACCGGCAAATACTTCATCACCGATTTCCTTGCCGTCGCCGACGTCGGCACCGTGATCCATCCCAGGGCTTTGGGCGGCCAGATTCTCGGCCGGTCGATGCTGGGGATCGGGCACACGCTGGGGCAGAAGTGGGTTTACGACCAGCACTACGGTCTGCCGCTGGCCAAGCGGTTCCATCACAACAAGCCTCCGACCATCCTCGACGCTCCGGTGAATTTTGAGTGGGCGGCGCTGGATATTCCGGATCCTGAAACGCCGGTCGGCGCGCGCGGTATCGGCGAGCCTCCGGTGGGCGGCGGATGCGCCGCGATTCTCAATGCTCTTTCCGACGCCATTGGAGACGAGATTTTCCGTCGCGCTCCGGTGCTGTCCGACACGATTTTGGCTTCTCTCGAAGCCGGCAGACCCATGCAGGACCCGCTGCGGGCCCACATTTAGGAAATTCATAAGGAGAACGCAAAATGGCTGTGATTCGCGACGTAATGCCGGCATTTGAACTGTTCCAACCGGCCACGATTGAAGACGCCCTCGCGTTGCTCGACCGGCACGGTTCGGACGCGTGGGTGTTCGCGGGCGGGCTGGATACCTTCGATTGGTTGAAGGATCGCATCAAGCGGCCCAAGGTCGTGGTCGATCTCTGCATGATCAAGGAGCTGAAAGGCGTGCGCCCGCTCAACGGCGGCGTCGAGATCGGCGCGATGACCACTTTGACCGAAGTGGTGAAAGATCCGACGATCAAAGAAAAGTTCAGCATTCTGTCGACCGGCGCGGAAGCCGCCGCGTCGCCGCAGATTCGCAATCAGGGAACCATCGGCGGAAACGTGTCGCAGGACGCCCGCTGCTGGTACTATCGCAGCGGCTGGAAGTGCTATCGCGCGGGCGGAAACATCTGCTTCGCCGATACGCCGACGGCCATCAATCGCGAGCACGCGATCTTCGACGCCAATCGCTGCGTCGCCGTGAATCCATCCGACACTGCGCCAGCTCTCATCGCGTTGGACGCGCAGATGGTGATCCGCAACGTGAAGGGCGAGCGCGTCGTGAACGCGGAAGATTATTTCATCGGGCCCGCACTTGAGATCACCCGCATGAACATCCTTCAGCCGGGCGACCTGCTGACGGCCATCCGCATTCCGGCAACCTGGGCCGGCGCGCAATTCTACTTCGAAAAGGTCCGCGATCGTCCAGTGTGGGATTTCCCGCTGGTCAACATCGCTTCGGCGGCGGTTTACACCGGCGGCAACGTCGATCGCATCCGTATCGCCGTGAACGGCGTGGCCGCGCATCCCGTGCGCCTGAAGGCCGTGGAAGAGGCGGTCAAAGGAAAGCCGCGCAATGAAGAAACCGCCAAGATGGCGGGTGAACTGGCCATCCAGGGCGCGCAGCCGTTGCAGCACAACGGATACAAAGTTCCGCTGATGCGCAATCTGGTGAAGCGCTCCATCCGTGGAGTTGAGGAGGCAAAGTGGGCCTGATTGAGTGGGCGAAAAGTCCGTGGGGGCAAGACGTCCCGATTCACATCGCGTTTTTTCTGATCTGGGTCTCGGCCATCGGCGGACTTGTCTTCTTTATCTGCCATGCGGTCTGGCTGCGGTACTTCGCCGGGGCTGACGAGTTCGCGGATCACACGCCCGCGGACGCGGCCGCGCGCTATCCGGCGAAGGTCGCCCGGCATTCGCTAGCCGCGCGCGCGTTTCACTGGGTGATGGCGGCGTCGATGTTCACCCTGCTCTTCACGGCGTTCCTGCCAAAGGTCGGCTACAAGTTCGATTGGGTCGGCTACCACTGGTTCGCCGGGCTAGTGCTGACCGCATCGATTATCTTCCACATCTTCCACGCGATCTTCGGCATGGACTTCTGGGCCATCTGGCCGGATGCCACCGATATCGAAGACTCGAAGAGAAGGCTGATGCGCGCGTTCGGCAAGTACGCTCCGGCGCCAAGACGGGCCGGGAAGTATCCGATGGAAAACAAGATGTATCATCTGGCCATCGTATTTGCGGGGCTTTCCGTCACCCTTACCGGCTTCTTTATGCTGTTCCGCGTGCGCACCAACATCTTCCCCCGGAATCCTTACCTGTTCGGCGACATGACCTGGGGTCTGATGTACGTGCTGCACGGCGCCGCCGGCGTCGGTCTGATCGCCCTGATCATGATTCACGTGTACTTCGCGCTACGGCCCGAAAAGCTCGTGATCACGAAGTCGATGGTGTTCGGCACGCTGGACCGTTCAGAGTATCTGGAGCATCACGATCCGACGCGTTGGGCGCCGGAGACTAAGTAGAAGATGCCGAATGACATCTCGGATCGCTGTAACGCTATAGAAGAGTGTTACGAGTTCATGCTGGCTTACGCCGCCCAGGGGTTGCCGGCCGACCATGGCAACACAGGGTCGCAAGTCCGTACCTATCTGAATCGCGCGGTAGAAGCGCTCACCGGTATGGCCGGCGCCTATGCTGCGGCCATCAAGGAAATGTGCCTCGATCAGCCTCAGCGATACGACAAATTCATAGCGGTAGTCGACCGCGATGCAAACGACTCGCTGGCCGCGATCGAGGTGGTTCTCGCGCAGCCATCGATCAGCTCCCAGTTGATCGATAACCTGAACGCGTCCATCCACCTGCGCGCTCTGTTGACCGACCTGTTCCTGATCGACGAAGCTCTGAAACTGCAATCCAACGCTGCCCCGCGCGTCGTCACAAGTTAAACTGAGCTTTTGAGGGGGGATTTATGCGAAGACTCCTGCTCGGGGTGTGCCTCGCCGGTCTGGGTCTTGCTGGATTAGGTTTTGCCGCCGACAATCGGCCCAGAATCCGCGCCGTAACCGCGTTCATCGAAGTCGACCAGAACAACTACACGGCTAAGATCGAAGAGACCCAGAAATTCCTCGCGACCGCGAAGGACGCTCTCAACGCCGCCGGATTCGAAGGCGCCGGCGGACGCATCACGACGCAGCCCTTCCCTCAATTCACCAAAGGCATGCCGCGCGATGAGGCCGTAACGCTGATCCGCAAAATGCGCGAGGTCGCGGCGAAGGGCCACAGCGGCTTCAATATCGGCGCCGCGATGCTTCACGATAACGACGATGATACCCCCGTGGCGCTCCTCGCCGACGTTCTGGCCGGAATCCCCGTCAATGCGAATCTGGTGATCGCTGACGATCAGGGCATTCACTGGCGCGCCGTGAAGCAGGCCGCGAAACTGATCAAGGCGGTGTCGGAACGCAGCCCGCACGGCGACGGCAATTTCAATTTCGGCGCCATCGCGATGATGAAGCCCTACGGCCCCTATTATCCCGGCTCCTATCATGTCGGCAAGGGTCACGCCTTCGCCATCGCCATGGAAGGCGCGAGCCTGGTCGGCGAGATTTTTGCCAAATACCATGACCCTCGTGAAGCCGAACAGCACCTTTCCGAAGCGCTTCAGAAATACACCAAGGACGTCGAGACCGTCGCCACGCAGATCGCAGCGAAAAACGGCTGGACTTATGAAGGCATCGACGCGACGCCAGCGCCGCTGGGCGATAAGTCCATCGGCGGCGCGATCGAAGCCTTCACCGGCGGCCCCTTCGGAGTGAGCGGCACTCTGACCGCTTCCGGCATCATCACGCGCGCCGTGCAATCCACATCGGTGAAGCGCACTGGCTATTCCGGATTGATGATTCCCGTGATGGAAGACACCGTTCTGGCTCGCCGCTGGTCGGAAGGCACCTACAATCTCGACTCGATCCTGGCCTTCTCCGCCGTGTGCGCCGGCGGCGTCGACACAGTCCCGTTACCCGGCGACGTCACCGAAGAACAAATCTCCCGAATCTTGGGCGACGTCGCGTGGCTCGCGTACAAATGGAACAAGCCTCTGGCCGCTCGCCTTCTTCCCGCTCCCGGAAAGAAACCCGGAGACAAAACCGAATTCTCCGGCGGCGCGCTAACCAACACGACGGTCCAGGCTTTGCCTGGTCGAGCGCATTAGCCCGTTGTCGCTCGCGGCTCATGTCGACGTTGTCGGGTTCAGCACCGAACCGCGCACGCCAGTAAGCGGGTCTTGACGTTTTTCACCAAGTCCAGCGGAGCTGGCTCGGCGCGTCTCAAAAAAGCATGCCGTGGATCTGCCCGTCAATTCTTCACACGCAACAAAACTCCCGACTGCGTCTGCAACCCGCCGATCATCGCCAACACCGCATGATCCCCATCCGCCAAATTGGGCACGATCACATTCAACTGATACAACCCAGTCGACGATAATCCTGCGAACGACGTCACCACCTGCACGCCGCCGATCGTTATGACCACCGAATTCGTCAGCGCGGCCGCCGTCTCCAGAACCAGTCCCGGCGCCACCGAAGGGCTCGTCGCTCCAAAGCCATTTCCATACAGCGAAATCTGGTCGCCAACCTTCGCCGGAGTGGATGGGCTGATCACCTCCCCGCTCGACGAGACCGCCGCGACATAGCCGTTTGAAGCAAAGAACGCCGGCTGCATCGCCGCCAGCGTTGCGGTCGCCGCGTCCGATGTCCCGGAGGCGTTGGTCACCGTCACCGCCACCGATCCCGTGTTCCCGTCCGCCGGCGCCTGCACGTTGATCAGCGTCGGGCTCACATAGTCGACAAACGCCGGTTTCCCATCAATCGACACGCTGACCCCGCCCAGCGACGTCGGCATCGTGCTGTTAACCAGATCCGCCGCCATCAGGCTCAGCGTCGTCGCCGCCAGATTCTGCCCGAAGATCGACGTCCACGCTCCCGGCGCGATGCCCGCCTGAAAGCTTGCCGCGCTCACCACTCCGCCCGCCGAAATGACCGGTTTCGTGACCGCCGCCGTCTGTAAATTGACCCCGATCGAGACTGCCGCTGCATATCCCGTCGCCGTCTGCGTCAGGCTTAGATACAGCACCGCGCCTCCGCTGGTGCCCGTCAGGACCATATCGTTAGCATTTCTGGTATCGCGCGTGCCGCGAGTATTGTACGGCGACTGCGCGAAGACCTGATCCGTGATCGAGTCGTCGAAGAAGAACTGCGCCGTGAATTCGCCAAGCACCGTCGAGCCTGAATACGTCCTCACGCGAACGTGGATGTGAACCGTCCGCCCGCTATACCAGCCCGGATAAATGGTAGTGAAATTCACGTTGCCGTTGTCGTCGCTGACCTGATATCCGCGCAGAAACTTCTTGCCCGTGGTGTTCTGGACAGCTTCATCGGAATATGTGCCCGACGCGCTGCAATGCCAGATATCCACGCGCGCCCCCGCCAGCGGTGTGCACGTGGAAACCTCCTGAAGCGCGATCGCCAGGTTCAGAAGCACGCCAGGATAAACTGTCCCCGTGGATGGATCGGACCGGATATCGGACCGGTTCAGATTCTCTTCCACCCAATACGGGCCTTCCGTTTGAGGCGCGGCCAGCGTAAGGCAGGTGCTAGCGGCTCTCAGGTTTTGCTGCGCGGCCCATCCTGCCACCGCTCCGCCTCCGAGGACTGCCAGCGTGCTGCGCCGATTCAAAAAAGCGTTCCTACGATTCGTCATGCTATAACGCCCGACGGCATCCCGCGCCGGCCCGTTGCGAATCTGCCGCATGATTTTACCTTCTTTACTCGACGCGTTAGCAAACGTAACTTTTCCGCGATTCGACCGTCTACAATCGCATGCTGGGAAAAGACTTCGTCTACGCGGCCCGGACGCTGCGCAAGAGTCCTGTTTTCCTGATCACGGCGACAGTGACCATCGCGCTCGGCGTCGGCGCGAGCACGGCGATTTTCAGCGTCGCCAACGCCGTCCTGCTGCGGCCGCTTCCCTACCAGGATCCCGATCGCCTGGTCCTGATTTGTTCCGACATGCGCACCCGCAACGTCGTAGACACGCCCGTGTCGAATGAAAACTACATGGACCTGCACGACGGCGCCAGGAAAATGTTCGAGGACATCGGCGCCGTCGGCACAACCTTTCGATTCAGCACGCCGCGCGAGGATGGGACGCTCGAGCAGGTAAGCGGCGCCAACGTCACCACCAATTTCTTCAGCCTGATTGGCGCGAGGATCGCCGTGGGTCGGGATTTCCAGCCGGACGACGGCCAGCCGCAGCCGCCGCCCGATCCCGCCGCCGGTCCCGTTGGCGCGGTTGCGGGCGCTACGCCGGCGCTGCCGATTATGGCCATTATCAGCAACCAATACTGGCAGCGGCGTTACGGATCGAACGCCAACGTTGTCGGTCACGAAATATTGAACCTCGGCGTCAACCGCGCGCAGATCGTCGGCGTGCTGGCTCCGGATTTCCAACTGCTATTCCGGCCCGCTGCGAACATGGAGCCGCATCCGGACATTTTCATCGCGCTGCGGCGCGGTTACGATAACCGCAATCGAAATACGTTCTTCTTGCGGCCGGTCGGCCGCTTGCGCGCCAGCGTTAGTCTCGACCGGGCTCAGGAAGAAGTGAACCTGGTGGCGGACGAGATTCGCAGAAATTTCCCCATCTACGGCACCGGCGGCTTTCATTACCGCCTTGAGTCGATGCATAAGTACTTAGTGGCGGAAGTGCGTCCGGCAATTCTCGCCCTGATGGGCGCGGTGATCTTTCTACTGTTGATCGCCTGCGCCAACGTCGCGAACCTGATCCTGGTGAAGGCTTCTCTGCGCGAACGCGAACTGGCCGTGCGCGCCGCCTTGGGTGGGAGCCGCTCGCGGCTCGTCCGTCAGATGCTCGCCGAAGCCCTGCTGTTATCCGCCCTGGGGACGATTCTCGGCGTCATTCTGGCAAAATTCGGGATCCTGGAACTGATTGCCATCGGTCCCGCCGACCTGCCGCGCATCGATTCGATTACCCTCGATCCGTACGTGCTCGGTTTCACAGTTCTCGCCGGCGTATTGGCGGCGGCCGTATTCGGAGTCGTGCCGGCGTTGCGCGCGTCCCGCCCCGATGTGATGAATGTTCTGCGCGGCAGCAGCCGGACGGCAGGCCTTGGCTCGTCGGGTCCACGAGGCGCGGTCGTCGTTGTCGAGGTCGCCCTCTGTTTCGTGCTGCTGATCGGATCGGGCCTGATGTTCCGCAGCTTTCTTGAACTGCAACACGTCAAGCTGGGATATGAGTCGCATGGACTGCTGACGCTTCAGATTCTCAACAACCAGCGACTCGCCTCTCCCGAACAGCGCGCGGCATCCGTGCGCGATTTGCAGCGGCGGCTGAGTTCGATTCCGGGCGTCGAGAGCGTAACCGCGTCCAATCTGGTCCCGCTGGGCGGAGGATTCAGCCCGATCCGCTGGGGGAAAGAACATGCCCTGGCCGATCCGAGTAAGTATCAGGCAGTGGATTCGCAGATCGTTCTACCTGGCTTTTTTGAAACGCTTCAAACGCCGCTGCTCGACGGGCGCACATTTACGGAAGCGGATAACGACCCCAAGCGCAACGTCGCCGTCATCGATCAGCTCTTGGCGGCCAAGGCGTTCCCGAATCAGTCGGCCGTCGGAAAGCGCTTGCTCATCCGCATTCGCACGCCGGAGCCGGAATGGGTCGAGATTATCGGCGTCGTCAACCATCAGCTCACCACCTCATTGGTCGATCCCGGACGCGAACAGATTTATTTCACCGACGGTTTCCTGCAGCACGGAAACATGGGACGTTGGGAGATCCGCACCGCCGGTGATCCGGCGCGCTACGCGGCCCTGGTGCGGGCCGAGATCGCCAAGCTGGGCTCTCAACTGGGTGTCACTCAGGTACAGCCGCTCGACGCCCTGGTGATTCGCGCGCAGGGTGGAACGCGATTCTCGCTATTACTGATCGCCACCTTCGCTTGCATTGCCGCGCTGCTTGCGACGGTAGGACTTTACGGCGTCCTCTCGACCCTGGTTCGCCAGCGGACGGCCGAAATTGGCGCGCGAATGGCCCTGGGAGCCGCGCCGCGCAGCATTTTCCAATTAATCGTCGGCCATGGCCTGCGATTGAGCGCAACCGGAATTGCCCTGGGAGTGCTGGCTGCCCTCGGATTAACGCGCGCCATGACCAGCATGCTGGTCGGCATCAAGCCGACCGATCCGGCAACGTTCGGAGCCATGATTGTGTTCTTCTTCGTCATCGCCACCGCCGCCTGTTGGATTCCAGCACGACGAGCCGCCGGCCTGGCTCCTACCACCGCGCTGCGGGACGAGTGATGCACGCTCATAATGGAACCATGATGCGGAATGTTCTGGCGTTGGTCATCGCCGCGCTCCCCGGTTTCTGTGCGGATTGGAATGCCCAGCGCGCCGCGCAGTATCTCGATTCAAGACAGCGCGAGTGGATCGCCTGGAAGCCGGCCGCCGCTTCCGGAGGCGTGTGCATATCCTGTCACACTCAGTTGACCTATCTGCTGGCCCGCCCCGCCTTGCGGCGCGCACTTGGAGAAGACGGCCGGACCTCGTTTGAGACCACGCTGCTCGACAGCCTGCGAGCCCGCGTCGACGTACACGATCCCACGGCTTTGCTCGCCGCGTTTTCGAAGGAGCCCGTCGCGTCGCAGGCGCTGGGCGTCGAAGCTATCTTCGCCGCGCTATTCCTGACCCTGGAACATCCCGGCAGCCCGGACGCGAATCGTGCGTTGGATCGCATGTGGTCGCTCCAGATCCGCGAAGGAAAGAACCAGGGCGCATGGGCATGGTTCAGTCTGAATCTGGATCCCTGGGAAACTCCGGATTCTCCTTTTTACGGCGCCGCCCTCGCGGCCGTGGCCGCTGGTTCCACTCCCCCGGAGTATCGAAATCGTCCCGAGATCCGCGAGCGAATCGCCGCGCTCGAGTCGTATTTCGAAAGGGAGCGGAGCCATCAGCCGCTCCACAATCGCCTGATGCTCTTGTGGGCCTCTGCAAAACTGCCCGATGTCCTCCCGTCATCCTCCCGCCAGTCGTTGCTCGACGAAATCTGGAGCAAGCAGGAAGCAGACGGAGGCTGGACCATCGCGTCTCTCGGCCCATGGAAAAACCGGCCCTCGGCGCCTCCATCCACGGGAAGCAACGCCTACGCGACGGCACTGGCGGCGTTCGCGATCGAACAAGCCGGTGTTTCACCCACGGACGCGAGACTGGCGCGAGCGCTCCGATGGCTGAAGTCGCATCAGGATGCCGAATCCGGCTCCTGGGCCGCGGATTCGATGAACAAACATTTCGAAGACGGGTCCATGCAAATCCGTTTCATGCGCGACGCCGCCACCGGATTTGCCGCGCTTGCGCTGATTGGTCCGGACGTCGAGCCCCACGCAGCTCGCTAATTCTCTATAAACTGTTTAGCGGTGGTTTTTGCAGAGGAGATTTGCGAAATGAACCGCAGACGATTCGTGACTTATTCCGGCGCGGCCGCCGCTGCGAGCCTGGCGTCCGTTCCCGCCTCCGCCGCACCCTCCAAGCCCGCGATGATGAAGCTCGGCTGCCAGAGTGCGCCGACCAACGAAACCCATCTTAAATATTTCGCGCGCTACGGCGTCCGCAATATTTGCGGCTATCCCGAAATCGCTGATGGCCGCCTTTATGCGACCGTCGAGGAATTGTCGCGCATGCGCGACCTCGCCGACAAGAACGGCATTGCGGTCGACTGCATCGCGCCTCCGTTTCTCGAATCCAGCCACATCGATCGTGAGAAGCATCCCGCCGTGATGCTCGCGCAAAGCCCGGAGCGCGATCGCGATATCGAACAGTTGCAGACGATGATCAAGAACTGCGCCCAGGCCGGCAT
>DATGGL010000272.1:0-2251 GCA_035308605.1 Bryobacteraceae bacterium
GAGAGGGGAGACGCTCACTGCGCTCATCGAGGAAGGATTGCGGCTGGTGTTGATCCGAGGGCAGAAGCCGGCCAAGCGCAGGCGGGTGGTAATACCCGTTTCAAATACGGGCGGCGGGCTCTTGCCGGGGATCGACTTGAATAACAGTGCAGCGCTCCTGGATCTGATGGAACCTCCCGGAGAAGAGCACGCTTGATCCTTCTCGATGTGAACCCGCTGGTTTATGCGTTTCGGAACGATTCGGTGGAGCATGAACGATACAGGCGATGGCTGGTGTCCATCGTAGATGGCGATGCAGCGTTTGGGATGTCGCCGCAGGTGCTTGGATCGGTTTTGCGCATTTCGACAAATCCGCGGATCTATCGTGAACCAGTGGCTGTCGCGAGGGCGGTTGAGTTTGCGAACTGGCTCATGGATCAGCCCCACTGCCAGATTGTCGCTCCGGGGCCAAGACATTGGGGGATTTTTTGCGACCTGTGCGTGAAAGCGCAGGCACAAGGAAATCTCGTGCAAGATGCCTGGTTTGCGGCGCTGGCAATTGAGTCGGGATGCGAGTGGATTACGCTCGATCGGGATTACGCGAGGTTTCCCGGGTTGAGATGGCGGACGCCGTTTTGAAAGACCGTATGGCCGCGAATGGACGCGAATAGGGCGCTCGTCGTATCGCTAACGTTCTATTGCGGCGCAGCGTCTTAGCTTGAGGCTTGGGCTGGAGGGCTAGAATATATCGTGGGTACCGTCCTATGTTGAAAATGTTGCCGGTAGTGTTGCTGAGTGTTCTTGCGTTTGGGCAGCGGAGGGTTGCGCTGGGGGATTGGCCGGATCAGCGGGGGCCGAATCGCGATGGGATTTCGAAAGAAACTGGGCTGCCGGAGAAGTGGACGCTCAATGGCGACGGGATGTTGTGGCGGGCGCCTTATGGAGGGCGGTCGGCGCCGGTAATTGTGGGGAACCATCTGTATGTGCAGAATCCAGTGGGGCGCGGGGCGGAGGAGCAGGAACGGGTGATGTGCCTGGATCCGGATACGGGCAAGATGATCTGGGAATACCGGTTCAACATGTTTCAAAGCGACGCTCCGGCGCACCGGGTGGGGTGGGCTTCGCCGGTGATCGATACAGAGACGGGAAATGTCTATGTGATCGGGTCGGGCGGATTTGTGGTGGCGCTTACCAAGGACGGGAAGAGGATCTGGGACCGGTCGATTGGCGAGGAGTTTGGGGCCTTCACCACGCATGGCGGACGAATGACGTCGCCGATTATTGACGGGAATCTGGTGATCGTGAGCCTGGCGGTTTCGACGTGGGGGCGCGATGCGAATCGGGCGCAGAGGCTGATCGCGATGGATAAGAAGACGGGCGAGATTTTCTGGGTCTCGAGCCCGGGGGGAAGGCCATATGACACCGCTTATGCGGCGATGTCGACAGCGACGATCAATGGGATGCGGCTCCTGATTACGGGGCTCGGCGATGGCGGGGCGTATGCGCTGAAGCCGCAGACGGGTGAGAAGGTTTGGGGCAAGGTGATCGCGAAGCGCGGGTTGAATACCGGGGTCGTCGTGAATGGGAATACGGTGATTATTTCTCATGGGGACGAGAATCTGGATTCGACCGAAGAGGGGATGATCGCCGCGATCGATGGGTCGCAAAAGGGCGAGATCAAAGAGTATAAGTGGGCGGTGCGCGGGTTCCTGGGCGGGTTTTCGTCGCCCATTATCGACGGGGACCGAGTGTATCAGATTGAAAACGGATCGAAGATGATTGCGTTCGATGTCGTCACGGGAAAGCAATTGTGGAAGCAACAGCTCGGGACCGTGCAGAAGGCTCCGCCGGTGCTGGCGGATGGGAAGTTATACGTGGGGACGGAGAGCGGGAAGTTTTTTATTCTGAAGCCGCATTCGGATCGTGCTGAAGTCGTGAGCGAAGTCGATATGCCGATTTCGAAGTACTCGTGCTGTTCATCGGAAGGGACGCCGGAGCAGGTTTTGGCGGGCGCGGCCGTGTCGCGCGGGCGGGTTTATTTTGTTTCGAGCGATGCGGTGTATGCGATCGGGCCTCGGAGGGCCAAGGCGGTAAACGGTTTGGCTGTCGATGAGCCGGCGGAGAAGGGCGATGGAGCTCCGGCTTATTTGCAGGTGACACCGACGGAGATGGTGCTGAAGCCGGGGCAGACGGTGAAGATGCATGCGCGGTTGTTCGATGACAAAGGAAGATTTTTGAAAGAAGAAAATGCTTCGTGGGCTGTTGATGGATT
>DATGGL010000273.1:0-5890 GCA_035308605.1 Bryobacteraceae bacterium
GTTCTTGTTCCCGTGCAAACGCCGCGACTTGCGGCGAGCGCGGATCGCGATAAGCCTCCGGCCAATCCGTCCACAGCCAGAGGTTCGGATCGCGCCGGTGCATTTCTTCATAAAGGGCGCAGTAGACGGCAAAATCCTGGAGCGCCGCGCCTTCGGATTCGATGTGACGGTCGAATTCGCGGGAGCCACCAGCGTTGAGGAAGTCCTGGAACAGTTCCCGCAGTACCCGGAGCTTCAGTTCCGCTACGCGCTCGTACTCGACGAATTCGCTCGCGCGCAACGCTTCGATTTCCCCGGCGTCGACCGACGTCTTGCCGATGCGGTCGACGTCCAGGTAAATGAAGTTGCGATATAAGGAACACTCCGGCAGGTATGGGCTGGTGTTGTAGGGCTGCCGGTTGGGAATCGCGTGGAGCGGATTCAACGCGACGAATGCGGCGCCCGCGGACGCGACGGCGTCGACGGCCGCGTGCAAGTCCGTGAAGTCGCCACATCCCCAGTTGCGCGCCGAACGTAGACCATAGAGGCTGACCGCGACTCCCGCCATTCGCCCGTCAACTCCGCGGGCTCGCTTTGGGCAGACGATGAACTTCGATTCGCCGAAGATTTCCAGCTCGGGATCCTTCATCCAATAGACGCGAATCCGGTGATAGCCGAGCCGCAGAGGCGGAAGCGGGAATCGTTTGGCGAGGAATTCGCCGTCGCCCGCGGAGACTGTTTCGAGCGTCGGCAACTCGGGCAGCCAGAACCAGTGATGCTCGACGCCGCCGCCTTCCCAGGCGATTTCGAGCTTGACGGAAGCTCCCGCGCGATCAGTGGGCACACGCAGCGGAATCGAGTCCGCATTCTCGCGCACAACCACGGTTATATCCAGCGGACGCGACCAGCGATTCCAATGCCGGTGCTCGATCGCGTGGCTGATTTCGGGGTCGGTCTCGCCCGCCCCAAGCGACTTCAGAATCGCGCGCGCGACGGGATCCGGAGTGGAGTGGACGCGGCCCCAGATATCGGTGTATTCGGGTTCGATGCCGTATTCCGCCGCAGCCCGCCCAAGGACCGTGTTTTCCAATCACCCAGTTTAGGGCATCGCACGACCGTCGAGCGCCGAGAAACTATTTGTTACCGTTAAGCCCAACCTTCCGTGAGAAGCAAGTGAAGCGTCGTAAACGGACTCGGTTCGACATGATCGAACTCCATGAGGTTGGCTTCCTGGCGGGCCCACCATGGATCGATTTGTCCAACAACCTCTTTTGGAAAAATTCAGGGCGTCGGCGGAGCTGCAAAACGGCTCGATGCCAGAGTCTTTGTGCACGACGAAAGAGCCGCCATATCGGGTGATCTTCGCCTCATGCCGCTCGGGAACCGCCCGATACCCGGATGGTGGCAAGGATTGCCCGTGCTTTTTCAACAACCTCTCAGTGGGATAATAAAAGCGTGGAAGCAGATCCGAAATTTCAACTGAGCCAGCCTCCGGAGTTGTTCGCGCGCGCCGATCAGGAGGCCATTCCCGACGAATTCGGCGAATCGATTGTGACCACCACGATCGATAAGGCCATCAACTGGGCGCGCAAGAATTCCATCTGGCCGATGAGCTTTGGGCTGGCCTGTTGCGCCATCGAGATGATGTCGATGATCGCGTCCCGCTACGACATTTCGCGATTCGGCGCGGAGGTGATGCGCGGCTCGCCGCGCCAGTCCGACCTGATGATCATCGCCGGCCGCGTCTCGAACAAAATGGCTCCGGTGATCCGGCGGCTGTATGAGCAGATGCCGGAGCCAAAATGGGTCATCTCAATGGGCGCGTGCGCCACTTCCACCGGCGTATTTTCGAATTATGCGCTGGTGCCGGTGAATCAGGTGATTCCGGTGGATGTGTACGTCCCGGGTTGCCCGCCGCGGCCGGAACAGTTGATTTACGCAATCATGCTGCTGCAGAAGAAAATCGAACAGGACACGAACGTAGTGGCGAAAGTCCTGAATCTGGCCTGATATAAGCCGTTCATACTTACATCCCCGTCGCCGATAAGCCCGGAAGAGAGGGATTGTCACGCTCTTCTCGGGAGGTGGATTTGAACATTTCATCCATCGGCACTCAGTTCAGCGCGCCGGCTGAGCCAGCACCGGCTCGCCAGGTGAGCGACGAACAACGCACACTCATCAATGCCGTCAAAGCGGTAAATGCCGCCGGACTGTTCGGGCAGGATGACCAGCTCACGTTCGTCGTGGATCAGCAGAGCAAGCGTATCGTGGTGCGTATCGTGAACCGTGAAACCGGCGAATTGGTCGATCAAATTCCCGAGGAATATGTGCTCCAACTGGCCGAAGAGTTAAAGGGAAAGTGAATTCCTACTTGCATGGCCTATAACATTCAAAATAAATACCTGGAGAACGAAGTCCTACAGGCCGACCCCGTGAAGCTCATCCGGATTCTCTATCGCGGCGCCATCGATGCAGTCGACGCAGCGCGGGTGCACCTGCGCAACGGCGCCATTCGCGAACGTTCCCGGCAGATCGGCCGGGCTCTTGCGATTGTCCATGAGCTGTTGCGATCGCTCGATCACACACGCGGCCGCGAAATCAGCCGGTCCCTGGCGGAGCTGTACGTCTATATGACCAAACGCCTGATCGAAGCGAACACGCTGCAGATCGATGAACCGTTGGCCGAAGTGAGTCATCTTCTGGCGACGCTCCTCGAAGCGTGGACCTCGGTGCCGGCGCCTGCCGTTATCCCCGAGGCGCGCGAAGCCGCCGGTTGCCCGGTTTGAGTCCGGTTAACTAAGTTCCGTTACCATGGGAGGAGCGCATGTCCGAGCCTTCCCCCGCGGTCGAGGTCGACAATCTCCGGAAGGTTTACGGAAACAAGGCGGCGGTCGACGGGCTCAGCCTGACCGTTCCGCGCGGCTGCTTCTTCGGATTTCTTGGGCCCAACGGCGCGGGCAAGACCACCACGATCAAGATGCTGATGGGGCTGGCGCCGCCGACCTCGGGCGCTATTCGCCTGCTGGGGCTTCCGATGCCCGAAAGCGCGCTCGAAATCAAGCAGTTGATCGGGCTGGTTCCCGACGAATCGCTGTTGTTCGATCATCTGACCGGCGGCGAATTCATCGAATTCGTGGGCCGCATTTACGGACTCGAACGCGGCGTAGCCCGCGCGCGGTCCGGCGAATTGATGGAATTATTCGAGCTATCGGACGACGGGCGCAAGCTCATCTCCGAATATTCGAAGGGGATGCGCAAGCGGGTTGCCATGGCGGCTGCGCTGATTCATCGTCCGCAGCTTTATTTGATGGACGAACCCTTTGAGGGCGTGGACGCCGTCGGCGCGCGCCTGATGAAGGATATTCTGCTCGAACAGGTCCGGCACGGCGCGACGATTTTTCTCACCTCGCACGTGCTCGAAGTAGTGGAGCGCCTGTGCGATCGCGTAGCCATCATCAACGACGGCAGGCTGGTTCTCGAACGCTCGATGGCCGAGCTGCGGGAAGGCAGGGAGACGCTGGAAGACACGTTCGTCCGCGCGGTAGGCATCGATCGCACGGCGGAAACTCTCGATTGGTTGTAATGCCGTGATGCTGAAAGCCCGCGCCATCTTATGGGCCCAGTGGCGGACGCTGCGGAACTCGTATCCGTTCGGAGGAAACGGCTGGACGGGGTTGATCGGCCTGTTGTGGTACGGATTCTGGGTCTTGGCCGCAGTCGCCGGCGGGCGCCTGATTGCCGACCCTTCCAGTCTGCCGCTGCTGAAAACCGCGCTGGCCGGCGCGATGCTGCTCATGTTCTTGTACTGGCAGGTGGTGCCGCTCCTGATGGCCGCCACCGGCTCATCGCTCGATTTGCGGAAGCTCCAGGTGTATCCCATCGCGGTTTCGGAGTTGTTCGGCATTGAGGTAATGCTGCGCGTCACAGCCGCGGTGGAAATGTTGATCGTGCTCACAGGGGTCGGCGCGGGCCTGGCGCTGAATCCCTCGCTCCCGTCGTGGAGCGTTCTGGCGATTGTGCCGTTTATCCTGTTCAACCTGTTTCTGGCGGTGGGCCTGCGCGATCTGTTGATGCGCGTTCTGGCGCGGAAGAGGATTCGCGAAGTCGTGGTGATCCTGATGGTGATGGCTACGGCGGTTCCGCAGGTTCTGCTTTCACGCGCCGCACCCGCGGGGAGCAGCCGACTGCGGTTTCTGATCACCGGCGATTCCTGGCCGGGATGGCCCTGGAGCGCGGCGTCGAACCTGGCGCAGGGATTTCATCCGATGGACTCCGCCGCGATCCTGGTCGCCTGGACCATGGCCGCCGCACTGTTCGGATACTGGCAGTTCACGCGTACGCTGGCGTTCGACATGGAAGCCGCGGGCGCTCGCGATACGGGTCCGAAGCGAAGCCGTGGATTGATCGAGAGCTTTTTCAATCTCCCTTCCCTGCTGTTTTCCGATCCGCTAGCTGCGCTGATCGAGAAAGAACTTCGTTCGCTGGTGCGCTCGCCACGGTTCCGGCTGGTGTTTCTGATGGGATTCACGTTCGGCATCATGGTTTTCATTCTGCCGATGTCGGTTGGCCGGGGACGTTTTTTCGGCGGGAATTATTTGACGGTGGTCAGCGTCTACTCGCTGCTGCTGCTGAGCGAGGCATGCTTCTGGAATTCGTTCGGATTCGATCGCTCCGCTGCGCAGATCTATTTTCTGGCGCCGGTTCCGTTTGCCAGGATTTTGATCGCGAAGAATTTGAGCGCTCTCCTTTTCATCGCCCTCGAAATCGGCGCGGTTACCTGCGTGTGCCTGTTGATGCGCATGCCGCTGAGCCTGGAAAAAGCCGCTGAGGCCTACGCGGTCACGGGCGTGGTCACCATCTTTCTGCTGTGCGCCGGAAATCTTCTTTCCATTCACCAGGCGCGCGGAGTGAATCCGAATGCACAGTTCCGCGCGAAAGCAGCGGGGCGCGTGCAGGCGATGCTGGTGTTCATTTACCCGATCGCGTTCATTCCGATCGGTCTCGCATTTCTGGCACGCAGAGTTTTCGATACGGACTGGGCGTTCTTCGGCGTTCTCGCATTCGATGCGCTGGCGGGATTGGTGGTGTATCAGGTGGCGCTCGAATCGGCCGTCGCCGCCGCCGGAAGGCTGAAGGAATCGATGATCGCGGCGTTGTCTACGAACGAAGGTCCCATCGCGGGATAGAGGCCGCGCCGAGCCGCGAGCCTATCCCGCAGCCAGCCGAAGCTGTTTCGCTTCGAGCGCCAGCAGCGCTTCCTTGGTCGGCAAGCCTCCGCCGAATCCAGTAAGCTTGCCGTTCGATCCGATCACCCGATGGCATGGAATCACGATCGGAATCGGATTCGATCCATTCGCCGCGCCCACCGCGCGCGAGGCTTTTGGATTCCCGACGCGCTTCGCCAGCTCGCCGTAGGAAATCGTCTCGCCATAGGGAATCTCTTGTAATCGATTCCATACGGTCCGCTGAAACTCGGTGCCTTGGGGTGTGAGAGGCAGATCGAACAGACTGCGCCGGCCCGCGAAATATTCGCGTAGTTGACGCAACGCCTCCGCCACCGGGCCGCGCGTGGATTCCTGCCAGCCCGGCTCCGGCCGACGGGCTTTGCCATTGTCCGGAAATTCGATCCGATGGATCCCCTGTTCGTCGCCCGCAATGAGCAGCGTTCCGATCGGTGTATCCAGGTAACTATAGTTCATGATGCCCTTTCCATAAATACATCGCGGCGTATGCGCGCCACGGCCGCCAGGCTTCCGGAGTCCCGGCCGCGCGCCGCAGATGCAGATCGCCGGCGGGAAACGCGTCCGGCTCGCCCAGCCGCATCGCGATGTATTGCGCGGTCCATGGCCCGATGCCCGAGATCCGCGTGATCTGCTTCTCGAACTCATCCGGATCGAGCGAGCCATCGAAG
>DATGGL010000274.1:0-17871 GCA_035308605.1 Bryobacteraceae bacterium
CAGGCGGCGATGCGTGAATCCGGGGATAGCGTTCGGCTCCATGATCACGATAGGCAGGCGCTTCCACAGCGCGGCTAGTAAGACCGGGCCGGCGACGTAGCCGCCCATGGAGAAGACGGCCGCAGGCTTCGTACGGTCCAGCATGCGGGCGGCTTGCCAGACGCTGAAGGGAAGCTCGCCGAGGGTCGACAATGTCCGGCGCAGGCCGACGCGGTTGAGGCCGCCGATTTCGATCCACTCGATGGGAAAATCCTGGGCCGGGACCAGCTTCGATTCGAGGCCGCGGCGCGTGCCGATGAAGAGCGCCGAGTGTCCGCGGGCGCGCAGTTCGCGGGCGACGGCGAGGGCCGGGATCACATGACCGCCGCTGCCGCCGCCCGCCATGACGAAAGTGGCCGGGGCGTTCATCCCTCATGTTCGCTCACGCTCAATAGCATGCCCAGGCACAGCAGCGTGCTCAGGAGCGAACTGCCGCCGAAGCTGATCATGGGCAGGGGAAATCCCTTGGTCGGGGCCATATCCAGGACGACGCTCATGTTGATCAATGCTTGTACGACGATGGAGACGGTGACGCCGAGCGCCAGGTATTTTCCGAAATCGTCGCGAGCCAGGATGAAGAGACGCGCGCCGCGCCACAGGATGACGATGAATCCGGCGAGCACGGCGGTGGATCCCCACAATCCCAACTCTTCGCCGACCGTAGCGTAAATGAAATCCGTGTGGGCGTCGGGGAGGAACATCAGCTTCTGTTTGCCCTGCATCAGGCCGACACCGAGCACGCCGCCGGTTCCGACGGCGATCTTGGACTGGCGCGGCTGATAACTGGCGTCGCGGACGCTGGTGGAACGCTGGACGTAGGAGCGAATCCAGCCGTGGGTGTCGATGGTCTCGATTTTCGAGTAATCGGGATCGAAATAAGAGATGACGCGGCCCACGCGATATCCGCGGGAGAGCACCGCGACCACGATCAAAGCCGCGCCGACCAGCGCGACGCGCAGCATATACTTCCGTTCGAGGCCAGCGACCCAGAAGACGATGATCGCGGTGATAACGGGCACCAGCGCAGTGCCGAGATCGGCGACGACGACCATGAAGGCCAGCATCGCGACCGCGACAAATGCCTGCCGCAGCGTGCGGCGATCGTTAATCGCCTGCGAACGGCGCGAGACGAAATAGGCGAGGAACAGAATCAGGGCGGGCTTCGCGAATTCCGATGGCTGTAGCGAGCCGAGGCCCTTGAGTTGGAACCATCGATGCGCGCGCGGATCGGCGAAGTAGACGACGACGAGCAGACCGAGGACGATGCCGAGCCCGGAGAATGCCCAGACGGGCGTGTTCAACCGGTGGTAATCGCAGCGCTTGAAATACATCAAGACCAGGAACGACGCGACGGCCCAGGCGAGTTGACGGACGACGAAGTGATACGGGGCGACGTTATAGCGAAGCTCGGCGACGGCGCTGGAGGCGCTATAGAGGACGACCAGGCCGAAGCCGACCATGGCGAGAATGGTGAGAAAGAGAATCCAGTCGGTTTTCAGTTTGGCCATTCGTTGCGCAACTCCTGGACTAACCGCTTAAATTCGCGGCCGCGATGTTCAAAATTTTCAAATTGATCGAAACTGGCGCAGGCGGGGGCCAGCAGGACGACGTCGCCGCGGCCGGCTTTCGCATGGGCCAGGGTGACGGCGGCGTCGAGCGTTCCGCAGAGCATCAGGGGAACGGCGCCGCGCAATTGCTCTTCGATCTTTCCGGCCGCGGCTCCGATCAGCAGCGCGGCGTGGGCTTTTTCTTTCAAGGGCGGGGCGAGGACGGTGTAGTCGCTATTTTTATCTTTGCCGCCGAGAATGATCCAGAGGCCGCCGGGAAACGCGTGAATCGCCTTGAGGGTCGCGTCGACGTTGGTGGCTTTCGAGTCGTTGTACCAGGAGACGCCGTGGAGGTCGCGGACAAATTCGAGACGGTGCTCGACGCCGGGGAAGGTCTTCACGGCGGCTCGGATCTGCTCGTACGACGCTCCGGCGAGGCGCGCCATTGCGGCGGCGGCCATGGTGTTTTCGATATTGTGCAGGCCGCGGAGCGGAATTTCGGCGGCGGGCATGAGAGGCTCACCGTCGAGGATGATCTGATCGCGGTACAGCCACGCACCCGGAGAAACGGTTTGCGTGGAGCTGAACCATGCCGGCTTCCCCGCCCCACGGTACATGTAATCGCGGCAAATCGGATCGTCGGCGTTGAGCACGGACCAATCGGTCTCGCGCTGATTCGCGAACAGGCGGGCCTTCATGCCGGCGTAATTCGCTAGCGTATAGTGGCGGTCCAGATGGTCCGGCGTGACGTTCAATGCGGCGGCGATGCGGGGGCGAAATGTTTCGGAGGTTTCGAGCTGGAAGCTGGAGAGCTCGAGGACGTTCCACTGGCCGGGCCGCGACGTCGCGACCATCGAGGCCGGCGGACGGCCGATGTTGCCGCCCACTTGAACCGGGATGCCGCTCGCGGCGAGGATGTGGCCGGTGAGAGCGGTAGTCGTGGTCTTGCCGTTGGAACCGGTGATCCCGATGTGGTCGCCTTGGAGGAACCAAGCGGCGAGTTCCAGGTCGCCAATGACGCGGACGCCACGACGGCGCGCGGCTTCGACGAGGTCCAGATCGGCCGGCACGCCGGGGGACAGGACGATCAAGTCGACGTCCCGGAACGCCGCTTCGGTTTGAGGTTCGACTGCGATCGAAAGCGGCGGAGCGCTTTTCGCATTTTGATCGACGGCCCGGACTTTGGCTCTTTTTTCGAGGAGAAGCTCGGCCGCGGCGATGCCGCTTCGCGCCATTCCGACGACCACGACTCTTGCGTCCTTTAATGTAACTGGAAGCGTCATCGTAGTTTCAATGTGGTGAGCGCGAACAGCGCCATGATTAATCCGGCGATCCAGAAGCGGGTGATGATTTTCGATTCCTGCCAGCCAATGGCTTCGAAATGGTGATGCAGCGGAGCCATTTTGAAGATCCGCTTGCCGCGCAGCTTGAAGCTGCCGACCTGGAGAATGACGGACAGGCTTTCGATCACGTAGACGCCGCCGATCAGGAGCAACAGGATTTCCTGCTTTAACAGAACCGCGACCGTACCCAATCCGCCGCCGAGTGCGAGCGATCCGACGTCGCCCATGAAAATTTCGGCGGGATGCGCGTTGTACCAGAGGAAGCCGAGCGAGGCTCCGGTCATCGCGCCGCAAAAGATGCTCAGCTCGGCGGCGCCGGGTGTGCGCGAGAGTTCCAGATAACGGGAAAGCTCGGCGTTGCCGCCGAGAAAGGACAGGATGGTCATGGCTCCGGCGGCGATGATCATCAGGCCGATGGCCAGGCCGTCGAGACCGTCGGTCAAGTTCACCGCGTTCGACGAGCCCACCAGCACCAGCAGCAGGAATGCGAGAAACGGCAGAAACGCCAGCGCGTGCGTGAAGCGGTTGGCGAGCAGAGAATGGATCAGCAGATCGGGCTTGACGTTCTTCGCGAAGGGTACGTTCATGCTGGTGGTGTAGTGGCCGCGCGCGCTCATGGCGAGCAGCAATGCGCCGATCAGGACACCGGCGCTGATTTCGAGCGTCATCTTTTCGCGCGGCGTTAATCCGAGATTTCGTTTGCGCGCGACCTTGGTGTAGTCATCCCAGAAGCCGATGGCGCCAAAGGTGATCAGGCCGGCGAGGGCGACCCAGATCGCGGGAACGCTCAGATTGCCCCACAAAAGCGTCGGGACGATGATCGCGGTGCAGATGAGAAGGCCGCCCATGGTCGGCGTGCCGGCTTTCTTCTGATGCGACTTCGGACCGTCCTCGCGAATGTGCTGGCCGATCTGGAATTCCCGTAGACGCGCGATGAGCCAGGGGCCGAGAAAGATGGAGACGAACAGGGCGGTCAGGCTCGCCATCGCGGTGCGGAAGGTGGAGTATTGAAAAATCCGGAACGGGGAATAGTAATGGAACAGCTTTTCGTAGAACAGCCAGTAGAACATGGCTCAGTTCACTCCTTTGGACGGCGTGAACTTTACGAATTCTTCAAGAGCGCGTTCGACGTGGACGCCGCGTGAACCTTTAAACAGGATGGCGTCGCCGGCTTGGGCGATGGTTTGCAGTTTGCGGCCGGCTTCGGCAGGATCTTCGAAAAAAAACGCGGCGCCGGCCCGAAGGCCTGCACGCAGGGCTGCGTCCAGCGTGCAACAGGCGGCGCCGCGTATGCCTACGAGCACATCAATCCCCTGCTCCGCGGCGTAGGTGCCGACGTCGCGATGCAAAGGCTCGGCCCAGTGGCCAAGTTCGAGCATCTCCCCCAGAACGGCGATGCGCCGCTGCGCGGGTGTATCGCGCAGCACGTCGATCATGGCGCGCGCCGCATCCGGGTTGGAGTTGTAGCAATCGTTGTAAATCAGGATGTCGTGATGCTGGAATCGTTCGCCGCGCATCTTGCCGGGGGTGAGCTTGCGGACCGGGTCGACCAGCTTCGCGGGCGGAATTTCGTAGAGGTTGGCGACGGCGATGCCGGCCAGAATGTTCGAGACGCTGTGGCGGCCGGTGAGGGAACTTTCGAAGGCGGTTTCGCCGACGCGGAAGCGGACGCCGTCGAGCGAATATTCGACCTGTTCGGCGCGAACGCCGGCTTTGGGGGATTGTCCGTATAGAATCGTGCGGCCGTGGTGGGCTTGAGCGAAAGCCGCGACGCGGGGGTCGTCGGCGTTTAGAACGGCGGTACCGGTGGGTGGCAGGGCTTCGATCAACTCGCGCTTGGCGGCGGCGATTCCGTCGATCGATTCGAAGAATTCGATGTGCGCATAGCCGACGTTGGTGACGACGCCGACCTGCGGTTTCGCGATGGCGGCCAGGTCTCGAATTTCTCCGGCGTGATTCATTCCAATTTCGACGACGGCGGCGCGGGCGTTCGGATCCAGGCGCAGCAGGGATAGCGGTAATCCGACATGGTTGTTCAGATTGCCCTGGCTTCTGGTAACCGGCATGGCCGTCGACAACATTTCCGCGATCATTTCCTTGGTGGTCGTTTTCCCCGCGCTTCCCGTTACTGCTACGACATCCCCGCCCCATTCTTGTCGCGCCCGGCTGGCGAGCGAATGCAATGCAACCAGAGAATCTTCAACGCGAAGAATTTCTCCCGCGCCTGCGACATCACGATCCACGATCGCGGCGGACGCTCCCTTCTCGAACGCCTGCGCTACATATTCGTTCCCGTCCTGATTCGGCCCGCGCAGGGCGAAAAACAGGTCGCCTGGGCGGATGGTACGCGTATCAACGCTCCAGCCGGTCACGATCGCGTTCGAATTCGTTTCCGACTGAAGCCATTCCGCCACGCGACGGAGGGGAATGTTCATCGGCATCTACCTGCGAGTCGGGAAGAATGGGAAAAATGAGCTGCGCGTCGGGGAAAATGGGGACAGACCGCTCTGTCCACGGCCAGTCGCGATGTTAGCCGGGGTTTTCTGGAGGCGGGGACAGAGTGGTCAGTCCCCATTTTTGTTTGAGTTTCCATAGCCAAGAGATTGCAGCACCTGCCGCGCCGTTACGCGATCGTCGAAATCGATCGTACGATCCTTGAGTACCTGGTACGTCTCGTGTCCTTTTCCGGCGATGAGGACCACGTCGCCGGGCTGCGCTTCCTGGAGGGCGCGGCGGATGGCTTTGGCTCGATCCGGTTCGACCATGTGCGCGGTATCGAAGCGCCGGAGGCCGACCAGGGCGTCGTTCATGATGTCGATGGGATCTTCCGAGCGCGGATTGTCCGAGGTCAGGACCACAAAATCGCTGAGTTCGCCCGCAGCCATGCCCATCAATGGGCGCTTCGTGCGATCGCGGTCGCCGCCGCATCCGAACAGCGTGATGACGCGGTTCTTGGTCAGTTCGCGGGCGACCCCGATTACGTTCCGAAGAGCGTCGTCGGTGTGCGCGTAATCGACGACGACGAGAAACGGCTGACCGGCTTCGACGCGCTCAAAGCGTCCGGGAACGGACTTGCACGACTCAATGCCTTTGGCGATCAAGGCGAGATCGAGGCCGTAACTCAGCCCGACGCCGGCGGCGGCCAGGATGTTCAGCACGTTGATGCGGCCGGTGAGGGATGAGACCACCGGCTGGCGGGCACCTTCATACGCGAGATCGAAGTGGAGGCCGTCGAAGCCGGAGTGAACATTTTCGGCGCGCAGGTCGGCGTTGGCGGCAATTCCATAGCGGAGAATGCGGCTGGCGGGATTGACCATGCCGGCGGAAGCAGGGTCGTCCGCGTTGAGAATCGACCAGGCGGGCGGCGGGGAATCGGGGGGCGTGAACAACAGGCGCTTGGCCGAGGCGTACTCGTCCATGGTGTGGTGAAAATCCAGATGGTCGCGCGTGAGATTCGTAAAAACCGCGGTGTGAAATCGAAATCCGTAGGCTCTACCGAGGGCGAGAGCGTGTGAAGATACCTCCATTATAAGGGCCTGTTTGCCGGCGCCGCGGCGCTCTAGTTCAGCCGCCATCCGCATCACGTCGAGGGATTCAGGCGTGGTGTTGGCGGCGGGCAAACGCTCGCCCGCAAGACGATACTCGATGGTTCCGATCAACCCGGTCACCCAACCGGCTGCGCGCAGAATCGCGTCCACCAGATAGGACGTCGTAGTCTTTCCGTTAGTTCCCGTGATCCCGGTGAAAAGGACGCGCTCGTCGGGGCGCTGGTAGAAATTGCGCGATGCCATCGCGAGCGCCTGGCGGCCGTGTTCGACCTGAATCCAGGCGCTCGCAACATCCGGGGGAGGCGGCAACTCGCTTACAACGGCAAGCGCACCGCGGGTAACCGCTTCCTGGGCGAAGCGGCGTCCGTCAACGCGCGAGCCTGCAAATGCAAAAAACAAAAAATCTTTCCCAACCCGGCGCGAGTCATACTCGAGGCCGGCGACGTTCCGTCCCGTGATATCCGGCGAAAGCCCGTCCCGCAGCTTCACGCCCGACAGCACCTGGCCGAGTGTCATCGCGCAAAGTGAACCCGTACACGTTTGCCAGCGGGAAGACTTGACCCCGCCGGCGGATCCTGTTCTCTAACCAAACCTCGCTCGGGGGCGCCGAGCGTTTCGACGGAAAGGCCGCGGGCGGAGGATTCCTCCAGCACGGCTCGAAGCGACATGCCTTGAAAGTCCGGCACCTTAGGTCCCGTTGAATAGGGGACCTTCGGTCCCGCCTCCGCGACAAAAAAAGGCCGCCGGTTCACGTCGGACTCTGCCGGATGGATGGCAGAGTCGGCCGGAACCGGCGGCGGAGTGACGGAGGAAACAGGTGGTTGTTCCAAAGCCGGCGGTTTTCCCAGACCGGCAATCGACAAATCGTTCACGTCGGATGGCTTGCGCGAATCGGTACGGAGCAGGCCATCCGGGAGATCCTTGGGAACGTCCAGCATCCGGAGAGCGGTCATCGCGATATCGCGGAAGACGGGCGCGGCCACCGGGCCGCCGTATCCAGCGGTGCCGCCGGTGGTGCCGTTCAGCGTCACAGCGATCACGATCTGCGGATTCGCCACCGGGGCGAATCCCAGGAAGCTGGCGTTATAAGAATGAGTGTAGACGTGGGCTTTCAGGTCGTAGATTTGCGCCGAACCGGTTTTTCCGCCGGAAGTGTAGCCGCGAAGATTCGCGAGGCCCTTTCCGGTGCCGTGCAGGACGACGCCTTCCATCATCTGGCGCATCTGAATCGCCGTCTCCGGCTGGATGATGCGGACGGGTTTGTCGAAGGACACTTTCTCGTCGGCTTCGCCGGGCTTGTGGCGCGACAGGACCATCTGCGGCTTTACCAGCATTCCGCCGTTGGCGATGGTGGCGCCTGCAATGGCAAGCTGAATCGAAGTCGTGCTGATTTCGTGGCCCATGGCGACGGAGCCGATGGAACTGGGGGTCCATTGCTCGACGCGGCGGACCAAGCCAGCGGATTCGCCGGGCAGATCGACGCCGGTTTTCCGGCCGAAGCCGAATTTGCGAACGTACTTGTACATGGTCGCGTCGCCGACCTTGAGGCCGATCTGAATCGCGCCGATGTTGCTCGAATGGGCCAGCACGTCCGCCATACTGAGCGCCGAGTAGCTCTTGTGATCGTGAATGATGCGGCCGAATAAGTTGATGGATCCGTTGCCGCAGTTGATCATCGTGTCGGGACGCAAGCGCGTGGTTTCGAGCGCGGCGGAAAGCGTGATGGTCTTGAAGACGCTGCCGGGCTCGAACGGCGTGGTGATGGCGAGGTTGCTGCGCGCGTTTTCCGGCTCGGCCGGGGAAGGCGGGTTATTGGGATCGTAGGTCGGATAATTCGCCATGGCCAGAATCTCGCCGGTATATGGGTTCATGGCGATGATCGATCCGGTTTTGGCATGGCTCGAATGGACGACTTTGTCGAGCTGCTTCTCGGCTTCGTACTGGAGATTCGCGTCGATCGTCAAGGTCAGGTCCGCCCCGGTCTCGGGCTTGCGGGCGACCACGGCGTCGTAGGGGTTCTGCTTGACATCGGTGTAGACGCGCGACAGGCCGGGCTGGCCTGCAAGATCTTCTTCAAAGCTGGCTTCGATGCCGGCGTTGCCGTGCTCGATCGTGTCGTCGGGATCGGTAATGCCGACGGAGCCGAGCGCGTGCGCGGCCAGGGTGTGATGCGGATAGAACCGGCGGACCTCGGGGCGGAACTCGACCCAATCGAGACTCAGACTGCGAAGGCGCTGGGCTTCCTCGGCCGCGATCTTGCGCTTGATCCACAGAAATCCGCTGTGGCGCATGGACGCCGTCTGAATTTTCTCGAAGAGCCTGGCGCGATTCAGATCCAGAACGCGGGACAGGATGTCGGCGGCCATTCCGGGATCCGGAATCTTCTGCGGATTCACGCACACCGATTCGGTGGGCATGCTCTTCGCCAGCGGCTGACCGGTTCTATCGAAGATAGTCCCGCGCAGGGCGGGGATTTCACGGGTGCGCTGCTGTTGCTGCTGGGCCTGCCTCAGCAGGTCGTCATGATGGATGACCTGAAGAAACACGAGACGGCAGAAGATCAGCCCACTCCAGCCGAGGAGCATCCACAACAGGAGGTGCAGGCGCTTGGTGGATTGATTCTCCGGCATGGCGTGTCTCGGCGGATGGCAAACTTATTTCGCGTTGAGGGCGAGCGAAGCGCCCTTGGTGTCGAGGTACACGACCTTCTGCGAAGGAGGGTCGATGAACTGCTGATCGCGCGCCAACTGCTCCATGCGCGCCGGCGAAACCAGCGTGGCCTCTTCGAGCTCGAGCGAAGCCTGCTCGGTGGCGAGGCGCTGCTGTTCCTGCTGCAGGGCCTGTATCTTGTAGCCGGCCAGAAGGCTGTAGGCGCTGGGGAGCAGCACGCCGATCAGCAGCACGACGGCCGCGACCACGGATCCGATCAGCTTCCAGCAGGTGCCGCGCGCCTGGGGATCGGCTTCGCGCACGACGTCGGAGTTGTCGATGCGCTTGACGTAGAAATAGATGTCCTCATTGGCGAAGGCGCGGACGCGCGTGGAGGCGTCGTTTCCCGTGCGCGGCGCGCGAGGCTGCGCGGCGCCTTCAGCAGCTCGATCGAAAACCCGGTGATAGAAATTTGCCAGCGTTGCCATTTTGTCCCCTACAACAATTCGATAGCGCGCAGCTTCGCGCTGCGCGACGGCGGATTCTCCGAAATTTCCTGCTCCGAAGGCCGAATGACGTGCCGGGTGAGAATCCGCGCTCGCCCGTCCCGCGCCATCGCCTGAAAACTTTGCTTCACTTTGCGGTCTTCCAGCGACATGAATGTCAGGAACACCGCGCGCCCGCCCGGCTTAACCAACTCGGGAATCGATCCGAGCAGCGCATCCAGCTCTTCCAGCTCGCGATTCACCGCGATACGCAGCGCCATGAAGGTCTGCGTGGCGGGGTGAAGTTTGCCCGTGCGGGGCACGACCTGCTCGATCAGCTTGGCCAACTGACCGGTTGTTCTGATTGGCCGCGCCCGCACGATTGCTCTGGCTATCTTCCGACTCCTCCTTTCCTCGCCCAGCCTGTAGATCAGGTCGGCGAGCTGTTTTTCCGATTCGAAGTTGACCAGATCGGCCGCGGTTTCCTGCTGGCTGCGGTCTTGCCGCATGTCCAACGGCCCGTCGGCCATGAGCGAGAATCCTCGCTCGCTCTCGGTCAATTGATATCTCGAGACGCCTAAGTCCGAAAGTAAACCGTCCAGTTGTGGAATCCCTTCGGCTCGCAGCAACTCTTTCAACTCCGAAAACGAAACTTTGTGGTAGCGAATTCGATCCGCGCAATCCGCCGTGTTTTCCCGCGCGCGATCGAGACTCTCCAAGTCCCGATCGCACGCCAGAACAAGACCCCCTTTTTGCAATCGACGAGCGATTGCCCCAACATGCCCACCTAACCCAGCCGTCGAATCCAAGTACACTCCGTCCGGTTTCAGCGCCAGATACTCCAGGCACTCCGCGAGCATGACCGGAACGTGCATACATGGTTACTTCAATCCCTTTTTCTCGAGCGCCTTCACCTTGTCGCCCAGGTTGACCATGGCGCGCTGCATGCGCTCCTCGTACACTTTCTTGCCGAACACGTTGATGCGGCCGTTGTAGTAATCCAGCCACACCGTCTGACTTTCGAGCTCCAGTTTGCGCCGCAGGTCCGTCGGGACCAGCACACGGCCGCTCGGGTCGATCTCGGAATTCGCTCCGTAGAGATTCGCGATGAACGCCACATCCTGCGCGATTTCCGCATCGTCGCCGGCGTTCTCGAAAAGATTTTGATTGCTCTCCCAAGCCTTTTTGGGATAGATTCGAGCTAGCTTCATGTCGACCGTGGTTATGAACACCTTTTCCACATCCAGCGCCTTGAGGAAGGCCACGAACTCCGCCGGGAGCTTCAATCGGCCTTTTTCGTCGCACTTGGCCTGGAAGATCCCCAGAGGGGGCTCTGCCGCCGCAATCGACATTTGGCCGCTGGTTTCTGTCACGTTTAGCCACTTTAGACCACATTAGGCCACTTCCAGAGTGTAATCGTCCTCTTTTTGGATTGCAAGTCTTTTGTTTGGAATAAATTGTCTACGCTTTTTCTTCGCCAGCTACTTCACACCGCTGGCGACGCGAGCTGGTAGAAACTCGTCTCCGGCGCGCCATGTAGGGAGCTTCGGGGCGTTCGCGACGTTGATTCCGAGGAGAAATCCGAAGCGGGCGTACTGCTCCATGCCGGAAAAATCCCAGTCATCTTGATATTGGTCGGCGGGCTGGTGATAGCGCTTGTCTTCGAACTCGTCGAACAGTTTTTTACCGGTTCCGGGAGGTTTGCCGAGCAGATCCTCGCCGCCATCTATGGAAAAGGATGGAATGCCGACGCGGGCGAAGGAGAAATGGTCGGAGCGATAGTAGGTGCCGGCTTCGGGCCGCGGGTCGGGCTTGATGCGGAGATCGAAGCGGCGCGCGGCTTCTTCGACCAATGGATAAAACGTGGTGCGGTCCGCGCCGGTGAGGACCACATCGCTGGTGCGGCCGAAGGGCATGAACATGTCGAAGTTCAACGCGGCGGCGGTTTTTCCCGCTGGAATTGCCGGATGCTGGCCGTAGAATTCGGAGCCGCGGAGGCCGGCTTCTTCCGCCGTGACGGCCAAGAACAGCGCGGAGCGGCGCGGCTTTTCGGGAAGCATCGACCAGGCGCGGGCCATTTCGAGGATCATGGCGCAGCCCGTGGCATTATCCGCAGCGCCGTTGTAGATCGTGTCGCCGTTAACCGCATCGCCGATGCCGAGATGATCCCAGTGGGCGCTAAAGATGACGGCTTCATTCTTTAATTGCGGATCGCTGCCTTCGATTCTCGCGACCACGTTGCGGGTGTGGATCTCGCGCACTTTGGCGGGGGCGGTTCCGCGGAAATGGATGGGCAGAGGGACGGGACGAAAGCCGCGAGTATTGGCCATTTTGAGAAGATCGTCGACGGACTTGCCGAGCGCGGCGGCAATCTCATTTCCCTTGTCCTGCGTCACCCAGCCGGCGAACATCAGGGCCGGTTCGCCGGGCGCGAGTTTCACCTGCTGATCCTCGCGGCCCCAGGATGACCGGACGACATCCCAGCCGTAGCTCGCGGTGGGCGAGGTATGAATAATGATGGCGGCGAGCGCACCTTTTCGGGCGGCCTGCTCATATTTATAGGTCCAACGGCCGTAATAGGTGAGGGCCTTGCCGGTGAAAAACTTGGGATCGTCGGAGGGGGGCTCGTTCGTGAACATCACCACGACTTTTCCGCGCACGTCGACGCCCTGATAATCGTCCCACTGATATTCCGGTGCGGTAATACCGTGTCCGACGAAGACTGCTTCGGCATCGAACGCCGCGCCGGTTTTCTGCTGGAGCGTGAGGCCGACAAAATCGTCCAGCCAGCGGAAGGAAATCGTTTTTCCATCGCTGGATGTCGCGCTGAGTTGCGTGGTTGGCTGCGGATCGACGCCGACCAGCGTCAGGTTCTGAAAATATGTTCCGTTGTCGCCCGCGGGTTTGGCTCCGGCGAGAGCCAGTTGGCCGGCGATATATTCGGCGGCGAGGTCGCCGCCGCGTGCGCCGACGCCGCGGCCTTCGAGAAGATCGCTGGCGAGAAACTTGACGTGTTCCCGGATGTGCGCGCCCGAGATTTCATTCATCTGGGCAGTTGCGGCGCCGGCGAGCAGGGCGATCAGAATCGTGCGTTTCATGCTGATACTATCGTGTCAAATTGCGCCACAGAACTGAAACTTCGATCTGCTAAGCTGGGCGTTACGGGCGTGCCCGGGAGCGGCCAACCCCGAATATAAGGAGCATCCATGTCGAAGCAAGAAGAAGCCGGTCTCATTCTTAAGCTGTACGAACTGCGCCGCGAGGAAACCATGCGCCAGGCGCGCGATTGGTACTTTCGCGAGTTTAATCCGGAGTCGCTGAGCGATTTCCAAGCCGCGATGTTCAGCGCCCACAGCGGTCACCTGCGGATGGTGGTTTCGTACTGGGATATGGCGGCGGCGCTGGTGAACAACGGCGCGATCAGTCTCGAAATGTTCACCGATACGAACGGAGAGCATATCGGAGTGTTCGCGAAAATCGAACCGCTGCTGAAGGAGATTCGCGGCGGCTTTGCGCCGCAATTTGCCGCGAACCTGGAAAAGCTGATCGACGCGCAGCCGGATGGGCGCAAGCGCGTGGCTGCGAATCGCGAGCAGATGAAAATGATCCGGGCGGAGATGGAACGCAAGGCGCGAGCGGCGCAGGCCGAGTAACGCCTTCCATACATAGCAGCGGCTAATAGACGGCCGCGGCGCTGCGGGAACGTTCGCTCAGTTGCTTCAGCCGCGCTTCGAGTTCGATGCGGCGCTCACGCCAGTAGCCGACAATCGCCAATATGCGGGCGTTTCCGGATGGATTCTCCCGCAGCCACTCATCATGCTCGTTTTGGTGATGGCGTTCCCAACGGAGGCACCTGTTCCATTCGGCCCAACAGGCGTCCGCGTCCGCCAGCCCCAGTTCGTCCGAAATTGCGGTACTCATGTTTAAAACATATAGCACAAATAATGTTTGGATGAAAAATTGGTGACGGGCGCGTCCGCGGCAGGTTGACCCGTCCGTAGTAGTTTTATAAGAGATGCCCGTTGAAAAATTCCTGGGAGGCGTTTCGCGATTTCAGCGGCACGTGTACCCGAAGCACCAGGATCTGTTTGAAAAACTGGCCCTGGGCCAGCGCCCCGAAGCGCTATTCATCACTTGCGCGGACTCCCGCATCGACCCGTGCCTGCTGACGCAGACCAAACCCGGCGAGCTGTTCATCTGCCGCGTGATCGGTAACATTGTTCCGCCCTATCCGGACGCGATCGGCGGCGTTTCGGCGACCATTGAGTACGCGGTGGGGGTGCTGCGGGTTCCGGAAGTGATTGTATGCGGGCATACCGACTGCGGCGTCATGAGAGGCGCTTTGAACCCGGAAGCGCTGGCGCAGTTTCCCAATGTCGCGGCGTGGCTGCGCTACGCGAAGGTAGAGCATCGAGAACCCGATCCGACCGCCGAATTTCTTCTGGCGTTGACGGAAGCGAACGTCATCGCGCAACTGGGGAACCTGCGTTCGCATCCAGCGGTTGCGGCGCGGGTGGAGGAAGGCGATCTGGCGCTGCACGGGTGGGTGTATCACATCGGCTCCGGGACGGTAACGACTTATAACGAGGGCGATCGCAAGTTCGAGGCAGCGGCATCTGGGTGAGTTCGCAAGGGACGTAATGGCCGCGGATGGACGCTGATGAACGGAGATAATTCACATTCTTGCTGTCAGTTCGCTACGCGCCAGGGTGAAACGTTGGTCCAGGTTTTGAGGGTTTCCCTGGCCCAGTTCACAGGCTTGTCCGCGTGACACACTCCGCAGGGATTCGGCACTTTCAGCGCTTCTGTTTCGGCGGGGGTGATGAATTTGAAGGTGTGGCTGCGCACGTTCACGTCGGCGAGCTGCTGTTCGATTTTGGGCATGTGGCAGGCGACGCATTCGTTCCCAGCGCTGCCGGCGGGATGATGTGTGTGGGCTTGGATGGATGAAGCGTGCGGTCCGTTCGGGGAACCGGTTCCGTGGCATTCGAGGCAAATCATGTTCGCGGGTTTCAGGAGATCGGCGTTGTTGGCGGTTCCGTGCGCGTCGTGGCAACTGTTGCAGCTTACTCCATGCGTATACATCGCGCTTTGGACGAAATCGTTGCCCTGCATCCGGTTCTTGTGAGCGGTGCCATCGGCAAAATGAGTGAATGATTGCTGGCCCAGCTTGTACTCTTCGAGTTTCCAGAAATCCTGAAGATTCTTGCCGACGTCGAAGCCCACCGGCCAGTCGAAATATTTTCCGTCGATCGGATTACTGGTGGGCTGGCCTTGCGAGTGGCATTGCATGCATACATTGGTCGCGCGGACGTTATCGAGGCGTGCCGGATTTACGATATTGGTCTGCGATGGATTCTGGGCGTGCGCGGAGCCGGGGCCGTGGCATTTTTCGCATCCCACATTCCATTCGGTCACGGTCTTGGTTTGGGGATTGTAGTTCACCGAGTGGCAGCCATCGCAAAGCGGACCGGTGGGGCGCTGCATATTGTCGGCGGGGTAATGAGGAACCCACCAATCCGTGTTGGGCGCAACCATGTACGCGCGCCAGATCTTATGCGTCACGTCCCATTGGGCGCCGAGCGGAAAGTAGTCGTCCCCCTTCTTCGTAAAGTAGCGCTGTTTCCATTTGCTGCCGTAGACGAAGGCGATCTCGTCGCGTGTAAACTTCACCAGGGGATCGGGCTTGGACAAGTCCGGAAGAATGGCATCCGGATGCACCTTAGGATCGCGGACGACGTTGGCCATCCGGGTTTTGCTCCAGCGTTCGTAAATCGCGGGGTGGCAGGTTTTGCAAGTGACGGAACCGACATATTGAGGGCCTTGGGCGACCGCATTAACGCAGGTCAAGGACAAAAGCGCGAAAATCCCCTTCATGTGCTTCTAGGATACGCGCTCTAAAACTGATCCGGCTGCGTCGTTAGAATTAATCTTGCGGGCGATAAGCCGACGCATCGGACGGTACCGTGGCGGCCGGCGGCTCCACGAAAACGCGCACATCGACACGTTGATGTTTGGGGTCGCCCGCCGGCCCGTCCGGATCGATCGCGCCCAGCGCGAGAATGCGAATGCGTTCCGGAGGAATGCCCATGCCGGTAAGCAATCTTGCGACAGCTTCCGCGCGCATGCCACTCAGAAGTAGATTTTCGCCCGCGGATCCAGCGTTATCGGCGTACCCTCTCACTTCAATGATGCTGTGCACCGGCCACTCTTTTGCGCGCGTGCTTAGAGATGCCTTGGCTTGCGCCGAACAAGTGATGCGTCCAATAAAATAAATTGGCTTGAGATCGACGAGCGCGTAGCTCTCCAGATCTTCCGCGCTGACAGAGGTTCCAAACTTTTCACGCGGAACGGGGCTTTTCAGTTCCGACGCCTGCACTGAGACGAAGCCTGCCAGGATGAGCGCCCCGACGCAAGTAAAGAAGCGAATCACGCTGCTCGTTTTCATTTGGCCTCCACGCAGGGAAGTAATGCAAACCGAGCGCCATCGACCGATTGCACCGATTATCAAGCGCTTAGGCTCGCGAGGCAGCTCAAAATAACCGGGTCAAAACTCCCACCTGTGACAAAACGACTGCGATTTACTCAGGAGTGGACGATTCGCGAAAGCTGTGGAAAACTGGGCCTATTTTGTCCGCTGTGTGTATTCCCAATGCGCCCAATCTACTTATGATTTACTAAGGCTAACACCCTATTTATCAATCATTTACGTTGCGCGATATGACGCAATTCGCCGTTTGACGCATCCGATTTGCCGGAGGCGCGTAGGCTAAGTTCCACAATCGACAGGCGGCTAGCGATTACAAGGCCGCGGCACGACGAGTGCATTTCCACGATCGGAACCGAGCTAAGGAGTTTCTGAACGTGGACTATCTTTTCTGTTTTACCTTCGATTCGACTGCCGGAGGGTCGCCCACACGGCGAATCAGCAAATCCCGGCGGAGCGGCGACAGGAGCCGGACGGCGTGACCAACGCAGAACCCGTGACCAACGCAGAAGCAATGACCTCGCAGCGTTCCGCTGTGCCCCTGCTTGAAAGTATCGTTGGGATTCGCCGACACTTCCCCGCCTGTAGATCCGCAGGAGCCGTGCGCGATAAGTGGATGGAAGCGCCCTCGCCATCGCGCGACGCCGCAGCCGAGGCGGAGCGCCGCAACGCTCTGGTGGTGGAGAATCTTCACATCGTAAAGGCGATCGCCGCGCGGGTTCGAGGAAATCTGCCGGTTCATGTGGACATGGACGACTTGATCCAGGCCGGGACCATCGGGCTGATGGATGCTGCGAACAAATTCGACGCGAGCAAGCAGGTGGCGTTTTCTGTGTATGCAAAGCATCGAATCAAAGGAGCGATGCTCGACAGCCTGCGTGAACTCGATGGAGCCTCGCGCGATCTGCGACGCTTAGATAAGGAAGTAGGATCCGTCACCCACAGCCTGACCGATTCGCTGCAACGTTCACCCGACGAATCCGAGATCGCGGAGAAGCTGGGCGTGAGCGTCGAAAAGCTGCGCGCCAAGCTGCTGTCTATCCGAAGCGTGGCGCAGATATCCATTTCGTCGCGAGCAAACGACGAAGCACCCGACCTGGACTCGGCGACCGATCCTGAAACCCACCCCGACGTCACTTTTGCGAAGAAGGAAATGCAGAACACCGTGGCACTGGCCATGAACGGCCTATCGCGAAACGAAAGGAGAGTCCTGGTCCTTTATTACAACGGCGAAAAGAAGATGCGGGAGATCGGCGGCATACTCGGCGTGAATGAAAGCCGGGTGTCGCAAATTCACAAACGGGCTCTGCGGAGTATGGAAGCGCAACTCAGGGCCCTGGGGATCACGACCAGGCATCCACTGTAAATGCGGTGGAAGTAGGCATTGATGGAAACCCCATGCTAGAGTGGATGGGGTGACCCCCTTCAGGTGCTGCCGTTCTTTGGCGACTGGCTCAAAACAATCCGAGCGAGGAACCGAGGCCAGCGTGCTAAATCCTGCTGATTGCTGTAATTAATGACTCAACGGGCCGTGGCGCAGCCTGGCTAGCGCGCTTGCTTGGGGTGCAAGAGGTCCCGGGTTCAAATCCCGGCGGCCCGACCAAACCGAAGCTGGACCATAGTACAGCACCCATCTGTGGGCAGAGGACCAAAGGACCTCTTGCCATCGACATTGTCAAACGCTCGGATTTGTCCATTAAGGAACGGCCGCTACCTCAATGCAGGAGCGTTCACCGGGTCGTCCCGCCGCTCGATAGCGCGGTTCACCTTGTC
>DATGGL010000275.1:0-16834 GCA_035308605.1 Bryobacteraceae bacterium
CGCCGAAGTGCTCTTTTACATACGCCTTCGATCCGAACAGCCCCTCTTCTTCCCCGCTCCACAGTCCGATCCGCACGGTCCGGTCCATTTTTAAATTCAGACTTTTTAGAATGCGCATCACTTCGATCATCACCGCACTGCCCGATCCGTTGTCGGTGGCGCCCGTGCCCGTGTGCCAGGAATCGAAGTGAGCCCCCACCATCACGATTTCGTCGCGCTTCGACCCGCCCGGAATCTCCCCTACAATGTTGAAAGCATCGACATCCTCCGACGATGCATCGGCCTTCAGGTTCACGCGAACCTTCACGGCCGTCTTCGCTTCCGTCAGCCGGACCATCCGGTCGTACTGCTCCTGGGTGACGGTAAACGTCGGCGCCGCCAGCGGATGTTTCGCGTTCACGGCGCCCGCCTGCTCTGCGAATACCAGACCGGTGCGCGCCCGATCGTCGGCGTGGAGCACCGCGGCCGCTCCCTCGTCGAGGTAAAACTGGTTGCGCCGGACGGTCTGCTCGTCGAACTGCACGATCAGCTTTTCGAGCATGCTCCACGGCATATTGATGATGTATTGCATCGCCGCGTCCGGATCCTCGGGAATATTGAGCTCCGTCACGTTCGGCCGCATGCGAGGCTCCGGCGCAACCGCCAGATCCGCCAGTTCCGCGTCGGTATAGCGCCGGAACTCGGGCTTGGTCCGCCCCGGAACCGGTTTAGGCGCCGAAGTCAGCACGATCTTCCCGCGCAGTTTCCCCGCCCATTCCTGGCGATACTTGTCGAGAACCGCGTCAAACTGCTTTCCCATCGCAAAGCGCGGCGTGACGAAAGGAGCGTAGACGACGTCCGCCGTAACCGGTCCACTCGTCGACCCTGTCCACGCCAGCGGCGCCGCCGTCATGTTCGAATAGCGGGGCGAAATCAGCTCGACCGAATATTCCTTCAATGACCAGCTTCGTCCGAACGGTCCCCACTTTTCCGGCCGTACATTCTCGACGCCGTATTCTTTCAGCCGCGCCATGGCCCAGTCCGCCGCTTCCTTGAACTCAGGCGAACCGGTGAGCCGCGGCCCGTTCAGATCAGTGATCCCCGCCAGAATCTCCATCACTTTCGACCGCTGGAAGGCTTCCTCTTTAATCTGATGAACCGTCGAGAGATCGACGCGTTCCTGGGCAAGAACGGTAATCGCAGCAGCCGCAAGTAAGATGATCCGCATCCCGACATTATGCGGCATTTGTTGCCTGTACCCCACAGTGTGAAAAAAACGTCATGATAGGAATATGAAGGCCGTTCGCGTGACGCTGCTGGTTTGTGCGGCTGCCTCAGCCGCTGTCGCCCAGTATCCGGGTCAGTATCCGGGTCAGTACCCCGGTCAATATCCTCCGGGCCAGTATCCTCCCGGGCGCTATCCCGGCGGGCAGTATCCGCCTGGCCAATATCCGCCCGGTCAGGGACCGAACGGACGAACCAATCCGCAGTCCGGTCCGCCGACCATGAAGCGCGGAAAGAACACGAACACCGCCATCCCGACGACGACCTACGGCATGCTGCGCACGGTCGCCGGCCGCCAGTTCGTTCTCGAAGCCGACGACCATCGCATCATCACTTACCGCATGACGCCCGCTCTTACCGTTCAGAAGGACGGCAAGGACGTCGAGATCGCCAAGATTTCCCAGGGCGATCACTTAATCGTCGATTCCACCGCGGACGATCAAGGCTACTTCACCGCGACCGAGGTCCGCTTCGACAAAGCCGCGACGGCCTCCGACAGGGCGGCCGCAATGGAAACCTGGGATCTTCCGCGACTCGACGGACGTGGAGCCGCTGCGTCCTCGGCATCGTCGCCACAGCGCGAGCCCGGTGACGATCGTCCGGTTCTGCGCCGGAAGAATGACGACGGTGTAAGATCCGATAACGGCTCGCAGGAAACCGCCGCGAACGCGCCTCCACGTACGTCTGCGCCGGCGGCGGGGCCCCAAACACCGCCAACGGCGGTGCCCGAGGAAGACCCGATCGACACGCGGCCTACAACCGTCATGCGTCCCTCCGACGCGCCTCGCGATGCTGACGATTCCGGGCCTCCGACACTTCGCCACGGCGCGCCCCCTTCGCAACGTCCCGCGCCGCTGACTTCCGTCGAAATCAAGCCGCCGGCCCCCGCCGCCGCGCCAAAACCAGCCGACTCGCAGCCGTCGACCATCACCATCCTGCCCAAACCCGACGAGGATTCGGTTATCGAAAAAGCCCGCGAAGTCGCCGGGCAATTTGCCGGCAGCCTGCCGAATTTCTTCTGCCAGCAAGTGACTACGCGCTACGAAAGCGATCATCCGAAACAGGGCTGGACCGCTCTCGATATCGTCACCGCCGACGTTGCCTACGAAAACGGCAAGGAAAGCTATAAGAACATCAAGGTTGGCAATAAAGCGGTCAACAAAGCGATGGAAGATATCGAAGGAACCCGATCAACCGGCGAATTCGCCACCATTCTCGAAGGCCTGCTCGATCCGGCTTCCGGCGCAACCTTCCGCCGCGCCGGGACAGACACGATAAACAGCCGGTCGACATGGCGCTACAAGTTCGAAGTCCCGCGCGATCGTTCCCACTGGCGGATCGAAGCGCCGTCGCAGCTTTACTATCCGGCGTTTAGCGGCGAAGTGTGGATCGATAAGCAAACCTCGCGGGTTCTGCGCATCGAACAGTCGGCTCGCAACATGCCGTTGCTGTTCCCGTTCGACACAGTGGAGACGGCCACGGACTACGACTTCGTGCGCCTGGCCACCAGCAATCCGTTCCTGCTCCCGGTGGATGCGGAAGTTTTGAGCTGCGTGCGCGGAACCAGCACCTGCGCGCGTAACCGCATCGAATTCCGTAACTACCGTAAATTCGGAGCCGACTCCACGGTCACCTTCGACAGCAAGCCCCAATAAAATTACCGCCCCACCCCCCTGGAAAATCGTCCAACGGGCGCATGGCCCGCAACCTGCAATATACGTAGAACGTCTCTAGGTTGTTATACTGAAAGGCAATCCTTTATGAGGTTGTTACGAAAGGGGACAGACCGCTCTGTCTCGACGGAACCAATTCGCGCCATCAACCAGATACTATGGTGGACAGAGTTGTCTGCTGCCTTTTTCAACAACCTTGTAGTTCATTTCTGATGCTGAAATACTGTGCTGTATTTTCACTGTGTGCCGGACTAGGCCTTGCCGGCAGCTTCATTACCGGGCAGGGCGCTCGCGTAGTTATTGGACAGACGACATTTACGTCCCAGAGCCCCGGCGCCTCCAGTACGAATTTTGGTAGTGTGGGCGGGCTGGCGTTCGCCGGCGATACGCTCTACGTCACCGACGCCAACCGCCTCGGCCTGCTGCCCATCAACAACCGCGTTTTGATGTACCAGCAGGTCAAGCAGTTCATGCCGTCGATCACGGCGCCCATCGCTCCGTTTACGGGCCGTTGCCCGGTGTGCTGGTTGGGACCAGCGTCCATGGAAATCGGACAACCCGATTTCGTCAGTGTGAATCCCGGCCGGACCCAGAATTCCATGAACCTGCCGCTGGCGGTGGCCTCGGATGGCCTTCGTGTCGCCGTCGCCGACACTGCCAATAATCGCGTCTTAATCTGGAATTCCATTCCGACGGTTCCCGGTCAGAACGCGGACATCGTTCTCGGTCAGGTGGATTTCACTTCCATCGTCAGCACCAACCCTCTCCCCGTCACGGCGAGTACCATGCGAGCCCCCCAGGGGGTGTGGTTCCAAAACGGCAAGTTTTTTGTCGCCGATACCCAAAACAATCGCGTCCTGATCTGGAACTCGATTCCAACGAAAAATAATCAAGCCGCGGACGTCGTTCTGGGCGTGCCCAACTTCACCACCGTCCCGAACTTCGATCAGACCAAGGGCTCCGTTACGACCACGGCCTCAACTCTTCTCACGCCGACCTCGGTAACCAGCGACGGAATCCACCTGTTCGTCACCGATCTCGGATTCAGCCGCGTATTGATCTGGAACTCGATTCCAACGTCGAACGGGCAAGCCGCCGACGTCGAGATCGGGCAGAAAGACATGCTGACCGGCATCCCGGACGACAGCAGCGAGCTGTGCGCGTCCAACGGCACCGACAGCAACGGCAATCCGACCTATCCGAACGCATGCGGATACACTATGAATTTTCCGCGCTTTGCCTTGTCGGACGGCACCCGGCTGTTCGTCGCCGACGGCGGCAACGATCGCGTCCTGGTCTACAACACCATCCCCACGCAGAACGCCGCCAAAGCGGACGTGATCCTGGGCGAACCGGACGAATTTTCTGACGTCGTCACCAGCAATTCCGACATCTTCACGCCGAACCTGACCCAGTCCGGCGCCGCCGTGACGCCCACGCCGACCTCGCTCGCCTGGGATGGCGACAATCTTTATGTCTCCGATCCCAGCAACTTCCGGATCCTGGTGTTCACTCCCGTCGAGCCGGATGTTTTGGCGACCGGTGTCGTGAATGCCGGCAGCCTCGCGATTTATGCCCTGGGAACCGTCACCTTCGGCGGCACAATCACGGCCGGCAACACCGTAACCGTAACGGTGAACTCGACCAACTACGCATACACTGTCGTCGCGGCGGATACCTTCGACACCATTGCGGCCGCGCTCGCGACCATGATGAACCAGGCCAACAGCGACGCGGGCGATCCCAATGTTCTCGCCCAGCCGTTAACGGGACTTGGGATTCTGCAACTGATCGCCCGCCAGCCGGGGACCGCCGGAAACAGCATTGCGCTTGCAACCACGCTCTCGACGAATGCGACGTTGACCTCGGTCGTGAGCAGCGCGACGCTCCAGGGCGGAGGAAACGCAGCCGTCATCGCCCCGGGAACCATCGTGGCCATCCAGGGCACGAATCTGGCGGATGCCGCCGTCGGAACTGATCCCAATGCGACCACGCTGCCGCTCGAACTGGGCGGCGTGCAAGTTTACGTGGATGGTATCCGCTCGCCCATCTTCTCCGTCTCGCCGACCCAGATTACCGCCCAGGTTCCGTATGAAGTGGTAGACGCCAACAGCAGCAGCGTCTACGTCCGCATCCAGCACGGCGACGGCTCGATTTCCGTCACCGACGCCATCGGAATGCCGGTCGATCAGCAAAACCCCGGTATCTTCGCGATGCCTGGCACGGATCCGCGGCCGGGTATCGCCTACCACGGAAGCAGTTACGCAACCGCGACCGTCTCGGTGGACGGAAGCATTGCCTCCGGCGATACCGCGACGGTAACCATCGAAGACCGCGGTTACACATACACAATTCAGAGCAGCGATTCGCTCGCGACCATCCGCGATGGGTTGATCGCGCTGATCAACTCCAATACTCAGGAGAAAGTGGTGGCTTCCGCGGCCGCCGCGTTCACTCGCATCCGTCTTACGGCGAAGGTGCTGGGCCCCGAAGGGGACGGCATTCAAATTACCGCGGCTTCCACAGGTTCAGCAGCCGGTTCGACAGGCTCGGTCACGATGACCGCCCTCAATAGTGCGCTGTGCTGTGCCAACGTCGCCGGAGCGCGTATAACCGAAGACAATCCGGCTATCCCCGGCGAAACGATTTATGTGCTCGCCACCGGCCTCGGCCTGGTAACGCCGGACGCCGCGAAAAATGCCATCGTCGACGGCCAGGCCTATTACGGACCCGCCATCAACGACCCCAATTCATCGGTTTCATCGCTCGCCGGCGGCAGCACGGCGACCGTTCTCTCCGCCGGTCTGATGGTCGGAGCGGTCGGGATTTATCAGGTGTTCCTGGAGTTGGCTTCCAATCTCACCACCAACCCGATCACGCAGCTAACCATCGCGCAGGATATTTATTCGAGCAACATTATCGCGATCCCGGTGGTTCAGCCCGTGCCGCCCGCGCAGTAACGGTCAGGCCTTTACCAGGGGATTGACCACGCTCAGCGCCCCGAACCTGGAAAAATCGCGATCCGCGGACCAGAGCGCCGACACTCCATGCTCCCGGCACAACGCCACGATTCGCCCGTCGTGAACCCGCGGGCCGCGCGGCTGGGCTTCGTGCAGCGTTTCGCGCAGCGCTTTCCAATGCGTGCCGCCCTCTGAGAGCAGCACCAGCCCCGGCGATTCCATCCACGCTTCGATTTGACGAAGCGCGGCGTCGAGCGGGGTCGGCGGTCTGTAAATGGCGGGATGCGTGACGATCGCCAGAAATTCGTGCAGGCAAGGCCACGGGATCGCCCACGCGCTCCCGCTTTCGGCCAACTCCGCGATGCACGGCCTGGCGGCGTGGTTCCAGGGCGAGTCCCGGCGATGGGCGTAAACCAGAATATTCGTGTCGACCGCGATCACCCGCCGCGGCCCTCGTACATCAAAGCCTGGATTTCAGGCCACGCGTAATCCTTCGCCATCCCCTTGCCCCGGAACGACGCGTCCCGGAGCTTGAATGGTTTCCTGGGCCGGCCCTTTTGGACGACGCTCCGCAGCCCGTTCTCGACCACTTCGCGAAAGGTCAGTTCGTGCGCGGCGGCGTAGCGCTTTACTTCTTTGAATAGCGCATCGGAGATTTCCACCGTCGTCTTCATACCGGCATCCTATCACATATCAGCCATATATATGGGCCGTGAAATATGGGACTATGGGTATATGAGCGAGCTTCGCTGGCACCCGCTGCTGGAACAGTGGGTGGTGGTCACCACGCACCGGCAGGATCGTCCGCAGATGCCGTCCGGCTGGTGCCCCTTCTGCCCCGGTTCGGGGCGCGTCCCGGATTCCTACGACGTCGCCCTCTATCCGAACGATTTCCCCGCGTTTTCGTTCGACGATCCTAACGCCCCGGGCGCCTGCGACGTAGTGCTCTACAGTTCCGAACACACGCGTCTGCCGTCGGAACTCTCCATCAGCCAGTGGGAAAAAATCATCGCCTTGTGGACCCGCCGCACCTCCGAACTTACGTCGGATCCCCGCGTAAAGCACGTCATGATCTTCGAAAACGCCGGGGAAGCCGTCGGCGTCACGATGCCGCATCCGCACGGCCAGATCTACGCCTTCCCGTTCGTTCCGCCGCGCGTCGAAAAAGAGCTGGCATCCGTCGCCGCGTATCGAAAGAAGACCGGAGAATGCCTGTATTGTGCCATCCTCGCCGATGAAGAGAAGGCCAGCCGGCGCATCATCTCGGCAAGCGAGCACTTCGTCGCCTTCGCGCCCCACTTCGCGCGCTTTCCCTACGAGACGCTGATCTACACGCGCCGCCACGCTCCGGCTCTCGCCGATCTTCGTCCGGAAGAAGTGCAGGATTTCGCTGGGATCCTTAGCCGGATGCGCAAAAAATATGATGCCTTATTCGGATTTCCGATGCCCTTGATGATGGTCCTGCATCAATCCGAGCATTTTTACGTGGAATTTCTCCCGCTCCAGCGCAGCGAGAAAAAATTGAAATACCTGGCCGCCGTCGAATCGGCATCGTGGACGTTTTTGGACGACGTGACGTCGGAGCAGGCCGCCGAAGCTCTACGCCTCGCGCAGCCGGTTTCCTAAACGAAAGCGTGGGAGGGCTTTTAGCCGGCCCCAACACACATATTGGTCTCCTCAGGCCGTTTCGTAAGGCGCGAATCCGCCGCGCTGCATCGCCTCCCGCGCCGCGTTTGCGTTTTCTGGAGCGACATAAAAGAACGCGCCGACCCGTTCGCTGCGAAAGATGATGCCGCCGCTGTATTTGTCGGTCTCGACCAGGTAGTCGAGCCCGGCGTCCGTCAGCAGCTTCTCCAAGCCGAGCGCTTCCTTAAGCTTCTTGGCGACAAATACGAGAGCCAGTTCCTCGTCGCCAAAGAAATCCGGTTCGCGGCGCACGCCTCCGGCTATCCTCGCACGCGAGCCACGAAACCTTCGTACGCTTCCGGATTCTTTTTCTTTACGTACGCGGTGTAGGCCTCCGCCACCGTTTCCAGATTCTTGTAGTAATCCGGATCTTTCATTGCGACGCGCCACTCTGCCAGCAGCGGCTGCAGACGAACCCAGACAAACAGCAGTTCCCGTCCGCTCTGAAAAAACAGATCCTGATTCAAAACGCCGCCGGTAATGAACGACGCGACCATTTCCCAATACGTGGTCACCTGCCGCGCAAACGCGTTCGCCTCGGATCCGCCAGGGCAAAGCTTCTGATACTCCGCCATGGTTTTGACTTTGAAGTTCGCCGAAAACCAGGCGCGTGCCGCGCGCAGCTTCTCCTCGCGCCGCATCTCGTAGAGACGCAGAATCAGCCGCACATCATCGTAGGTCGCTTGAGCCATAAGACCTATCGTACTTGAGAATTCTTCAGGCCTGGACGCACAACACACTCATGCAGGCGGTCGCGACGCTGACGCACGATGAAGAGTTGCACTGGCTGGCCCTCCGCATGACGCCCGGACTCGGCACCCGCAAGACCGGTCAACTGATCGAATTCTTCCATTCCGCGACCGCGATTTTCCGGGCATCGCGATCCGAACTCGAAACCCTCGGCCTCTCGCCGAGCGTCGCACAAAGCATCGCAAGCGGCTGCGCATTTGAAGAGGCCGTCGATCAGCATCAGAAACTAGCCGCCTGCGGAGCCCAGCTCATTCCCGTCACCAGCGAGCGCTATCCGCCCCGGTTGCGCGACATTTACGATCCGCCGCCGGTTCTGTTTGCCCGTGGCAAAGTCGATCTGCTTCAGACACTGATGATCGGCGTCGTCGGAACCCGCCGGCCAACCGCTTACGGCACAACGGTCGCCCAGCGCCTGGCCAAGGACCTGGCGCAGGCCGGCCTGACCATCGCCAGTGGCATGGCCCGCGGTATCGATACTGCGGCCCATCGCTCCACCCTTGAGGTGGGCGGGTCCACCATTGCCGTGTTCGGCTGCGGCGTCGACGAGGTTTATCCGGCTGAAAACCGCAAGCTCTCCGAGCAGATCGCCGCAAGCGGGTTGATCCTGTCCGAATTCCCGATGTCGACCCCCGCCTATCCTCAGAACTTCCCCGTCCGCAACCGGATCATCAGCGGGATGAGCGCCGGGATCCTGGTCGTGGAAGGCGGCGAGTATTCCGGCTCGGCGATCACCGCCAAACTGGCCATCGAACAGAACCGGGAGGTCTTCGCCGTTCCCGGAAACATCACCTCGAAAATGAGCTGGGGGCCGAATTTGCTCATCAAACAGGGGGCTAAACTGGTCCAGGAATGGAACGATGTAGTGGTGGAATTGAAGCCTGAGGATCGCAGGAATCTGGTAGGGATCCTTCGTAACAAGATGAAAATAGGCCAGAAAGCGACCGGTGAATCCCCCGGACCCTCCCCGGCATCTCTATTCAGCAGCGGGGTGGCTCCAGTAGCTAAGGCCGTCCTAGGGGCGCTAAAAACGGACGCTCCGGTGGGCCTCGACCACTTGGTCGACACCCTGGGGGGCACCTCCCCCTCGGAGATCATCGCTACATTATTTGAACTGGAGCTGGCCGGGCTGGTCCGGCAGGTCCCCGGCAAGAGCTTTTTGCGAGTATGGGCAGACTGAAAGGCGTGTTGACAACGCCCCGTCGCCGAGCATGGTAAGATTTCGGTTGTTCGCAGGTCTCTCATACCCAGACAAGGTTAATACGCACTAACATGGCAAAGAATCTCGTGATCGTCGAGTCACCCGGGAAGGTGAAAGCGATCGGGAAGTATCTCGGAAAGCAGTTCCTGGTCAAAGCCTCCCTAGGCCACGTGAAAGACCTACCGAAAAAGGATCTGGCAGTCGATGTCGATAACGATTTCAAGCCGGTTTACGAGGTCATCGAAGGCAAGCGCAAGCTGATTGCGGAGTTAAAGCAGGCCGCCAAGGGCGCCGATAACGTGTACCTGGCGGCTGACCCGGATCGCGAAGGCGAAGCTATCTGCTTCCACCTTCAGGAGGAACTGAAGGAAAAGAAAAACGGCCCGAAAATCTTCCGGGTGATGTTCAATGAAATCACCAAGTCGGCGATTCTGAAGGCGTTTGAGAAGCCGGCGGCGGTAAATCTCCACCTGGTGGACGCTCAGCAGGCCCGCCGCATTCTGGATCGGCTGGTCGGCTACAAAATCTCGCCGCTTCTATGGGATAAAGTCCGCCGGGGCCTGTCCGCGGGTCGCGTCCAGACCGTCGCCCTGCGCCTGATCGTGGAACGGGAACGCGAGATCAAAGCGTTCCAAACCAAGGAGTATTGGACCATCGATGTCGGGCTGGCCGGCAAGAAGCCGCCGGCTTTCTCGGCTCATCTAGCCAAGAAGAACGACGAAAACATCGAGATCCCGAACGAAGCGAGCGCGAAGTCGATTGTCGATACGCTCGCGGAGACCGCCTACATCGTCAAGTCGGTCACCAATCGCGAGAAGCGCCGCAACCCGGCCGCGCCGTTCATTACGTCCACCTTGCAGCAGGAAGGCGCGCGTAAACTCCGGTTCAGCGTCAAGCGGACCATGATGCTCGCGCAGAAGCTGTATGAAGGCGTCGAGCTGTCGCCTGATGAAGGCGCCGTCGGCCTGATCAGCTACATGCGTACTGACTCGGTGCGCGTATCGAACGACGCGCTGGACGAAGTTCGTGGCATGATCCTGGAGCGCTATGGCGCCGACTACAAGCCCGCCAATCCGAATATCTATAAAGGTAAGAAGGACGCCCAGGACGCCCACGAAGCCATCCGCCCGACCTCGGTTCTGCGGACTCCGGAAAGCGTCGCCAGTTTCCTCGCCGAAGACGAGCTGAAGCTCTACCGGCTGATCTGGATGCGCTTCGTCGCATCGCAAATGACGCCCGCCGTCTTCGATCAGACCACCATCGACATCGACGCCAAGGGCAAGGACGGCGCCGCGTACTTATTCCGCGCCACGGGAAGCGTCCAGAAATTCGACGGCTTCTTAAAGGTGTACGAAGAGGGAAAAGACCAGAAAGACGAAGACGACGAGGAGCTGAAGCACAAGCTTCCGGTGGTTACTCAAGGCGAGACCCTGAAATTCCGGTCAATCGAGCCCGAGCAGCACTTCACCGAGCCGCCTCCGCGCTTCACCGAAGCGACGCTGGTAAAAGAGCTGGAAGCCGACGGCGTCGGCCGCCCCTCGACCTACGCGTCGATTCTTTCGACCATCCAGGAACGCGAATACGTCCGCAAGGAAGGCGGCAAGTTCTTTCCCACGGAACTCGGCATGGTCGTCGCCGAGCTGCTACTCGAAAGCTTCAACGATCTGTTCGACGTCACCTACACGGCCCGTATGGAAGCCGAGCTCGACGAGATCGAAGAAGGCAAACTCGACTGGCGCATGGCCATGAGCGAGTTCTACGAGCGCTTCCAAAAAGACCTGGACCACGCGGCCACGCACATGACCGACATCAAGCGGATGGAGGTCGCCACCGACCTGATCTGTGAGAAGTGCGGCAAGCCGATGGTCATCAAGTGGGGCCGCCACGGCAAGTTCATCGCGTGTACCGGCTATCCCGATTGCACCAATACGCGCGAGCTGCCCGCTGAAGACGGCACCATCTCCGAACAAGACGAGACCACGTATTGCGAGAACTGCGGACGTCCCATGGTGCTGAAGAAGGGCCGCTTCGGACAGTTTCTCGCGTGTACCGGCTATCCGGACTGCAAGACCACGAAGCAGCTCGGCGCAGGCCAGAAGCAGCAGGATGTCCCGCTCGAGGATAAGTGCCCGCAATGCGGCAATAATCTGGTGCGCAAGTACGGCCGCTACGGCGAGTTCGTCGCGTGCAGCAACTATCCAACGTGCAAGTTCGTCAAGCAGAAAACCATCGGCGTGAAATGCCCGAACTGTTCTGAAGGAGAAGTGGTCGAGCGCCGCTCCAAGCGCGGCAAGACTTTCTTCGGCTGCAATCGGTACCCGGAATGCGATTTCGTCGCCTGGGGCAAGCCGATCCCCGAAAAATGCCCCGATTGCGGCGGCAGCTATCTGATCGAGAAATTCCTCAAAGCCGGCCCGGTCGCGCAGTGCCCGAACGCCGAGTGTAAATTCAAAAAGCCCATCGTCGTCGCGAGCACGGACGAAAAAAGCGAAGTCGAGGCCGTCGTCTAAATGGCCGAAGCAGTCGCGCAGACTCCTCCAGCCCCCGACTACGGATTGGATGCGCCCATCGTTGTCAGGCGGATGTTCTCGCGCGGCGGCTGGGCGCTGGTGATCGGCCTCGCCGTATTCTTCATAAACCACGACGAGTATCCCGAGCCGTCGGCGCGACTGCTCGGCGTGCTGGGATCGATCGGCCTGACGTTTATCGCGGTTGGGGCGTTCATGGTCTGGTCGAGCCGCGTCGGGAAAATGCGGCTGCGCGATAAACTGCTGGACTCTCTCCAACTGAAAGGCGATGAGAAAATCCTGGACGTCGGCTGCGGCCGCGGCCTCCTTCTGATCGGCGCCGCCAAGCGGCTGAAGTCCGGCAAAGCGACCGGGATCGACATCTGGAGCCAGGAAGATCTATCCTCCAACTCCGCCGACGCCACCAAGCAGAACGCCAAAATCGAAGGCGTCTCCGATCGCGTGCGCATCGAAAACGGCGACGCCCGAAAACTCGTCTATCCCGACAACAACTACGACGTCGTGTTATCGAGCCTGGCGATCCACAACATCCCCGATTCTCAGGAACGGGAACAAGCCATCCGCGAAATGTGGCGCGTCCTGAAACCCGGCGGCCGCATCCTGATCTACGACATCTTCCGCACCGGCGAATACGCCAAGATACTGCAAGAGAGCGGCGCCCAGGACGTGACCGAATCACCGATGGAATTTCTATGGTGCGTCCCGTCGCGAAGTTTGACCGCGCGGAAATAAGAAATTGGCCGTTAATAAACGGGAATGAACGTCAATGTCGTATTAACGTTGATTCCCGTTCATTAACGGCCAAGTAGGAGCCTTGCCGTGCGCGCGTGGCTGGCCGACTCCAGCACACAGCGCCGCGAACCTTCCCGGCCTTCCACCCGCACGGCGCCACCGTTCCCCGTAACCCGGTACGCCGTATGAGCCCCATGATGCCAAAGCAGTGAATCCAGCGGCCAATCCGAATCGGCGATCATACGGATCCCGTTCTGGCCGATAAGAATCGTCATCTCGGAGCAGGAACCCGCTGATTCGGCAGCCTTTAGGATATTTTCAGCGTCTTCTGCGAACCGGCTCACGGATTACATATCGCGAACCCGGGCCGGAATTCTAGTAATACGTCCTCACCAGCCATTCCGCGACCAGGGCCGGTTTCTCCCGCCCCTCCACGTCGACCGTCACGCCCCATGCGATCTCGACCCCGCCGTCGAAATCTTTAATCGAATTGAGCGTGAACCGTCCACGAACCCGTTTCCCGGCCGGCACCGCGCTCGGAAATCGTAGACGATTGAAGCCGTAGTTGATCCGCAACTTAAAATCGCCGGTAAGCTCTACCGCTTCCCGAGCCAAAGCGCTGATCAGCGCGACCGTCAGAAATCCATGAGCGATCGTATTCTCATACGGCGATTCGCGCTGCGCACGATCGACATCGATGTGAATCCATTGATCGTCGCCCGTGACCGAGGCGAAGCGATCGATCTGGTCCTGCTCAATTATGCGCCAGCCGCTGACTCCGACTTCCTGGCCAACGCGCCCCCGGAGTTCCTCGACCGTCATTTCCCATCGACCGAAAACGCCAGCAAGACGTTGCCGCCAGTGCCGCCGAAAATTCCGTAGCCCGAGCCCGTATACACCATTCCATGCGCAATCACCGGCCCGCCGGCATCGATGGATCCGCCCTTGGCCTGCACGCCATTCACGGTTTCAAACGGCCTGCTGGTCTCAAAATCCCAAAGGACTTCGCCCGTCGACGTCGAATACGCGCGGAAATGCCCGTTTAGTGCGCCCGAGAATACCGCTCCCGGAATCACCGAAATCGCCGCGGAGTGCGGAGACGGCTCCGGCATGCCCCACTTCTTTTCTCCCGACGCCAGGTCCACTGCATACAGCCCCGGCGCGCCGTCTTTGACGATCCGGTCCGAAATGGCCACGTACGCAAGCGCATCGTCCGCCGCGTCCCCCCATTCGACGCCGCCCAGCGCGCTCCCTTTGCCAAGCCCGGTCCGCCACAGAATCTTTCCCTTGTTATCCGGATCGAGCCCGTAGACAGTTCCCGATTTCTGGCCGGCGACTAAAATCTGCTTCCCATTCGGCAGCGTGCGCAACACGGCCGAGGTTCCGAAATCGAAATCCGGCCCTTTTTCCTCCGGGCAGTTCACCGCGTTCGGACACCCCACGATGAAGTTATCCTTCGGCTGCACCTGGCTCGACCAGACCAGTTTTCCCGTTTCGAGATCGAACGCCAGAATCGCGTCGCTGGTGTTGATATCGACGTCGGTGTACGAGTTGCCCGTCGACGCATAGACCAGCTTGCGCTTCACATCGATCGTAGGCGAGTTCCACACGGCCGCGCCTGCCGGCCCCATCAACTGCGTGCCGTTCTTATTGGTCTTATAAGCCTTGGCCGGATCGAGCACCGTGTAGCCCTTCCATATCTGCTTGCCCGTCGCGGCATCGAGCGCCGCCACGCTGCCCCGAAACGTACAGCATGAATAATTCGGCGCCTGCCCCGAAACCTCTTCAATCGAACTGACCGGTACATAGAGACGGCCGTTGTAGAGCGCGGGGGCGCCGGTGATTCTCGCCACCGGATGCTCGTCGATCTTCACTTTCCAAAGCGGCGCTCCCGTCTCCGCGTCGACGGCATGCGCGTTCGCCTTGATGTCGCCAAAATAAGCCGCCCATTTCCCCGAAGCCAGCTTGCCGACGCTGATCGCGGTTCGCACTCCCGCGCCCGCCGCGTAGGTCCAGTAAATACATCCTGAAGCTGCGTCCAGCGAATAGACGGTGCCCGCAACGCTACCGATGAACAATCGCCCCCCCGCAATGGCCGGCTGCGCCCACGCCATCGGCTCCTTCGGAAATCCGAACGCCCACTTCAGCCTGAGTTTCGGAATGTCGCCAGCGGCCAATCCCGGTTTCGGCTGAAAATGTGAATTCCCCAAGTCGACGCCCCATCCATTCCAATCGCCTTCGCCAACCGACATCGCTTTCGCGGGTGCAGTGCACTGCCCCGCCATTGGCAACGTGGAAGCAGCCGCGAATTCCTTGCCCGTAATAAAACGAGCGATCGCGCGGCCTTCGTCCTGCGAAAGCCCCGCCGCCTGAATCGTCATGGCGCCTTCAAACATGGCTTTGAAGACAAAATCCGGCGTCTTCGCGGCCAATTCGTCATGCGACGGCATCCGCGCCTGCGGAGCTCCGTCATGGCAACCGGCACAACGTTGTTTGTATAACGCAGCCCCGTCCTGAGCAGCCGCCCACGCGGACAAAACCAATAATGCAGGGAGAATTCGACGTGGAAACATGAATGAAAATCCCTTTGGGGCTCAGAGTATCACAGGGAACTTTCTTACGTACATCATGATCTAATTTCCTCGTGGGGCAGGCTTGCAGCCTGCGCGCCGATTTGTAATCGGCGCAGCTCGGGCGGAATGCAACCCTATAGCGGCTGCAAGCGCGCCCCACTCCTCACTGGACCTTGTACTTCTCCAGCAGCCTCCGAGCAATAATCAGTCGCTGCAATTCGTTCGTTCCCCCGCCGATCACCACCAGCGGCGCGTCGCGATAAAAGCGCTCCACGGGAAAATCTTTGGAGTATCCATTCCCGCCCAAAATCCGCATCGCCTCGAATGAAACTTCCGCCGCCGTCTCCGTGGCGAATAGCTTCGCCATGCCGGCTTCCAGATCGCAGCGCTCACCGCGATTTTTCTTTTCCGCGGCCGATTCGATCAACAGCCGCGACGCCTCGATCTTGGTCGCCATGTCCGCCAGCTTCGCCTGGATTAACTGATGCTGTGCGATCGGCTTGCCGAAGGTCACACGCTGCTGCGCATAGCGGATGGCTTCCTCAAACGCCGCCTGCGCAATGCCCAATCCACGCGCGGCGACGTTGATGCGCTCGCTCTCGAGACCAGTCATGGCCTGCATGAACCCGTGGCCCTCCACACCGCCGATCAGATTCTCCACGGGCACGGGAAAATTCTCGAAATTCAGCTCACAGGTCTCGACGGTTTTATACCCCAGCTTGTCGATATCGCGGCTCACGACCAGTCCAGGCGCGCCTTTCTCGATGACGAACACGCTCATCCGGCGATGCGCCGGTTTCGCTGACGCGTCGGTCTTGGCCAGTAGCAGAAATGTATCGCCGTGGCGTCCGTTCGTGACCCACATCTTCGACCCATTGACGCGATACAGCGCGCCCTCACGCACCGCCGTCGTCGAAATATTCTGCAGATCCGTCCCCGCCCCAGGCTCCGATAAGCAGATGCCCCCGCGCCTCTCGCCCGCCGCGAGCCCCGGCAGAAATCGCAGTTTCTGCTCCTCCATTCCATAGCGGACCAGCACGTCGCACAACACCAGATGCGTTCCGACCACGCCTGCCAGACCGAGCCATCCGCGCGCAAGCTCCGTGAAGATACGCGCGAACGTGACGTAATCGACTTCGGTGCCGCCGAACTTCTCCGGGACGTTGAGGCCGAACAGTCCCATCTTCGCCATCTGATCCGCAAGCGCGTGCGGATATTCGCCGCGATGTTCCATCGCGCTGGCGACGGGTATCACATCACGCTCGACGAACTCGCGCACGGTGCGCAGGATCAGGCGTTGTTCTTCGGTCGTGAGCATTGTACGATTTTACGTTGCGCGAGATCGTCGATCTCTTCCGGCGCTATTCCCGCGGCGAGCAGTATTTCACGCGTGTGCTCGCCCAGCCGCGGAGCCTCCCCGGCCGCCGCCGGAACGCCGGAAAATTCGAGCGGCAATGCCGGTGATGTGATG
>DATGGL010000276.1:0-5142 GCA_035308605.1 Bryobacteraceae bacterium
ACCGATTGAAGCAGGTTTCCTTGAGAAACGTTGCCGAGATTGCCATTGAGCTTTCCATTCAGGAAATCGGAAAGCGGAGTCACAGTCGTGAACCACGCTTGATTCGTCGCGCTTACCGACTGCGCCGAAGTCGCGAGTGAACCGGTGAACGTGGACCCGGCGATTCTCCGGTCAATCGCGCCTTGAATCTGGACGAGACTCCCGAACACCACCGTAGTCGAATCGAGAAACGCCACCGCGCCATGCGAATCTTTTTCCGCGGGGCCAGTGATGATCCCGATCCCTTTATACTGCGTCACCGTCCCGCCGGTCGCGAGGGCAGCCGCCGTAATCTGGGAAGGCTGAAACGTTCCGCGTCCCAGGATCAGGAGATTATCGTGATTCGGCGCAGCGTCCGGGTTCGCCGCCGGAGCGGTCGCCGCCAGAATCTGCTGAAGATCGCGCGTCGGATTGAATCCGGTCGCGGCGACAAACTTCTGAAATCCCGGATCGCCGGGTTGCATTTGGGACAAAACATACTGGCCGAACGGAGAAGCCAGGCTCTGGTCCACCTGGATCCCGGTAAGGATCTTGGCGTCCGGCATCACCAGGTTCATAAGAGCCGGATCAACCGCGGCCATTCCGGTACCGGCCAGCAATAGAGCAAATCCAACCGAGCGTAGAATCATGGAAAACCTCGTATTCAAACTCATTCTACGCATAAGACGCGGGAAAGTTCGGTTTATTACATTCTTTGCGCCCCGGTCATGATTTCAAGCTGCTGGACGATCTCACGCATGGCGCTGGCTGAGCCGGCAAGCTCCTCACTGGCGGAAGCTCCCTGTTCGGCGCTCGCCGCGCTGGTCTGGGTCGCTCGTTCCATTTCGACGATGGCCCGGGATATGGCCTCGATTTCTCTCGCCTGCTCCTGGCTTCCCAGGTTCACTCCGTCGACCAGCGCTTTCACCTGGGTCGTACTCGCGACGACTTGCCGGATCACTTCGGAAACCTGCCCGAGCCGTACGCCGCCCTCGTTCGATTTGGCGATCGAGTCTTCGATGAGGGCAGTTGTGTCCCGGGCAGCCTGCGCGGAGCGCTGTGCCAGATTCCGGACCTCGCCCGCCACCACCGCGAATCCCATCCCGGCTTCTCCAGCCCGCGCCGCTTCTACCTCGGCATTCAACGCCAGAATGTTGGTCTGGAAAGCAATCTGATCGATTACGTTGATGATGTTCGAAATCTTTCCGCTGGACGCAGTAATCTCCCGCACCGAGACCGCCATCAGATCGAGCGTGCGCGCCCCTTCGGCCACGCGTTGATCCACTGCCGTCATCAGCTCGGCCGCCGATCTGGCATCTCCGGCATTCTTACGGGTCATCGAAGAAATGTGTTCAGCCGAGGACGCGCTCGCGGTCAGGGTAGCCGCCTGTTCGGACGCCACCTGCGCCAGCGAGTGGTTCGCGGCGGAGACTTGCTGTGAAGCGTCGGCAATCTGGCTGGCGCCTTCACCCAGATCGCCCGCCACTTTCTGGAGACTTCGCGTTACTCCGCGCACTGCCAGGACCACCCCAACGAAAACCAGCAACCCTAGCGAGTTAAGCGCGAGCGTGGTCCAGCGGGCGGCGCTGGCTTGCCGTCTGCCGGCGACGGCGGTGGCTTGCATGGCCTCCCGCTCGAGCGCCATCAACTGACCCGCGGTGGCTTCCATCGCTCCTCCAATTGCCGCGCCCTCATCTCGATAAATCTTGGCGGCCTGCGTTATTTTTCCTGACTCGCAAAGATCGGAAATCTTCTGAAAGGATGCCGCGTGTCGATTTACCGAGGACGCGAGCGAATCGACCAGCTTCCGGTCACGCTCATCTTTGAGAAGCGCTCGAATCTTCGTAACCGCCTCCGACGTGTCCTTGTACCGTTTCGCATAATCCCGCCGGACGGCGTCCATCGCCTTGCGGTCGTGTTGCATCGTTGTCAGTAGAATTCCGCGCTGGCCGGTGCGCATGCCGTTCGCGCCAGCTTTCAGCTCCCCGGCCAGAGCCAGTTTCTCGGCGATTTCTCCCGTGGCCCGATCTAATTCAATACTGATCGTCCCAAGCGAATGCCAGGCTGCTCCGGTTATACCCGCCGTGGCCACGGTCATTGCCACCACCCCGGTCAGCAGTTTTTCCCAACAGTCACGCAGGGCTCCCCAAGAATTCGTATCGGCGCAAACCGGCGAATTGAGAGCCGGATTCCCTGGATCAGTGGCCGGCAGGATCCTCGGCGAGTTCTCCGATATATCCGATGCTGTCGCCCTTTTTCATAGACGGCAGTGCGCCGATATAAACAATGACGCCCGAAACCGGCGACGGGACGTCGTGCAGCTTGTTGCCGAAATAGTCGGTAACATACCCGATCGACATTCCTTTGCCAACATACGCTTCGGGAAGCAGTTGCGGATAGAAAATCCCTTCGCCATCGGCGGCGACCGTGGAAATGCGCCCGATCCACAGCGGATGCTCCACCGGTTTCACGGTTCCCTCGAGCATCTTCAAATGCCGCATGACATTCATGGTCCCGCGCACCAGATCGTCGACATCCTCAGTCTTGACGGGACCGGAACGCCCCGCTTCGACGGCGATAGCCGCCTTGCCGCTGCGCTGTGCGTTGCGCGTGATGGGCATCGCGCCCGAGGGGTTCGGATCGGACGGCCGATTGCGTTGAATGATGATGTGATCCAGTCCGAACGCGAGTACCATCCCGCGCGTAGTCTGATCCAGTTGCGCGTTTCCGGTGTCGGCCCAGTACGAATACCGGCGAAGATTTTCGTCGAGATCGCCGCCGTGATAATCGATCAGATAATCGCTGGTTTCGATCACCTGCTTAGTGATCGCCCAGGATATCCGCTCGGTTTGAGTGCCGTCTGCCTTTCCTGGATAGAAGCGATTCATATTCTTCCCGTCGATGGGATTGAGATGCGGGACCTTTTGCTGGAACGACGCGACGTTCAGCAGAGGCAGGATGATCAGCGCGCCGGACATAGCCGCTGGATCGGCCGATTGCGCGAGCTTTTCAAGCGCGATGATCGACGCAAATTCGGTTCCGTGCGCTCCGGCAACCAGCGCGAGCTTGGGACCGGGCTTGGCGCCGTTGACCACAATCACCGGAATGCTGGCTGCGGCATCGGAGCCGGCTGGAACTTGGATAAACCCGGTGGCCCGCTCAATTGTCATGATGCAAATTACGGGGTAACGGAACATAAGAATAATCAGCGATACAATAGCACGAAGCTGAGTGATGGGATTTGCGCTGTGGGTGGACACGAAGAATCGGCTGGCCTGGGCGCAAGGCACGCAGGAGTACCGGCCCATGGGAGCAGCCGTGATCGCAATCACCGGCCAGTTTCGCCATCGCGACTTCCATCAAACCAGAGCGCATCCGCCCAAGCTGGAGAAATCGTTCACCGGATTCTTCGGTTCACTCGAGGAAGTGAACGAATATCTGCGTTCGCGGCAAAAGAGCAGACGTCGCTCTACGCCGGCGTACGTCCGGTAGGGGCCGTTGCAGAACGCTTCGGAACCCGCTTGCGATCGCGCGCGGCTCAGCGTCAACCTTTTTCGCGCCGGGGCGCGCACGCAGGTCCTGACAGGTACAGGCTACTTCGCAACCGGCAAAAACTTCTTGTTGATCTTCGCGACGATCACGTAATTCGGGTCCACCATCTCATCAAGATGGATCTCCGCCGTCTTGGATAGCAGCTCGTACGCGTCCAATTCCGACAACCCGTTGCGCTCGTGCATCCAGTGAATCAGCTCCGTGAACGCGATGCGGACAGCGTCGTCCAGCGGCCGGTAAATCCCCACCGCCATGATGTAGTTGTCGTTCTCGAATCGCGGCCACTGGATGGTCTTGTGCTTAATCAGGTCGACCTTCACGCGGACGCGCATCGAGACCTCAATCGCCGTGCCATCGATTTCGCCGTCCCCCATCGCCGCATGCCCGTCGCCGAGGAACAGCAGCGCTCCGGGAACATTCACCGGCAGATACAGCGTATTTCCAACGCTCGCTTCCGGCGCGTCCATATTGCCGCCGAATTCGGCCGGGACGATCGAGCTGCGCGCCTCGCCGTCCGCCGGAGCCACGCCAACGCAGCCCAGAAAAGGATGCAGCGGGATGTTCACCGTGAAATTCGAATCCGCGGCATGGAACGTCGCCACGTTCTTTGCCTTGTCGATCGGGTAGGTCCAGACTTTGTTCGGAACTCCGCCGCCGAGGATCGGCGTGTAGCGGCTGCTGTTCAAGCCGCCAAATCCCGCCACCAGGCTTCCCCATCCTTCTTTCCCGTCGACGTCGACAGAAACGAATCGCACCACCAGCGTGTCGCCAGGCTCCGCGCCCTCCACATAGAACGGCCCGGTTAACGGATTGGGCCCGCGAACCTTGACACCCACGGCTTCCACCGCGTGACCGTCGGCGTCAACCGTATTGGTCTCGATGGTGTCGCCCGCTTTCACCTTCAACACTGGCGGAAAGGGACCGTAGGTATACTTGAGGTCCTCCATCTTGAGGTCATAGCGCGCGGTTCGATTCTGAGCTTGCGCGCACGAGCCCAACGCCAAAGAAGACACGACGAGCAGCCAAGAGCAGAGCCTGGAGTTGTCCATGGTTCTTGTAGTTTAAACCGGAACTATTTAGATCCGGACTCCGGCAGCGCGGCAGGCAGCTTCGATTCGATGGTCAGCTTGCCCTTTAGCGATTCCTCCACCGAAACATGGTTGGTTTCGAGCGTCGTTCCCAGTACCTGATCCAGCGCCACGCGCGCGTGGCTGTAATTCGACAGCGCGGTGATTTCGACGTACTGCGCCGCGGACAGCGCGCGTTCAGCCGCGATAATCAGATCGATCGTCGAGCTGCCCAGCGCAAATTTCTGCTGCTCTTTCTCCAGCAGATCGCGTTGCAGCGTGCGGGAATTCACCGCGTTCGTGTAACGCGACCGCGCCTGCCTCAAGGCGATCATGTCGTTGGAAATCGCGACCACCATGTCGTTCCGGTTCTTGCGCTCCACCAGATCGCCCTGGCGCAACTGAAGCTGATCGACTCCATAATCCGCCTGCGCGCCCCGGTTCCCGATGTACGGCTGAAAGATAAGCGTGCCGGACCGGCTGGTGAAATCGTGTTGAAAAATCT
>DATGGL010000277.1:0-2614 GCA_035308605.1 Bryobacteraceae bacterium
CCGGACTGCGCGCCGAGAGAGGCAGCAGGTAGCACGACTCGTCAGCGGAGGCTTCGTGATTCTTACTTGGCAGCGCTGGTGCCTGCTGCAGAACCACGTGAGCATTGGTGCCGCCGAATCCGAATGAGCTGACACCGGCCAGCGCTGCACCGATCTCACCCGACCACGGTGCCGGCCTGGTTTGCACGCGAATCGGAAGTTCGTCGAAAGGTATATGAGGATTGGGTTCCTGAAAGTGCAGGCTCGCCGGAATTTCCGCATGCCTGAGTGCGAGCGCTACCTTTATCAGCCCAGCAACGCCCGCCGCCGCTTCGCAGTGCCCGATATTCGTCTTGACCGAACCAATCGCACATAGCTGCCCCGGCACACGACCTTCTGCCAGCACTCTGCCCAGCGCTCGCGCCTCGATCGGGTCGCCCAGCAGAGTGCCTGTCCCATGCGCTTCGACGTATTGAACGTCGCCGGGCGAAACGTTCGCCCGTAGATACGCTTCCCGCAAGACCGCTTCCTGCGCCACCGGATTCGGCGCCATCAGCCCGTTGCTGCGCCCGTCCTGATTCACCGCGCTTCCACGTATGACGGCATAGATCGGATCGCTGTCGGCGATCGCGCGGCTTAAGGGTTTAAGCACGACGACTCCCGCACCCTCGCTGCGAACGTAACCGTTGGCGCCCGCGTCGAAAGTCTTGCAGCGCCCGTCAGGAGCCATGACGCCGGCCTTGGTGAAATTCATCGTGATGGCAGGCGACAGGATCAGGTTGACGCCTCCTGCCACCGCAAGCGTCGATTCGCCGCTGTGCAAACTGGTACACGCCAGGTGGACGGCGACCAGCGACGACGAGCAGGCCGTGTCGATCGCGATGCTCGGTCCGCGAAAGTCCAGCAGGTAAGAGATGCGGTTGGCCGCGATACTTAACGCGTTACCGGTTCCCGCGTAAGCATCGATCCGGCTCAAATCGCTGAACTGGGTCCGCCCGTAATCGTTGTTCGAGATACCTACGAATACGCCGGTCTGACTGCCGGTAAGCTTCTCGGGCACCTGGCCCGCATCTTCCAATGCTTCCCAGGTTACCTCGAGCAAAAGACGTTGCTGCGGATCCATCCGCGCCGCTTCGCGCGGCGAGATGCCGAAGAACTGAGGATCGAACTGATCCACCTGCTCGACAAAGCCACCCCATCGCGTGTTTATCTTGCCCGCGAGGGTTGGATCCGAATCGTAAACCTCGTTGAGATTGAAGCGGTCCGCCGGGACTTCGGTAATTGCGTCAATTCCGTCGTGAATAGACTGCCAGAATTCTTGAGGACCGCTGCTGCCGGGAAAGCGGCATCCGATTCCGATGATCGCGATCGGATCCGATTCCATCTCGCGATGAGCATCAAGACCGCTGGCTGAAGAAGATTCATCCGGTGACCCACTCAAGTGCCGAGCGAGAGTCTCGATCGTCGGAAACTCATACGCCAAATCGGCAGGGACTTTTTGTCCGAGCCAGTCCGCAAGTTCTCCCGAAAGGCTGACCGCTTCCGTCGAGCCCATTCCGTAGCTGGCGAAAGGTTCCCGGACATCTATTTCACCAGGATCGACACCGAGCAGTTCGGAGAGCTTGTCGACCAGCCACTTTTCGATGGCGTCGGCGCTGTAGGTCTCCACGCCAGGACTTCTCGCGGTTATCGCGTTCGCTAGTTCGCCATTGATGAGATTCCCGGCCATCGAGGGTACCTCAGAGGCTGGCGAGCGTCCCGTCCAGAAAGCCGGCCTGGCATGCGCGGCGTTCCAGCTTGCCGCTGGAAGTCATAGGGAGCGTGCCCGCGCGCAGCAACAGAACGGCGTGCACTCTCACGTCATGCTCTTCAGCAACCGCTCGTCGAATAGCACGAACCATAGCTTCGATATCGAGCGGCAGATGTCCGTTACGATGCGGATGCGAAGATCCGTTCCCATTGCCATTCCCATTGCCATTCCCATTGCCATTGCCATTCCCATTTCCGTTCCCGTTTCCATTGCCGTTGGCCGAATGCCTGGTCGACGACGCGTAGCGAGGTTCCACTTCGGCCGCGACGATAAGGCGTTCTTCGTCCGCGACTTCGACTGAGAACGCCGCGCAACACGCTGGCCGCACGGCAGGATGACTTTGCTGCACAGTCAGTTCAATTTCCTGCGGATAGAGATTGCGACCGCCGATTATAATGAGATCCTTCAGGCGTCCGGTCACGAACAATTCGCCATCGCCCAGGAATCCCAGGTCTCCGGTGCGGAGAAACGGTCCCTCGCCTGTGTCTGCGAGATAAGCGTGAAAAGTTGATTCTGTTTCTTCAGGCCGGTTCCAATAGCCCTGGGCCACGCTCGGAGCAGACACCCAGATTTCGCCTACTTCATCGGCGGCACAAACTGTCAAGGACTGAGGATCAACAATAACAATCGTTGTGTCCGCGACTGCGTGACCATTCCCGACCAGCGTGCGGACGTTCATTCGCCGGTCGAATATCTCGACGACGCCGTTGTGGTTGTGCTCGAGCTCTGACACCTGCATCGTGCGCAGGATGGGTTCATCTTTGACCAGTCCGCCCGAAACGATCAGCGTGGCCTCGGCCAGTCCGTAACACGGATAGAAGAACT
>DATGGL010000278.1:0-7924 GCA_035308605.1 Bryobacteraceae bacterium
CCGAGCGATTTTCCGCGCAGGGCCCAAACGACCGCCGCGGCCGCAGCTTGCGGCAATTCGATCTGGAGCGGCGGCTGATGCGGTATCCATGCAGCTACATGGTTTACAGCGAAGCGTTCGACGCTTTGCCGCCCGCCGCGAAAGATGCGGTCTATCATCGAATGGCGGAGGTTTTAGAAACGCGACCGGCGGAGGACCGCCGCAACATCATCGAAATCCTGCGCGATACGAAATCAGATTTGCCCGCCTATTTCAAGAGAATCGGCTAGTGGGGCCGGCTTGCAGCCGGCGGCGGAGTTGCATTCCGCCCTGCTCGATTCAAGAAAAACTGCGCCGAGTGCAACTCGGCGCGCAGGCTGCAAGCCTGCCCCACACAAGTCTTTTTTTCACTCAGGCAATCTCAATTCCGACCGATGCTAACTCGCGACCCGATGCGCGAATGATCAACGGGATTCTCCCTTTTGTTGTCTTCTTCGGCAAATAGAACGAGTATTCGTACTTTTCGAGGATCGGGTCTTTGTACTCCGTCTGAACGATCTCGGCTTCCCTGCCTTGAATGTGAAACGAAATTTCACCGGGCCGCTCGACGCCTTCAAGCGTCACTTTCAGGCCGCCGGTCTCGACGCGGAATTTCGAGCCGATGTGGATCGCGTCGGTGACCGTAACAACGCCCGGCTCCATCGATACGGGGGCGATTTCGATATGGCGGGCCGCAGGAATCGGCTGGCCAGCGGCAATCAGGGAGACCTCAACCAGGCCAGGCTTGACTTCCGCGGGAACGCGGGCGTTCAACTGGCCGGCCCCGGTTTCCGCGACCGGCGATAGAAACGCGCCACGCTGGGCGATTTCCGCGAAACGAACTTCGAAATCGCTCAAATCGCAATTTTGCGGCAGACCGTCGACCCACAGGCTGACGCACGCTTCCCTGCCCCGCTGCGGCACGACGCGATCGCTCCCGGAGGAGATCGTGACGTTCTTCAATTCGGTGCGCGTGAAGTTGCGCGGCTCCGCGGACGCCGGCTTGCGCCAGGTGGTCCACATGTATTGCGTTTCCAGGCCGGAAATCGCCACCAATTGAAAATCGTGCTGGCGCGCGAAGGCCAGCATTTCGTCGCGGGTGAAATGACAGCCGGTCCAGGTTTCGAGCTCGCGTTCGAGCTCAGTGTTCAGCGGCGGGGTCCCGCGCAACTGGCAGCACAGAATTCCGCCCGGCTTCAACACGCGGCGCGACTCGCGCAGATAATTCAGCACGACATCGCGGCTGGGGATGTGTTGAAAGACGGTATACGAGTAGGCGAAGTCGAAAGAGTCATCGCCGAACATGGCGAGGTCCGAACCAGGCGTCACATGCAGGCGGGCGTTCGGAATCGAACGAAGCCGCTCGCGGGCCAGTTCGATCATCTCTTCCGATATATCGACGCCGTGGATTTCGGCGAAGTGACGGCTCATGGGGCCCATCAGGCGGCCCGGTCCGGATCCGATTTCAAGAGCGCGGCGTCCGGACGGGGAAGCCGGAAGCCGGAACAGTTCCTTTTCGAGCGTGGGAATCGTGTCGGCGGCGCTGGCGAAAAATTCCTGGTCGCTCTGCTGGCGGCGCGCGAACGCCGCGTAGAAATAGGCGTCTTCCTTCGCGCGTCGATTCCAATCCGAACGCATCCGTTCGACGATGTCCACGAATCCCATTTTAGCGGCGGCGAATCCGGACCCACACGGGAATGATGAATAGCGACGCGATGGCGAGGCTGCTTAGCCAGCGGCACAGACGCAGTTCCCATCCGCCATCGTAATCGAGCTGTACTTCGCAAACGCCCGAACAGGGCGGAGTAAGCCACATGAGACCGATGCCGTCGCGGTGAATGGGGACATCGCGGCCGGCGACGCTGGCATGCCAGCCGGGGTGATGGGAGACCTGGACCGACAAGGCTTGTCCGGGGGCGAAGACACCGCGGATGTGGATCCGGTTGCGGCCGTCCCACTGAAAGCCGGCGAGCGGGAGAGAAGGATCGTCGACGGCGGAGTTGTAGGATTCGAGTCCATCGATATCCGAGACGGACAAAGGGCCAGTTCGAACCACGGCGGGTTCCGGCACGACGTGCGCGAAGGAAGCGGAGCGCTGCGGGACGCGATAAAACGTGACGCCGGAATCACGCCAGAGCACGGGCAGGATGCCTTCGAACTTCGAAGGATGGGCGTAGGGCTTCCAAAATTCCTGGCCGCCGGGAGCGCTGACGCCGACCGCGCCGACGCCGAACGCCTTCAGCCACGCGAGGGAGACACGCGCGTCTTTTTCCGGAGTATCGCCGCCGTTGAAGATCGCGGCAAGGCCGCGCTGCTGCATGGAGTTTCTGGCAACGCTCCAGGAGCCTCCGGAATATTGCTGAACGTCGGTGAACGCATTGGTCCACTGGGCGAGAGTGCCGGGCATCATTACGCGGACGCCGGGAAGATTTTGAGCGGTCCATTGGGCGGCGCGATATTCGAGGGTCTGGGCGGGGTCCGCGCCGCGAAGGAGATTCTTCGCGTAATCGCGATGGCTGACAATCTGCTCCGCGGCCAAGGCGAGGATCAGGAATAAGGCCGCGCGCCGCACGGATTGGGGCGCGCGTTCGAGCCAAATTTTCGCGCCGAAAACCAGGAGCAGAGACAGCGCCATCTCCATTTCCGCCTGATAACGGCCGGGCTGCGGGAGAAAACGGCGGTGCAGGTGTACGGCAAGAATCGGAATGCTGCTCATCACGAAGGCGAACAGCGCCAGGAAACGCAGCCATGTGCCGGCGGCCCAGCGGTTCAGGCATCGCCACAGGACGATCCAGCCAAGAATGAGGAGGGCGAGCGCGGTCAGCGAGCCGACGGTCCAGGTCGGCGGTTCGGTGAGCCCTTCCGACGATGAGCGCATCGCCGCGACCAGCGAGGGAGGCAGGAAGGAAGCGGCCAGAGCATACCCGAACGCGCCGATGGCAATGGTCAAGGCGAAGTTACGGGCGTAGTCGCGCCGCGGATGCACGGCGACGACGCAAATCACCGAGATGATGGCGATGACGGGGCCGAAAGCGCTGGCGAGCGCGGCCAGGCCGATCGTCGCGGCGGCGCTGGCGTAATAAATGAGCCGCCGCTCGCGCAGCGAAAGCCAGAGCAGAAGGACGATGAGCGGCAACAGCGTCACGGCGGCCAGATGCGGCGTATCGTCCCAGGAGGCGACCAGGTAGAGACGGCGCGCGTACCAGAAAGACTTGAGCGAAGCTTCGTCGGGAACAAAGAGCTGACCGGATGAGGTGAGCGAATAGAACAGAGCGGCGAGAAAGCTGTAACCGGGCGAGCGGGAGAGGATCCAGCCCATGGCGAACAGAGTCACCGGAGCCAGACAATACAGCGCACCCGTGACAGCGTTGAACGCGATGGTGTGGGGAATGCCGCGCGCCGCCGCCCAGGCCGCGGTCAGCGCGGGAACCAGCGGGGCGTAGGTGAATTCGAAGGGCATGCCCCCGTCCCAGTAGGGCCACCAGGCCGCGTGAAACCAGGAACCCTGGGCGCGTTCGGCGAGGGCAGCCCAGAAGCCGTGCATGGAGGCCATGGGCGCGAGGTCCTGATGGAACAGCTCGCGGCAGATGTAGGCGTTGATCCAGAGAAGCGCGAGTGCGTAAACGGCGGCGGCGAGCTTATCGGGCAAAGAAAACGGCCGGCCCTTGTACCCAGAAACCTCAAAGGTATCCGGAAGGCCGGCCGTCTGCATTTAAGTATGTGAGTTACTCGGCTAACGTCTCTTCAGTCGCGGGCAGCGGCTCTTCGGATAATCCGCCCGCGTACAGCGCGCGAGTCTCCTCGTCGTAACCCGGAATCGCGTCGAGCGCGGCGGCTTCCTCCGCCACCATCTCCTCTTCCACATCCTCGCCGGCGATCTTCACGTTGCGGTAGTATTCCATACCGGTGCCGGCCGGGATGAGACGGCCCATGATGACGTTTTCTTTCAAACCCCGCAGGTAGTCGACCTTGCCGTTGATGGCGGCTTCGGTCAGCACGCGCGTGGTTTCCTGGAAGCTGGCCGCGGAGATGAACGAATCGGTGGAAAGCGAAGCCTTGGTGATGCCGAGCAGCACGGTCTTTCCGGCTGCCGGACGCCCGCCGGCTTCCTGAACACGATTGTTCTCCTGGCGGAATTTGAATTTATCGACGACTTCCTCGGGCAGGAATTCGGAGTCGCCGATGTCGTCGATCTTCACCCAGCGCATCATCTGCCGGGCGATGACTTCGAGATGCTTGTCGTTGATGTTGACACCCTGGAGGCGATAGACTTCCTGGATTTCGTTGACCAGGTATTTCTGCAGGTCTTTTTCGCCCATGACGGCCATGATGTCGTGCGGATTGCGCGGGCCGTCCATCAGCGGATCGCCGTGGCGCACCCGCTCGCCTTCCTGAACGTTGATGTGGACGCCGCGCGGGATGGCGTATTCGCGCTGCTCACCATCGTCGCCGATGATGTAGATTTTGCGCATACCCTTCGAGATTTCGCCGTACTTCACGGTGCCGTCGATTTCGGTAATGACGGCGGTTTCGCGAGGCTTGCGGGCTTCGAAGAGTTCGACAACACGCGGCAGACCGCCGGTGATGTCCTTGGTCTTGGTGGTGGCGCGGGGGATCTTTGCGACCACGTCGCCCGCGTGGATTTCGTCGCCGTCGGAGACGGTCAAGTGAGCGTGCATCGGCATGAGGTACCGCTTTTCCTCCGCCTTGGTGCCGCCCTGCGGCCGGACGAGAATCGCCGGAACGCGCTTTTCGTCGGTGGAATCCATGACGACCCACTGCGAACGTCCGGTGATTTCGTCGACCTGTTCCTGCATGGTCAAGCCCTCGGTCAGATCCTTGAAGTGGACCACGCCGCTGACTTCGGTCAGGATCGAGAACGTGTACGGATCCCATTCGAGGAGCACGGCGTTGGCCTTGACCTTGGCGCCGTCCGCGTACAGGATCTTGGCGCCATAGACAACCTGGTAGCGCTCTTTTTCACGCTGCTTGTCGTCGATGATGGCGATGATGCCGTTGCGGTTCATCGCGATCAACTCGCCCTTGGCGTTTTTCACCGTGACGATGTTGATGAACTTGACGAACCCGTCGGATTTCGCGTCCTGCTTGGATTGCTCGGCCGAACCGGTGGCCGCGCCGCCGATGTGGAACGTACGCATGGTGAGCTGGGTGCCCGGCTCGCCGATCGACTGGGCCGAGATGATGCCGACCGCTTCGCCGCGCTCGACCAATCTGCCGGTCGCGAGGTTGCGGCCATAGCAGAGCTGGCAAACACCGCGCTTCGATTCGCAGGTGAGCACGGAGCGGATTTTGACGCGCTCGATACCGGCCGCCTGAATCGCCGCGGCCAGATCCTCGGTGATTTCCGAGTTCACGGCCACGATCAGGTTGCCTTCGTAATCGAGCTGATCTTCGAGAGCCACGCGGCCGACGATGCGGTCGCGCAACGGCTCGATAATTTCGCCCGATTCGATGATCGGCTCGACGTAAATTCCGTCGCTGGTGCCGCAATCGTTTTCGGTGACGATCACGTCCTGGGCAACGTCGCAGAGGCGACGCGTCAGGTAACCGGAATCCGCCGTCTTCAACGCAGTATCGGCCAAGCCCTTGCGAGCGCCGTGCGTCGAGATGAAGTACTGCAGCACGTCGAGACCTTCACGGAAGTTAGCCGTGATCGGCTGCTCGATGATTTCGCCGGATGGCTTGGCCATCAGGCCGCGCATACCGGAAAGCTGGCGGATCTGCTGTTTCGATCCGCGGGCGCCGGAGTCCGCCATGATGTAAATCGGATTGAGGTAACGGCCGGTGCGGTCGTCTTCCTCCATCGTCTTAAACATTTCTTCGGAGACGCGTTCGGTGACTTTCGACCAGATCTCGATGATCTTGTTGTAGCGCTCACCGTGCGTGATCGCGCCCTCCTGATACTGCTGGCGCACTTCGATGACCTGCTTTTCGGCGTCGCGAACGAGTCCGGCTTTTTCGCCGGGGACGATCATGTCGTCGATGCCGATGGAGATTCCGGCGCGGGTGGCATACAGGAACCCAAGCGCCTTCACCTGATCGAGCATGGTGACCGTGATCGGCAGGCCGTACTTCAAGTAGCAATACTGAACGAGCTGCGTCAGGCCTTTTTTCTTCAGAAGGCCGTTGATGAACGGCATCTCGTCGGGCAGAACGTCGTTGAGGATGACGCGGCCGACGGTCGTGTCCATGTACTGCTTGTTGAACTCGATCGGCTCGGTGTGCATCAGGTTCTGGTTGTCGAACGCCTTCACCAGATCGATGACTTTGCCGGTGTAGCGGAGCTTGATCGGCGTCAGCGTTTCGACCTCGCCCATTTCGAGCGCGATCAAAACGTCGTCGATGGAAGCAAAGGTGCGGCCCTCGCCCTTGGTTCCGGGACGAGCCTTGGTCAGGTAATAAAGACCCAGCACCATGTCCTGCGTGGGAACGGCGATCGGCGATCCATGCGCGGGCGACAGAATGTTGTTCGCCGACAGCATCAGCGTCGAGGCTTCGATCTGCGCTTCCGGAGACAGCGGAATGTGCACCGCCATCTGGTCGCCGTCGAAGTCGGCGTTGAACGCCGTGCAAACCAGCGGGTGAATCTTGATGGCCTTGCCTTCGACCAGCACGGGCTCGAATGCCTGGATGCCGAGACGATGCAGCGTGGGGGCGCGGTTTAGAAGGATGGGGTGATCCTTGATGACTTCTTCAAGAATGTCCCAAACCACCGGGTCCTGCTGCTCGACCAGTTCTTTGGCCTGCTTGATGGTGGTGCAATGGCCGCGCTGCTCGAGGCGATGATAGATGAACGGCTTGAACAGCTCGAGCGCCATCTTCTTGGGAAGACCGCACTGGTGGAGCTTCAGCTCCGGTCCGACCACAATGACGGAACGGCCGGAGTAATCGACGCGCTTTCCGAGAAGGTTCTGACGGAAGCGGCCCTGCTTGCCTTTGAGCGTATCGGAGAGCGACTTGAGCGGCCGGTTGTTGGCGCCACGCAGCACGCGGCCACGGCGGCCGTTATCGAACAAAGCGTCGACGGCTTCCTGCAACATGCGCTTTTCATTGCGCACGATCACGTCGGGAGCGTGCAGCTCGATCAGCTTTTTCAGACGGTTGTTGCGATTGATGACGCGGCGATACAGGTCGTTTAAATCGGAAGTGGCAAAACGTCCGCCATCCAGCGGAACCAAGGGACGCAGTTCCGGCGGAATGACCGGGATGACATCGAGAATCATCCACTCCGGTTTATTGCCGGATTTACGGAAACTCTCAGCGACGCGGAGGCGCTTGGCGAATTTGAGTTTCTTCTGCTGCGAAACCTCGGTCTTCATCCGCTCGCGGATGTCCAGGCTGAGTCCGTCGCAGTCGACCTTCTTGAGCAGCTCCTTGATACCTTCGGCGCCCATCATCGCGACGTACTTGCCGGCGTATTCGGTATCGAGCTGGCGCTTGCGCTCGTCGCTGATCACTTCGGCTTTCTTGAGCTCGGGAACTTCACCTGGATCGACGACGACGAATGCTTCGAAATAGAGGACGCGCTCAAGCTCACGCAGCGTGATGTCGAGCAAATATCCGATACGCGACGGCAGTCCCTTGAAAAACCAGACATGCGAGCAAGGGCTGGCGAGTTCGATATGGCCGAGGCGTTCACGGCGGACGCGCGACAGAGTCACTTCGACGCCGCACTTATCGCATATCACGCCACGGTGCTTCATGCGCTTGTACTTGCCGCACAAGCACTCCCAGCCCGCGATGGGACCGAAAATGCGCGCGCAGAACAGGCCATCGCGTTCCGGCTTGAAGGTCCGGTAATTGATGGTCTCCGGTTTCTTGACCTCGCCGTACGACCAGGCGCGAATCATCTCCGGCGAAGCCAACCCGATCTTGATCGAGTCGA
>DATGGL010000279.1:0-18118 GCA_035308605.1 Bryobacteraceae bacterium
CGGCATGACGCTCAACGATTCGAATCTCGCGGGAGCCGTGCTGCGCCAGGCGATTTTGCTGGGCACGACTCTCTTGGATGCGAATCTGGCGGGCGCGGATTTGAGCGGCGCAAAACTCGAACGCGCCGACTTACAGCGCGCCAATCTCTCCGGCGCGGACTTGAGCAGTGCCACCATGGCCGGCACGATGTTCTCGGGAGCCTTGCTCGAAGGAACCAATCTTTCCGAGGTCGCCGCGGCCGGGGCGATGTTCAAGCAGGTTCGCATGAAAGACGCGCGGATGCTGGAGGCCTCGGTAAATGACGCGAGTTTCCATCAGGCGTCGCTGGTGCGGACAAGCTTTCATCATTCGCGCTTTTACGACGTCGATTTCAGCGAGGCCAATCTGGACGAGGCGCTTTTCTATCACACCCGCCTGCACCACTCGCGGCTGGTCGCGGTAGCCGGCGCGGGGGTGAGCTTTGGCGGGTCGAGAATCGATCATTGCGACTTTACGCACGCGGTGCTTCCCGGCTCGATTTTCGGGCGCGCGGAGGTGATTCAGTGCGTGTTCCGGAACGCGAAATTGAATGACTCCGATTTCCGCGAGGCTCGTCTGAGCGGCGGGGATTTCGGGCGCGCGACGCTGCGCGGAACCCGGTTTGGCGGCGCAACCCTGAAGACCGCGGATTTCCGCGGCGCGGATCTCACCGGGGCGCGCGAACTGACGGCCGAGCAACTGGCCCATGCCATGACCGATGAGTCTACGACCTTGCCTAACGGAAAACCGGGACCGTATCGGCCTGGCCGCCGGTGAACCCCTAAATTCCGCCGCATCCCATCCGTGACGCCCGCATCCAACACGGCATGGCGAGTGTCGTTTATTCGGTCCAACACAGCGAGCACAGCACCACGCGATCCTATGACGAAGTGATTCAAGCCTTTGAAACGGCCACCGGATCGGTGGAAGGCGGCGCCTGGCCGCACATCGCGGCATCGGCGAAAGACTTGGGCGAATTTGAAAAGCTGGTTCAGGAGCGCGAAGGCTCCAGTGGATTCATGCGGTTCTTGACCATCGATCATGGCTGGATGTCACGGTATGGATCGAAGGCCCGGTCGCGGATGTACACGCTCGGAAATCCGCTGATCGCGCAGACCATGCTTCGCCACAGTATCGCCGCGGGGCTGAATGTGCCCATCCGGCTATTCATTTACGAGGATCTTCCAAGCGGGACGACCCGGCTCGCGTATGATCTTCCGTCGTCGTTGATGTCGGTGTTGCAGAATGACGACGTGATGGCGGCAGCGAAAAAGCTGGACGCGAAGTTGATCGCGCTGGCGAAGCAGGTCACCGGATCGAATGGTTAAGGCGCTATTCGCATTCCTGCCCGTTCTGTGCGCGCAGCCCGCGAGCGTCGAGCTTAGCGGCGGTCCGCTGCCGGTCCGGATTCTGGCGCAGAGCCCGGCCGATACGACTGCGGACTTGCAGGTGATCTGTCTGTTCCGCTCGCTGCCTGGGAATGCGCTGCACGGCTCGCTTACGGAGGCGAATGACAAGCTCAAGGGCCTGCTGGATCGGGTTCGGACTCCGGAGCTGTTTCGGGGCGAACTGGGAGAGACGCTTCTGATTTCACCGCCGCCAGGAAGCTTGGGTGCGAAGAAGCTGCTGATCATCGGCCTCGGCGATTCGCAGGATTTCACCCCGGTGCGGATGCAGCTCGTGGGCGAGATTCTTTACAGCGAGTCCGCGCGGCTGGGCGTCGCGGAGCCGTTCTTCGCGCCCACCATCCTCGACGGGGGCGTGAACAAATTCGCGACGGGCGACGTCGCGGAACAGGTCATCCGCGGATTCTTGCGGGCAGTCGCAATCGAAAAAGCCGTGAAGGGGCCAGCCGTGGTGACCCGATTGACGTTTCTGGCGGGCGTCAAGAATGTGGACAGCACGCGAAGCGGGATCGAAAAGGCGATCGCCCCGGTCCGCAAGTAGTCGTTTATCGGCGCGGATCTGCGTTTATCTGCGGCTTTAACTCAGCCGTGCTCGGAACCGACGCGGGAGCCGTTTCGCCCCAGATCCATTGGCTGAACCATTCGTAGTTGTGTTCCATCACCGCGCGCTGTTGTTTCGGCTTGTTGATCCCATGACCGAAGCCTTTGTACACGATCATCTTCACCGGCACGTTCCTGTCTTTCAGGCCCTGATACAACTCATAGCCGTTGGGGATGGGAACGCGCTTGTCCAGTTCTCCGTGTTGGATGAGGGTCGGAGTCTTCGCCTGATTGATGTACGTAATCGGTGAGGTTTTTCGATAAATTTCGGGATCCTCCCACGGCGTCGCCTTCAAATAATTGCGCGTGAAGGGGTGGATATCGGTGTTGACGTAATACGTCATCCAGTCGGAAATGCCGGCGCCGACGGAGACAGCTTTGAAACGGTCGCTGTAAGTGGTGAGAAATGCCGAAATGTAGCCGCCCTGGCTCCAGCCCATCGCTCCGACGCGGGTACGGTCGATGTAGCCTTTCGCGATTAAAGCATCGACGCCGGTGATCACGTCGTCGGCATCGCCGAGGCCTAAATTCCGGACGTTCAGCGATCGGAATTTTTCGCCATAACCGGCGGAGCCGCGATAGTTCGGGCGCAGGACCACTGCGCCTTTTGCGGCGAACATTTCAAGGGGATAATAGCGGTCGCCGTTGATGGACGGGCGGTCAATACCGGTGGGTCCGCCATGGATCACGACGAGAAGCGGATATTTTTTCGTTGGCTCGAAATCGGCGGGCTTGATGAGGACGCCTTCAATTTGGGCGCCGTCTTTGGATTTCCACTCGAACACCTCCCGGCGTGCGAGTTTGAAGCCTTTGAGCTGCTCCTTCATGTCGGTGACACGCTTGGGTGCGAAGCCGGAGAGCGGCGAGACGCAGATTTCCGGATATTGATTCGGCGCGGAGCAAGTGAACGCGGCGCGCGAATAATCCTCCGTGAAGCTGGCCGCGCCGGCTTCGAGATCGGCGGGATCGCTAAGGCGGGTGGTCTTGCCGTCGGCGGGATTTAGGCGGAACAGATGCGACGCCGTACGCTGCATGGCTTCGAAATAGATTCCCGAAGCTCCCCAGCTCAACAGGCGTGGATTCTCGTCAAAGGTTTCCGAGAGCATGCGCGGTTTGCCGCCTTCGGCCGAAACTACGGCAACACGGGAATTGAGAAACCATCCGCCCGCGCCTCCGGCTTCGTAGGCGAGCTGTGTGCCGTCGGGCGACCACATGGGATCGCGATCGGCGCCGGGCGTATCCACGACTTTCTTGACGTATTTATCCGAAAGCCGGACCACGTAGATGTCGGCGGTGTCGCCGCTCGAAAGATCGGGATCGCGGGTGGCGCTGAAGGCGATGTGCTTGGCGTCGGGCGACCAGTTGAATCCGCCGACGCTGAATTGCGAGCCGCTGGTAAGCGCTTCGGGTTTGGCTTTTTCATCGTCGACGTTGATGGTCCAGAGCTGGACCATCGTGTAATCGTGCTCGACGATTTCAAAGTCGCCGTATTTTTCAGTGCGATCTTTTTTGGCTTTAGGCTCGCCGCCGGTGGACGTGAAGGCGATCATGTGGCCGCCGGGAGCCCATTCGAAATCGGTGACGCCGCCTTCGAAATGGGTGACCTGCGTGGCTTCGCCGCCGGCCGGGGAAATGATGTAGATCTGACGGGTGCCATCGCGGTCGGAGATGAAGCCGAGTCGGCGGGAATCGGGAGCCCAGCGCGGATAGGTCGAGGTTTTTTTGGCGTGCGTGAGCTGGTAACGCTCGCCTGTAGAGGTCATAACCATCCAGATCTGCGCTTCGAAGGAGTCGTTTTCCCAGTCGGTTTCAGAGACCGTGTAGGCGACGAAGCGGCCGTCGGGTGAGATGCGCGGACTCGCGGCGGTCTTCAGGTTTAGCGATTGTTCGAGGGTGGGGGTCTGGGCGATTAGGGTGACAGTTGTTAGAAGGAAGGTTAGCGGACGCATTGGCAGCTCCTTTTTTAGCCACGAATCACGAATGAAATATTGTGTGCATTCGTGTCCATTCGTGGCTTAACTCTTGTGGACGCGGATGATCAGGCGCGGGTCCGTGACGTGTTCGGCGATCGCGCGGAAGAGACTGGGGGCGGTGCAGTTCAGACACTCGTCGCCGCGGCTCAGGAACCAGAGTAGGGCTTCATAGCGATCCAGAGAATTTACGGCGTCGCCGTCGCCCTCCCAGAATTTATCGTAATTCGGCGTGAGGCGGTGGTAGTGGAGAGTCGTGGGGCCGCGCAGAGTCGCGTAAGAAAGCCAGCGCAGAGTGCGGATCGGCGCGGTGTACGCTGCCTGGTACAGATTGTTGTTGCGCAACGGAATCGACATTTTGATCAGCATGCCGCCGGGATCGAAATCGGAGTACGGGCGGACGTCGTAGCCGTCGGCCGCCCACGGCTTGCAGCTCCAGGCGGGGAATAGATAAAGCAGACCGTCGTTCTTGACCACGCGTCGCATTTCGCGGAAAGCCTGTTCGGGATTGGGGACGTGCTCGATGACCCAGATGGACCAGAGCGCGTCATAGGAGTTGTCCTGGAACGGCAGAGAAGTCGCGGAGCCGAGGATGAACGGCTTGTGATAAAACCGCTTCACCGAAGGCGAGATGTCGAGGCCGGTGTAGTCGGTCACGACGTCCTGCAAATAGCCTCGTCCGGAGCCGACTTCCAGGACACGCCTGCTTTCAAGGTGCTGGGCGGCGGCGAATTCCGTCAGGCGGTCTTTGATGTGCCAGCCTTCGGCGGCCGCGGTGGCCGCTTGGACGTATAAATCTTCATCCGCTGCGGGAGCTTCGGCCGGCGCGGCGTAGGCTTGCTGATAAAAGGCGGCCGATTTAGCGACTTCGGCGGAGGTCAACGGGGCGTCGGTTGCGTACGGGAACTGGACGGCAATGAAAGCGGCGAAGAGCACGCTTCCCGCCAATGCAACGCGGCGCAGCAGCTTCATACCCTGTCCATCGCCAAAAATTCTTGGATGTGAGGGTGGTCGGATTTCTCTAGCCCGTCGACCGGGCCGAAGTAAATCGCTTTGCCCTCGAACAGAACCACCACGCGGTCGGCGACGTTGCGCATTAATTCCAGGTCGTGTGTAACCACGACTCCAGTCAAGCGGAGCTGCCGCTTCAGCCGCAGCATCAGGTTGGTGAGGTGATCCGACATCACCGGGTCGACCATGGTGGTCGGTTCGTCGTACAGGATGCATTCGGGCTGCGCGGCCAGGGCCCGGGCGATGGCGACAGCGCGTTTGTAGCCGGTGGAGAGATCGGTGGGATAGTGATCTTTGTACTCGAGCAGGTCGACCATGGAAAGCAGGCCGTTGACGACGTCGTGTTTGTTCTTTTCGTCGTAATCGTCGCGAAGCTCAAGCGAGAAGAGAATGTTTTCTCCCACCGTTAACGAGTCAAACAGCGCGCCCGACTGGAACACCATGGTGACCTTTTTGCGGATGCGGCGCCATTCGGCCTCGTCCGCTTCGGTCATGTCGGTGTAAGCGACGATGACCCGGCCGGCATCGGGCTTGATAAATCCCATGATGTGGCCCAGGCTCACGGACTTGCCGACGCCGCTGCGCCCGATGATCGCCAGCGTTTCACCGGCGTCGACATGAAAGTTGGCGTCGACTAAAACCGGGTGATCGAACGTCTTATAAACATGGCGGAACTCGATGTAATGCGACGGGCTGTTGTCGCCATTGGTCGGAGTCATCGGATGGCCCATTCCTCGGGAGTATTCACATTCTCAAGCGGGGCGGAATCTGGAACCAGCCAGGTTGACGTTTGAATCGTGGAGACGAACTCTTGCATTTTCAAAAGTTTACGATCGAGAGCGGCTTTCGCGAACGGGAGACAGCGGCGATGATAGACGGCACACAGGGGATCGAGACCGGCGCCTGTTTGGGGCGCCAGGCAGTCGCCGGAACCCGATTTCGCTGCGTGAAGGAGCTGTTCGAGAAAACCCGGGGTCAGGGCTGGCATGTCGCAGGCGACAATCAGATTCCAGTCGGTCTGGGTGATGCTCAGAGCAGTGTAGAGTCCGCCGAGAGGTCCACTGTTTTGAACGAGATCGGGAACAACCGGGTAGCCGAGCTTGCCGTAACGATCGGGAGGGCCAATGACGGTAACGTTTCCGGCCACGGCTTCCACCGTTTTTGCAATATGATCGAGCAGCGTCGAACGGCCAAATGGGAGAAGCGCTTTGTCGCGTCCCATGCGGGTACTCTGGCCGCCGGCAAGGACGAATCCCGAGTAGGCCGCTGGCATGAGATGATGATACCGTATGTCCACATTGGACAAGACACAAAACAAGAACGCATAGCGGTCGGGAACAATTTCGTGTATATTTGTTCTTTACTGGCGATTTTGATGCTGGCCGCCTCCCCCATGATGGCCGCGGACGCTTCGTTGGATTCGAAAACCGAATCCAAGACGCTGGTGGTCCGTGCGGACCCGCGCACGGGCAAGCTGGTACGTGTTTCCGCTCACGCCGCCTCTTCTAAACCGGCTCCCAAGAATATTTCTGAAATGGTCGAGAAATCGGCCAAGGCGCACGATGTCGATCCACTGCTGGTGCACTCCATGATCAAGGTCGAGAGTGATTACAATGTCCATGCGGTGTCGAATAAAGGCGCGGAAGGCTTGATGCAGTTGACGCCGGGGACGGCGCGGATGCTGGGCGTCAGCAACAGCTTCGATCCGGAACAGAATATCGAAGCCGGCGTGAAATATCTGAAGTATCTGCAAAGCGTCTATAAGGACGACCGGCTCGCGCTGGCGGCCTACAACGCGGGGCCTGGAGCCGTCGCGAAATACAAAGAGATTCCACCGTACCGGGAAACGCAGAATTACGTGAATCAGGTGGGGAAGCGGTATCAGGATGCGCGGAAAGCGGCTGAGAAAACAGCCCCCGTTCCAGCGCCGGCCGCCGAGACGGCTGTAGTAACGATAGAGGAGAAGCACCCGAAGCTCGAACAGTTCGTCGACGAGAATGGCAGATTGCATCTCAGAACGACGCAATAAAGCTCGTCAGGCCACGCGGTGGGTTGCCGGGCTTGTGCTCGCGGTGTCGTGTGCCGGCGCTAACGTCAAAAGCGAACCCGTCAAAGTTACGGCAGTGCGATTCTGGTCCCTGGGCGACGTAACCCGCATCGCCATTGAAGTTTCTTCCGACTTTCATTACCGCTCCGACCGGCTCAACGATCCCGAGCGCATCTTTTTCGACATCCATGGCGCGAAGCCGGAGATGGTTCATAAGGGGATGCACGTCATCAACGTCGGCGACGCGCTCTTGAAACAGATCCGCGTGGCGGAGACCAATCCGGGTGTAACGCGGATTGTCCTGGATCTGGAACAGGCGGCCGAGTTCACGGCTTCCCAGCTTTCTCGACCGGACCGGCTGATGATCGAGATCCGCAAAGAGAGCCCGGCCCCGCCGTCGAAAAGAAGTGTCACCGCGTCGAAGTCGATCACAGAAAGTCCCCTGAAGCCCGCGGATCCGGATGTCGAACGGGAATTGCCGGCGCCGATGTCGACCATGCCTGTGGCGGCCGTGGTGGCGAAGCCTGAGCCGCGGAGATTTCAAGCGCCTCCGGAGCATCCCGCCCCGGCGCGTGTCGAAGCCAAGCCGGTACTGTTGTCGCAGCCTGCGCTATCGGCGGGCGTTCGAATTCCGAAAGCTCCCGGTCCCGCGCCAGCCATGCCGAAAGCGGCGCTTCCCGGACCGCCCAGATCGCCCGAAGTACTCGTGGCGAAGAATATGTCCGCTCCGGCGCTGCCTTCGTTCGACAGCCTGCAGCAGACTGCGGCGGTGATTCCCGTAGCGAACAAGACGACCGCGAACAAGCCTGATCCGCCGTCGGCAAAGACCTCCCTGCCGGAGCCCGCTCCGGCCAAGCGCAATGCCAACGGCGAACGATCGCTGACGCGCGTTCTGGGATTGAAGCTGGGGCGCGTGGTGATCGATCCGGGGCATGGCGGGCATGACATGGGAACGCATGGCACGTCAGGATCCCTGGAAAAAGAAGTCGTCCTGGATGTCGCCAAACGGGTGGGCGCGTTGCTCGAAGACCGGCTGGGAAGCGAAGTGATCTACACGCGGACGGACGATACGTTCATTCCGCTGGAGCGGCGCACCCAGATCGCCAATGAAGGAAAGGCCGACCTGTTCCTATCGATTCACGCGAACTCATCGCCGTATAAGTATGTCGCGGGCGTGGAGACGTACTACCTGAATTTCACGACCATCAAATCTGCCCTGGATACGGCGACGCGAGAGAATGCGACTTCGTCGCGATCGGTGTTCGAGCTCAAGGACCTGCTGCAGAAGATCGCCCTGAAGGACAAAATCGACGAATCGCGCGAGTTCGCGGCTCGCGTGGAGAGCGCGCTCTACGGAGTTTCATCGAAGAGCAATCCGGCAGCGAAGAATCGCGGCGTGAAGAAGGCTCCGTTCGTGGTGCTGATCGGTGCGTCCATGCCGTCGGTGCTGGCGGAAATCGGATTTCTGACCAACACCAACGATGAGCTCATGCTGAAGCGTCCGGATCACCGGCAGAAGATCGCGGAGGCCCTCTACAAGGGCATTTCGAATTACGCGGACACATTGAGTCACTATCAGGTAGCGCGGCGCGAGTAGCCTGTAAACAGCCGGTTCTGGCCGCGAATGCACGCGAATGAACGCGAATCCATCCTGACGGCTCCGCTGCAAAACCGAGGAGGACACCGATTATGGGTTCTACCAGACGCACCATCCTGGCAACCGGCGCCGCGGCGATGGCGGCCGCACCTGGCTTGTTTGCCGAGCAGGCCGCGCAAGGCGGACCCGCCCGGCCCTTCTACGAAAAAGGCCCCGTTCGCATCCACTTTGAGGAGTTCGGGTCCGGATTTCCATTATTGCTGATCGCCGGCGGAGGATTGAACTCGACCATCTCCGGCCTCATCAGCGGCAGTCCATTTAACCCGATCGAAGAGTTTAAAGGAGAGTACCGCTGCATTGCATCGGACCTGCGCAACGCCAATGGCGGCCAGTCCTCGGGCCCGCTGGAGATCGACCGGCCGTGGGATGCGTTTACCGATGACCATCTCGGTCTGATGGATCACCTGGGCATCCAGAAGTTCATGGTGCTGGGGTTCTGTATTGGGGGTCCTTTTATCTGGAACCTGCTGCGGCGCGCGCCGGATCGGATTGCCGCGGCCGTTCTCGCGCAGCCTAGCGGCTCGCGTCCGGAGATGCGCGATCTTTTTTACGAAACCAATAGCAAGGGCTGGGGTCCGGACTTGGTCAAGCGCCGGCCCGATATCACCATGGCGACGGTCGACAAATTTCTGACCAGGATGTACCGCACCAACGCCGACTTCGTCTTCACCGTGACACGCGATTTTGTGCGCCACTGCCAGACGCCGGTATTAATTCTGCCGGATGATATCCCGGCGCATCCTTATGCGGTCGCCATGGAAGCCGCGATGCTCGCGCCCAACGCAGAAGTCAGCATGTTTCCGTGGAAGGAGCCCAAGGAACGGATTCCGCTGGCCGTGCGACAGATACGTTCGTTTCTCCGGGCGCATCGCCCAGTTGCTGCCTAACCTGCGGCTATTCCGCTGGTTTTAGATGGTCCTCGGGAGTATTCTTCTCCATCTGGAACACCGACTCGACGCTGGTGTAGTCTTTGTAGCCAAGGCGGGCAATCGGGCGGATCTTGAGAATGTCGATGCACCCGTCGGCAGTCAGCGCGGCATCGTCGATATGCACTGCCGCCACCCGGCCGATGACTACGTGATGCTCGGATGACGGCTTGTGGCCGGGTAGCTTGACGATCTGGTGCAACCTGCATTCGAAATGGACCGGTGCGCCTTTCACCCGCGGCGGCCGCACCAGGCAGGAGGGCAGCGGTTCAAGCCCGGCCGCAGCCATTTCATCGACGCCGTGCGCGACAACCAGCGCCGTCTGGTTCATTTGTTCCCGCTGAGCCCAGGTGGCCATGTTGTACACGAACTCGCCGGTGGCCTCGACGTTCAGGATGGTGTCCTTCTTGCCGCCATCCTGCTCGTGACTGCCGGCCGAGAACAGGACGAAAGGCGGATCGTAGCTCAGCACATTGAAAAAACTGAACGGCGCCAGGTTAACCAGGCCCGCGGCGCTGATGGTCGTGATCCATCCGATCGGGCGCGGCACGACGCACGCCTTGAGCGGGTTGTAACGTAAGCCGTGATTATTCTTGTCGGTTTCGTAATACACGGCTATACGACAGTGAGTTCCGGCTCCGGCGACTCGACGGCTTTCGGGTCGAACATCTTCTCCCGGATGAACAGGCCGGGAACCAATGCGCAGACCGCATACGAAATTCCCAGCAGACCGATGCCGAGCCCGATCGAATAGCGGGATGCCGCCATGCCGATGAGGATCGGCGACAGCATCGATCCGATGCGCCCGAAGTTGTACGACGTGGCGACCGCGGTCCCGCGAACCCGAGCCGGGAAACATTCGCTCAAGTAAGTCGCGTTGACCGCGTAAGGCGCCGCATACAGAAAACCGAACAGAAGCAGCAGGTACGCCACATTCGCGGGCGTCGCGGCATACACCAGCACCGGAAGATAGATCGCCGTCAGCAGGCCCGACACAAACCAAACCACCCGTCGCCCCACGATATCGGCAAGATACCCGGTGATGACTTTGCCGACCACCGTCATCGTGTAAGTGCCCGCGACATACCAGCCGGTGTTCTGAATGTTGACGCCCAGATCCTTCACCAGGTAGCTGGGCAGCCACGACGTTGCGCCGTAATAGCCGAACTGCAGCGCGATGGCCGTCACCGTCCATAGCAGAAAGACGCGGCGCAGAGGCGGGTCGGCCCATATCGCTCGGAACGGGCTGATGCTCGCGGTTCCCCTCCCCGCGCTATCCTGTGCCGCGGCCCAGCTTGGCGGATCCGGTACTTTCCAAAGCAGCGCCAGCGCGACAATCCCAGGAAATATGGCGCAGGCGAAGAGCGATCGCCAGCCGAACCTCGGAAGCAGATAGGAGGAGAGCAGCGCCGCGATCACGTACCCCACCGACCAGCCGGCCTGTAGCGTGCCGAGCACGGTACCCCGAACACGGGTGGGCACGTACTCTGCCGCAAGCAGCGTGCCGATGCTGTACAGCGCGCCAAGGCCTAATCCCGAAAGCAGGCGCATCATGGCAATCTGCCAATAGCTGCCGCACAACGCGATCACGCTCGTAAACAGGGTGAAGGCGAACGCCGACCACCACACTACGCGCACGCGTCCAATGCGGTCCGCCAGCCATCCCGCCAGCATCCCGCCGATGCCCATACCCAGCAGAGTGTAGGTGCTCAATGCCCCGCCGCTGACGCCGGAAAGCTTCAGTTCCTTGGAGATGCTGGGCAGCGACAACGCCAGCATCTGGAAGTCCATGCCGTCCACAACCAGCGCGACCCCCACGGCCACGGCAACCAACACTCCTGTGCGGTCAAAGGAATCCGAGGCAGTCACTTTGTGATCGTACACGGTGTACCAGGGTGGCACAAGGTCTTCGCGATCCAGTACGTTTGAGAACGAACGGGACTGATGAAAACATCAAGACCCGCTTACTGTCATGCGCGGCTCGGTGTAGAGCAAATTGATTTCACAGCCCAGACACCGAGCCGCGAGCGACAGCGAGTGGGTTCAGACGTTTTTCAACAGCCTCCTAACCCGAGTACTTTGGAAACACAGTACAAAATTGTAGGCTGGAATTGTCAAAAATGCCTACCCTCACGCTCCAAGAGCAATTCGGCCAGATCGACATCTATCTTTTCGACCAGCTGCTGAAAGGACGCATAGCCTCCGGAATGCGAATCCTGGATGCCGGATGCGGCTCCGGTCGAAACCTTGTCTATCTCCTCCGGGCAGGCTACGAAGTTTACGCGGTAGACGCGGACCCGCAGGCCGTCGATAGCGTCCGCTCCCTCGCGCGGGTCCTCGCTCCGGCGCTTCCAGGGTCGAATTTTCGTGTTGAAGACGTAGAACACATGTCTTTCGACGATGCCTTCGCCGATGTCGTCATCAGCAACACCGTCCTCCATTTCGCCCGCGACGACGCGCACTTCGAGTCGATGCTACTGGAATGCTGGCGCGTACTTAAACCCGGCGGCCTGTTCTTCTGCCGCCTCGGGTCCTCGATCGGCATGGAGAACCAGATTGAACATATTCGTGGGCGGCGCTACAAATCCCCGGACGGTTCCGAGCGCTATCTCGTGGATGAAGCTCTGCTCGAGTCGTTCGCAAAACAGTTAGGCGGCGATCTGGAGGACCCCCTGAAGACCACGATCGTCCAGAATCAGCGCTCGATGACTACATGGGTACTGCGAAAGCGAACTGCTTAGCCGGCACAATCCCGGTGTGCTTTCAGCAGCGCGACCAGCAGATTCTCCATTTCATCCGGCTCATACACAAAATAGTGCCCGCGCCGGGGTAGTTCCTGAAATCCGCTTCCCGGAATCCTGGCATGCAGATCGCGCGCGACCTCTACCGGCACCACCTGGTCCTCAATTCCGTGAGTAATCAGCACCGTACAAGCCGCGAGATGGGAGAGGTCGATATGGGGGTCGGAGTAGAGCGCCTGGACCTCCTGCAACAAATACCCCGGACCTTGCGCATAGCTCTCGCGGCGGTTCTGGCGGAAGGATTCCTCAATATCCGGCTGCGAGAGGATTCGCTGGTCATCTGCCGAAAGGCTCCGCTTGACGTCTTTGAAATAGCTCTCCCAGTCGTCGAACAGGCGGTCGCGGTGCTTCTTTTCGATCCGGAGGAAGGTCGCCGAGCGGAACTTCGCCAGCTTCGCGGAGAGCAGAATGTGCCAGGCCTCCTCCGAAAAGCGGCGCCAGCTCGCGATCAGGTGCGGCAGGCCCATGCTGCTCACCAGGGCGATGGCGCGCAGTCCGGGAAGTTGGCCGCAGGCCAGCGCATACGTCGCGCCGGCGGAAAAACCGAGGATGGAGAATGGCTTTCCCGCCCCTAGAAGGTGCTCGGTCAACTGGCGGACGTCGGCCACCCAGCCGACAATCGTGCGGTCTCGGGCGGGCGTCGAGAGGCCGATGCCGGGCCGATCGGGAGAGATCAGACGGATGTTGAGCCGGGCGAGTAGGTCGTCGGTAGCGGCCATGCGTTCGAGACGCGAGCCCTGAAAACCGTGGAAATGGACCACCGGAGTGCCGGTGCGTGGGCCACGATCCATATACGCCAGCGTGCGGCCATCGCGCAGGGTCAGCTTGCCGAAGGCAGGATCGGATTCCCCGGGAGCGGGACGCAACCCTGGTATGCGCTGCATCAGGCCGGCGACGGCATCCCTCAAGTCCGCCGTGTCTGTGTGAGGATCGCCCGAGGGCGTGATGGGTGTTCCGATGCGAACATGGATGCGAAACGGTGGCTCGGCGTTATCGGCGGCCCGCTTCTCGTCCGCTTCGATGGCGGCGAAGACGACAGTTTCAGGAGTCCAGTCCAGCCTCAGGCCTCCGATCGCGACCGGGACCACGGGACAATCGCTCTTCATGGCTGTCACCACGGCGCCCGTGCTCCAGCCTTGCAGTTGAAGAACAGGATCGGCAATGGCGCGGCCCGCCGGGAATATAAGGACGGCATGGCGGTCGCTCTCTCGAAGGTACGCGGCGATGACGTCCGACGTCCCCTGGCGGTGTCCCGCGGCCGGATCGCCGACCAGCAGCGCAATCCCGTAGTGATGGAGCACCCAGCGTTCGGCGCGCACCACCCAGCTTCGGCTGTCCGCGGTAATCAAAATCCGCGGCACGCGTCCCGCTCGGGTGGCCAGCAGGTGGCCGAGAATGAATCCGTCGACGCCCGATTTGTAGGCATGATTGGCCGCCACCAGGTAGGAACCCTGGGGAAGATTTTCCAGGCCTTCCACGTCGATCCACCGGAGAACGTATTTCGCGAAAAGCACCTGCATCAGGCGTATGGGCCAGCCCTGGGCGCGGATGTCCTCAGGTGCATCGGCCAATTGCTTTCGCAGTAGGAGCTGAAGCGGAATTGCAATCGCGGCGAAGCCCAGCGCCGCCATCCCGGCGGACCGGAAAAGTTTGCTCAGGAAACTCTTGCGAGGTTTTGTTTTCACGTCAGGCGCGTTTTTCAGTATCGCAGGACGTTCCGCGCAAGATGATGTTCGAAAGCGGACATCCCGTTCTCGCCCGCGAACACCACGCGAATCGCGATTCTCCAAATCGCACCAACTAACGTCATTTCAACAACCAACGAAGCGCTCTCTCAGGCCGCGCGAAGTGGACGTTCACGTGCGCGCGAATGCATCCAGCACTCTTATGAACACACCCTTCCCTGCCCCCCTTCCCCTGATAGTCGCGTCTCTGCTGGCGCTTCTGGCCGTCCCGCTTGCGGCTCAAAGTGTGGATCAACTGGCAGGGCAGAACGTATCGATCGCGCAGACGAACTATAAAGGCCGGAACGCAATTCAAGTCATCGCCACGCCCGGGGCTGCTAATGCCACTTCGCATGCCGTTATCAAGAACCGGCTATTTCGCGACGGCACGATCGAAGTAGATTTGTCCGGCCAGCCCCGCGCCGGTGCAGACAGCGGGGCTCGCGGGTTCATTGGTATCGCGTTTCGGATCCAGAGCGACGGACGCTACGAGTACATCTATCTCAGACCCACCAATGGCCGCGCCGACGATCAAATCAGACGGAATCACTCCACCCAGTACAGTTCACACCCGGATTTCGATTTCGCCCGGTCGCGCCAGGAAGCTCCTGAAAAGTACGAGTCGTACGTCGATTTGCAGCCCGGCGTCTGGACCAGGTTCAAGATCGAGGTGGAAGGCCGTAAAGCCCGGCTGTACGTGCATGGAGCGGAGCAACCCTGCCTCATCGTCAACGATCTGAAGCTGGAACCACGGGAAGGCGGCGTCGCATTGTGGGTTGGACCGGGAACTGAGGGCTACTTTTCGAATCTGAAGATTACAGCCAGGTAAGATCGAGTTGAGAACCAGCCGGAGTGGGTATGGAGTAGATGAAGTAGCATTAAATAAGAGGCTACCCATGGCAACTCTTCTCGAACAACTTCGCACGATGACCGTTGTGGTCGCGGATACGGGCGATATTCAGTCCATCGAACAGTTCAAACCGAGAGACGCGACCACCAACCCTTCGCTGATTACGGCCGCCGCCGACATGCCCAAGTATAAGGAGATCGTCGACGGCACGCTGCTGGATGCGCGAAAGGAACTCGGGGATCATGCCGACCCACAGCGGGTCGCGTCGCTTGCTTTTGACCGGCTGGCCGTCTCGTTCGGAAAGCGGATTCTTCAGATCGTTCCGAAACGGGTTTCGACGGAAGTGGATGCTCGGCTGTCCTATGACACGGATGCATCCGTCGCCAAGGGCCGGGAGATTATCGCGCAGTATGAAGCGGCCGGGATTTCCCGGGAGCGCATCCTGATCAAAATCGCGTCGACCTGGGAGGGCATCAAGGCCGGCGAGATTCTCGAAAAGGAAGGTATCCACTGCAACCTGACTCTGATGTTCGGCCTGCATCAGGCCATCGCATGCGCGGAGGCGGGCATTACGCTGATCTCTCCCTTCGTCGGACGTATTCTTGACTGGTACAAGAAGGACACAGGCCGCGATTATGCGCCGGCGGAAGATCCGGGCGTGCTCTCCGTGCGGACGATCTACAACTACTACAAGAAATTCGGGTACAAGACCGAAGTCATGGGAGCGAGCTTCCGCAATATCGGCGAGATTACCGAACTCGCCGGCTGCGATCTGCTGACCATCTCCCCCGCGCTGCTGGCAGAGCTAAATCAAACCGACGGCGATCTTCCGCGCAAACTCGATCCGGAAAAGGCGAAAGCGAAGGACATCCAGAGAATACCGATGGATCGCGCGACTTTCGAAAAGATGCATGCCGAGGACCGCATGGCGAAGGACAAACTGGCGGAAGGCATCGCCGGATTCTCGAAAGCGCTGGTCAATCTGGAGACGATGCTGGCGCACCGGATCACGGAGTTGGACAGACAACCCGAACCAGCCGCGGTCTAGTTTTATTTGAGGAACTTGCGGAACACGCGCGCCGGCCAGGTCAGGGCTCGGCCTAGTCTGAACGACGGTGAACTCGTGATCTGGCGAATCGCCTCGGAGAATTCCAGTTCCCGTTCATAGAGGAATTGGATTTGCTTGTCGCGGCGGGCGACAAGCGTCTGCATTTCCAAAACATCTTTCTCGTCGAGTGTGTGTCCGGATTGCAGCCGGTCCGGCAAGGGGCGCTGATAATAAACCGTCCCATGCGACGCGGCGGCTGAAGGGCGATCCTTCGTGTAGAAATAAACGGCGATGGAGCGGCGAGACGTCTCAGAGCCGGGCGGCAACTGGATGCGCCGGAAGCCGTGCCAGGATTGCTCCGTCGTCTCGAAGATGACGCAGCGGTTGGCGATCGGCGTTACGGATACTCCCGGCGACGCATCGGAACACCACGGGTCGGGCAGCAATTCGAGGCAGCCGCCCCAGGATTCCTGCCACTCGGGATTCAAAAAGACAATCAGGTTCAGACGGCGGTGGAGTTGCGTGCTGGGGTGGTAGTTGAAGTCGACGTGGGTGTCGAGTTCCTGCCCGTTCAGATTTTCGTGGGTGCCTCCGCCAATGTAATCGGGGTCGTAAAGGAGATCGGGGATGGCGGTGATGCGGCCAATGAGGTCGAGGAATTCGGCGTCGCGCATCAGGCGGTCGAAGCGTTGGTACGGCGGGCCAAGTTTCGAGAGGCCAGGGAAGACGGCCTTCCGCCCGGGTTCACCGCGTTCGTTGGTGGAGTGGCCTCGGTCGAATTGAGGGAATGCGGCGATGAGTTCGCTGCAGAAGCTGGGGTCCAGAAACGAGTCGATGATGACGTGGCGAAAGGGCGTCGCGGAAGCGAATTGCTGTTGGAGTTGGGCCGCGCGTTCGCGCACATGCGGGTTCAGCACTTTCTCCAGTTTACGGAATCATAGAAATGGTCCGGCGAGACGGACCCGCTTACTCTCGCGCACCGCTCGGTGCCGGCCACAGAACCGCGCGCGCCAGCAAGCGGGCTATCGGGTGATTTCTGGCCGTTAGAGTCTTATTACTGCCGAGGAGTGAGGAAGCCTAGGCCGATCTGGCCGTGTAGATTCTGGTCGGGGCTCCGAACGTCCCCACCGCCGAACCAGACGCGGATGCCTTGCGGTGTGATTTCGATCGTAGGGTCGCAGACAACTTCGCGGTCCCAGGATTCGGACCCTTCGATCGGGGTGAGACTTTGGTCGCGGTCCCAATGGATTCCGTCCCGTGATTTTGCCAGACCGATGCGCCGCTGTTCAGTGCGGGAACGCCCGGTATAGAGCATCCAGTACGATCCAGCCGAGGACCACACGGCCGGTTCGCCAAGGCCATTTTCATCGAACGAGTTGGGCGGTCCAACTTCCAGTATCGGATTGCTGCGAAGTTTCTCCCAAACGATGCCATCGGCAGATCGGGCGATGCCGAGGCGCTGGCGCCGCGCCCGATCCATGCCGGTGTAGAACATATAAAAGCCGCCTCCGGCGGCCTTAGAGCTGCCAGAGGCAGCGATTACCGACGAGCTGCCGGAGGCAGCGACCAAAGACGAGCTGCCAGCGGCAGCGATCACAAGTGGATCGGCGACGGCGCGTTCGTCGAACGAGCCGCGCGGACCGGGCGTAAGGACCGGGGTCGGGTGCTTAGTCCAGTGCGTTCCGTCTTTGGAACTGGCCAGGGCGATCTGGAACGGATCGCCGGCTTCATACCAGTAAAGGATCTCGTCGTTGTGCACGAGGGCTGATCCGTTGGCCGCGATGTAGCGGCCTTCCCAGCCTTCCGGTGAGAGGACAGTTCCGCGAGCCTGCCAGGCAACGCCGTCGGGGGATGTAGCTAGAGCGGTTCGCCAAGTGCGGCCGTCATAAACCGAGTATAAGTTTAGATATTGTCCGTGGAAGGCTATAACAGATGGATTTAGGACATCACTGATGTCGCCGCGCAGGATTACCGGGCCGGGATTCGGTTGCCAGGTGAAGGGAGGTTTGGGGCCGGATTGTTCGGGTGGCGGAAGGGTAAAGTCGGCATAGCGGCCACA